>JBKJNA010000214.1:0-15456 GCA_046596195.1 Acidimicrobiales bacterium | reverse complement strand
ACCGACGCGACGCCCGCCACCAGAACATTCACCGTCAACACGAGCGCCGCCAGCGTGGCCGATCTGTCGGTGGAACTCTCGGACTCGCCTGATCCGGTCGCAGCCCGCGGCCAGCTGACCTACACCATCAACGTGACCAACAACGGCCCTGGGACCGCCACGGGGGTCACGTTGTTCACCAGCAAGGTCAACGGGACGAAGTTCGTCTCGGCCTCAGGCGCCACGTGCACCGAAGTCAGGGGCAAGGACGCCGGCGTCAACTGCGACCTGGGCTCCATGGCCTCAGGCAACAGCAAGCAGCTGACGATCGTGATCAGGGTGGGTTCCAATCCCCTCACCACGACGTCCACGGTGTCGTCAAACGCCACTGATCCGGTCTCGGGGAACAACACCGACACCGAGACCACCCTAATCGCGCAGCGGAAATCGGCACGGACGCAGAGCAGCGACCTCTCCCGGATCTTGGCCAGGCTTTTGGAATGGTCTCCGGTCGTGTGACGTGAGCCTCGCAGCGGCCGTGTGAGCAGGGACTTCGCCGCGCAGGATTCCTTTGTAGGTCGGGCAGAATGCGGCGGACAGGCTCCGGTGATGGCTTGCTGCGCTGGTGCCGTGTCAACCATCGCCCCGTAGGCGCGTGAGGGCGGTGACAGGGGAACACCATCACGAGCCCCTCAATGACGACGCTCAAGATGCCCTTGTCGCCGGACACGAATGGCGCCCTTGTCATGGGCGGGGGCCGTGGCGCCGCACGACGATCCCGACTGACCGGTGTACGAGACAAGCTTCCCAGCTTCGCAGCGCCGAGTTTTCCGACGTCGCCGTCCTCCTGGGCCTGAAGGTATGGTTATCGATCAACAGCGATAGCGGTGCTGGTGATGGCGTTCCTCGGCGTGGTGATGTGGGTGCTGTTCAAGGAGACCCTCACCAACTCGAACACCAAGGTCAACGAGCAGATCGACCAGATCAAGTAGCGCGGTGCGACTGCCCGGCCACCGCGACGAGCACGGGTCGGGCGCCCTCAGCACCATCCTCGGCGCCGGCGTCTTCCTGCTGCTCATGCTGTTCGCGGCGCAGGTCCTGGTCGGCCTGTACGCCAGCTCGGTCGTCAACGCCGCCACCTACGACGCAGCCAAGGCGGTGGCCGGCTCGGACGGGGGCGACGCCGCCGTCTCGGTCGCCGAGGCCAACGCCCGATCGCAGCTGGGCGACTACGGCAAGAAGGTGACGTTCGACTGGAGCGGCAGCACCCCTGACTTCGTGAGACTTCGGGCCCGGGCGCCCCGACCTTCGTTGCTCTCGACCGTGCTCACCGGCCCGGTCCTGGGCGACATCGTTCGCACCGTGACGGTGCGGGTGGAGAAGTTTCGGTGACCGGCGGCGGTCGCCGGGGCGTGCGCCGGGACGAGCGAGGCCAGGTGGGCGGCATCGAGGGACTGGTCTTCGGCGTCCTCATCTTCGTGTTCGGCACCCTGGTGGTCACCAACGCCTGGGGCGTGATCGACGCCAAGCTGGCCACGACCTCGGCCGCCCGGGAGGCGGCCCGGACGTACGTGGAGGCACCGTCGGAGGCCGCCGCCGGCCCCGCCGCCGAGAACGCCGCCAGGGAGGCGATCCTGTCCCACGGCCGAAGGTGGGAGCGCACGACCGTCCCCCCGGTCGAGGGCGCATACGGCCGCTGCCGGCGGATCACCGTCGAGGTCTCCTACGACGTCCCCCTCATCGCCATCCCGCTGCTCGGCCAGGCCGGCAACGGCATCACGGTCACATCGCGGCACTCCGAGGTCATCGACCCCTACCGCAGCGGACTGGACGGCACTGCCACATGTTGACGACCGCACCCCCACCCCGGGGCGAACGGGGATCGGTCCTCATGCTCGTGCCCGCCGCGGTACTCGTGCTGTTCGTGCTGGGGGCCATCGCCGTCGACTTCTCCATCGCATTCCTGGCCCAGCGCGAGCTGTCCGCTGCCGCTGCAGCGGCAGCCAACGACGCAGCAGGCGCCAGCGTGTCCGACGACGCCTTCTTCAGCGGCGGGGAGCCGGGGAGGATCGTGCTCGACGCTGTCGAGGCCGACGCCATCGCCGATGCGGCCGTCGCCGCCCGGCGGGTCCAGGGGGTGCACGGCGTGAGCACGAACACCGATGTGGCCGGAGACCGGGTGTGCGTCACCGTCACCGGGCAGGTGGACTACATCTTCGCCAAGGCCATCCCCGGTGCCGCCCGTGGCCGCACCGTCACCGGCCAGGCGGTGGCCACCGCCCTCCGCAGCGACGGGTCCCCGGCCGGCGTGGTGACCGGGGACGTCTGTGGTGGATAGTCGCGTCGGCGACAAGAACGGAGACGGGCGAACTACAGGGCGATACCCAGCGCCAGCATCAGCCCGAAGGCGAGTTGCACCTGGCCGGTGGCAACCAGCACGCCGATGAGGTCGCGCCCGCTGGCCCTTCCCAGCACCGCCTTCACCGGTCGCTGGGCCAGCACGATGGTGACGAAGGTGAGCAGTGCGGCGGGCCGGGCCAGGGCGATCGGGGGCACCACTGCGAAGGCGCCGGCCACGCAGCCCACGTAGAGCACGCGCGTCGAGCGGTCGCCCAGGCGGACGGCCAGGGTCTTCTTCCCGGCCGCCGCATCGGTGGGGATGTCGCGCAGGTTGTTGACCACGAGCAGGGCGGTGGCAAGCAGCCCGATCGGCACCGACGCCAGCACGGCGAGGCCGCTCACGTGCTCGAGGTGGACGTAGGCGGACCCCACGGTTGCCACCACGCCGAAGAACACGAACACGGCCACCTCGCCGAGGCCCACGTAGCCGTAGGGCCTTGAGCCGCCGGTGTAGAACCAGCCGGCGGCCAGGCTGGCGGCGCCCACCACCACCAGCTCGGGCCCCACGGCGACGGCGAGGGCGAGGCCGAACAGGCCGGCCAACCCGAAGGCTGCGAAGGCGGCCCGCTTCACGGCCTTGGCCGTCGCCAGCCCACCCGCCACCAGGCGCACGGGGCCGACCCGCACGTCGTCGGTGCCCCGCACGCCGTCGGAGTAGTCGTTGGCGTAGTTGGTCGCTACCTGGATGGCCACCGACACGATCATGGCCGCCACCGCCCGCCACACGACGATGCCCCCCTGCGACGAGGCGACGGCCGTCCCCACCAGCACGGGAACGACGGCGGCCGGCAGGGTGCGGGGCCGGGCCCCGAGCACCCACCGCGAAGTCATCAGGGGCGGCGCGGGAACTGCGAGAAGTCGGGCGGCCGCTTCTCCACGTAGGCGTTGCGGCCCTCTTGGGCCTCCTCGCCCATGTAGTAGAGGAGGGTGGCGTCGCCGGCCAGCTGCTGGAGGCCGGCGAGGCCGTCGTCGGCCGCGTTGCAGGCGCTCTTCAGCACCCGCAGCGACAGGGGCGACAGGCGCAGCATCTCCCGGCACCACTGCACCGTCTCCGCCTCGAGTCGATCGAGGGGGACGACCGTGTTCACCAGTCCCATGGCCAGCGCCTCGTGGGCGTCGTACTGGCGGCAGAGAAACCAGATCTCGCGCGCCTTCTTCTGGCCCACGATGCGGGCCAGCAGGCCGGAGCCGTAGCCGGCGTCGAACGAGCCGACCCGGGGGCCGGTCTGGCCGAAGCGGGCGTTGTCGGCGGCGATGGTGAGGTCGCACACCACGTGCAGCACGTGCCCGCCGCCGATGGCATAGCCGGCCACCATGGCCACCACCGGCTTGGGGCAGCGGCGGATCTGGACCTGGAGATCGAGCACGTTGAGGCGCCCGATCCCCCGCTTGGCCATGTCGTCGTCGCCCATGTAGCCGTCGGTGCCCCGCACCTTCTGGTCGCCACCCGAGCAGAACGCCAGCGGGCCCTCGCCGGTGAGGATGATGACGCCCACGTCGGGGTCGTCCTGGGCCAGCGTGAACGCCTTGGACAACTCGGTCACCGTCTGGGGCCGGAAGGCGTTGCGCACCTCGGGCCGGTTGATCGTGATCTTGGCGATGCCCTCGGCCGTGGCGTACCGGATGTCGGCCCAGGTACCGGAGGCCTCCCAGGCCGGCAGCGCGGCGGAGCCGTTCGGAGTGTCACTCATGGGCGCCGCTACCCTACCGGCGTGCCCTCGCTGGTCGCCATCGAGGCCGAAGGCAGCGAGCGCTTCGTCACCGAGCTGCAGCGGGCGTGGGACCGGGGCGACGCCGTGCTCCCGATCGATCCCCGGCTTCCGGAGCCCGCCCGGGCCGCCGTGCTCGACCGGTTGGGCGCCGGCCTGGCGGTGGACGAGGGCGACGCCCTGGTGGTGGCCACCAGCGGCTCCACCGGTACGCCCAAGGGCGTGGTGCTGACCCACGACGCCTTGGCGGCGGCGGCCGCCGCCGTGTCGACCCGGCTCCGCGTGGACCCGGACACCGACCGGTGGCTCGCCTGCCTCCCCCTGTCGCGCGTGGGCGGACTGGGCGTAGTCGTGCGGGCGGTGCTCACCGGCACACCGCTCACCGTGCGCCCGTCGTTCGACCGGTCGGTGACCGCCACCCTCGTGTCGCTCGTGCCCACGCTGCTGGACCGGGTGGACACGTCCGCGTACCGGGCGGTGCTGGCGGGCGGGTCGGGCGACTGGCGCGTTCGTGGACCGAACGTGGTGCACACCTACGGGATGACGGAGACGGGCGGCGGCGTGGTGTACGACGGCGTCCCGCTCGACGGTGTGGAGGTTCGGGCCGCCGACGACGGGCGGCTGCTGGTGCGGGGGCCGGGCCTCCTGCGCTGCTACCGGGACGGAACCGACCCCAAGGACGCCGAGGGTTGGTTGGCCACGGGGGACGTGGGCACCGTGGCCGACGACGGGCGGGTCGTCGTGCGGGGCCGGCAGGGCGACCTCATCGTCACCGGCGGGGAGAACGTGTGGCCGGCCGACGTGGAGGACGTTCTGCGCTCCCACCCGGCGGTGGCCGATGTGGCCGTGACGGGCCGGGCCGATCCCGAGTGGGGGGCGCGGGTGGTGGCCGTGGTGGTGCCGGCCGACCCCGCCGCCGCGCCCACACTCGACGCGCTGCGCTCCTGGGTGAAAGAGCGGCGGCCGGCCTTCGCCGCCCCCCGGGAGCTGGTGCTGGTGGACGCCCTCCCCCGGGCGCCCGGCGGCAAGGTGGCCCGGGCCCGCCTCCTCGACAACGAGCGCGCCTGAGCGCCGGCGGTCGTCGTCAGGAATAGACCCAGACGGGCGTGCCCAGTGGGATCAGGTTGTTGGCCCAGATGAAATTGATGGCGGCGTTGGTGACCCGCACGCAGCCGTGTGAGGCAGGGAACGGCGGCACGCTGGGCGAGCCGTGGATGGCGTAGCCGCCGGTGAAGTACTTGGGCCGGAAAAGCTCGCCGAGGGCGGAGATGCGCAGACCGTCGATCTGGCGGGAGAAGGTGAAGTTGCCCTCGGGGGTGATGGCGACGGCCCCGTTGCCGTAGGGCTTGCCGTTGCCGGTGGAGGTGTTGAAGACCCACTCTGTCTGGCCGTTGACCGACACGATGATGATCTGGCGGGTCTTGTCGACCTCGACCTGGCGGCCGCTGTTCAGGCGGGGCACCACCCGGGTGGCCCGCTCCAGGACGCCGAGCTCGGCGCCGTCGAGGACGCCGTCGCGGGGCAGGCCGTTGGCCTTCTGGAAGGCGTAGACCTGCTGCGTGGTGAGGGTGCCGTACCTGCCGTCGACGACGCCCCAGTAGCCCAGTGCGAGCAGCCGCTTCTGCAGGTTCTCCACGCCCGGACCCACCGCCCCGAGCGTGAGCGCCGGGCGACCGGCGGCCAGCCAGTACCCGCCGCCGGGGTGGCCGGCGATCGCCACGACAGACGTGCCGGGCGCCAGGCTGGCGGTGCCCGAGCCGGCCGCTACGGCGTCGCCGAAGGGGAAGGTGGCGCCGTCGGCTGCGGTCAGGACGTAGCCGTTGCCGCTCACGGTGGAGGTCATCGACGTGACCGGGCGGGCCAGGCTCCGGCCGGCGGCCGAACCGAGGAAGCGGGCGTCGCCGAACGAGAACAGGCCGCCGTCGGCCGCCACCAGCCAGTACCCCCGGCCCGACGGCGTGGCCGCCATGGCGACGACCGGCTGGTTCAAGGCGGTGGCGCCCATGGACCCGAGGAATGGAGCATCACCGAAGGCGAACACGCCCCCGTCGCGCGCCACCATCCAGTACCCGTTGCCGGTAGGGGTGGGCGCCATGCCCACCACCGGCTGGCGCAGGGTGAGGCTGCCGGTCGATCCGAAGAAGGGCACGCCGAAGGCGAAGATGCCGCCGTCGGCCGCGACCAGCCAGTAGCCCGCCGCCGGCGCCGGTGCCGGCGCAGCGATGCCGACGATGGGCTGGCGCAGGGTCAGGGCACCGGTGGAGCCCCGGAAGGTGGCGTCGCCATAGTTGAAGATCCCGCCGTCCGAGGCCACCAGCCAGTAGCCGTTGCCTGTGGGAGTGGCGGCCATGCCCACCACCGGGAGCCGTAGGGAGTCGATGGCCGGGGCCCCGAGGAAGCTCGCCGAACCGAAGGCCAGGACCGTGCCGTCCCCGGTCCCCGCAGCTGCCGCCGGGGCGCTCGCGGCCACCGCCGCCGGAAGCGCCGCGACCAAAAGGACAGCGGCGGCAAGCGCCATCCGGCGAGGCGAAAGACGGCTAGAGCGCAAGGACGGCATGGCGGCGCAGACTACCGGCTGACCCTATCCAGGGGAGGACACCTGCATGGCCTTCGTGCAGATGATCGAGGGCTGAGAGCAGTCCTTCGCAAGAGGCGGTAAGGGAGGGCCGCTCGGCGGCCGATACAGGCGACATGCCCTTCTCGGCCGAGATCAGCCGGGCCAACCCCACCTGCTTCCTGTTCCTCATCGACCAGTCCGAGTCGATGGGTGCGCACATCGGTGGGGGCGACGTGCCCATGACCAAGGCGGAAGCGGTGGCCGACGCCGTCAACCGCCTCCTGTCGGAGCTGTCGATCAAATGCGCCAAGGAGGACGGCGTCCGTGACTATTTCCACGTCGGGGTGATCGGGTACGGCGCCGCCGTGGGCCCCATCCTCGACGGCGCCCTCGCCGGACGTGACCTCGTCCCCCTCAGCGAGGTGGCGGCCCGGCCTGCCCGCATGGAGGAGCGGACCCGCCAGAACGGCCGCCACTCGGCCGGGCGGACCGTGAAATTCCCCACCTGGTTCTCGCCCGTGGCCTACGGCGACACGCCGATGTGCGCAGCGCTGACCCGGGCCCGCGGCCTGCTCGGCGCGTGGCTGGCCGACCATCCCGGCTGCTTCCCGCCGGTGGTCGTGAACATCACCGACGGCGTTTCCACCGACGGCGATGCCCTGCCGGTGGCCCAGGGCCTCCAGGCGCTCACCAGCGCCGACGGCAATGTGCTGCTGTTCAACCTGCACCTGTCGAGCGGCCGCTCCGACCCGGTGGTCTTCCCCGGCCCCGACACCCCCCTGCCGGACGACGACGCCCGCCACCTCCACCGCATGTCGAGCCCGTTGCCCGACCAGATGCTGGCCGCCGCCGCCCGCCAGGACCTCCTCCTCGACGACGGCGCCCGCGGCTTCGCCTTCAATGCGGATATCAGCGCAATCGTGCAGTTCCTCGATGTCGGCACCCAGGTGCTGGAACTGCGTTAGCGCCCTGTGCGCTGCGTCGTCTCCTCCTTCTGGCTCCCGCGCGACGGCAGCCCCGTCGAGCAGTACGAGGACGCGTACTTCCCCCGTCGCACCGGGGTCCGCACCACGCCCCGGCTCCGCCTGGCGGTGGCCGACGGCGCCTCCGAGAGCATGCTCAGCGGGCTCTGGGCGCAGACGCTGGTGCGCACCTGGTGCCGCTCGTCGCGCCGGCGGGACATGGCCGACGTCGTCGCCTCGGCCATGTCGGGCTGGGACACCACCCTCGTCGCCTATCGCAAAGGGCGTGAGGCCGGGTCACGCCCCATCGAGTGGTTCGAGCAACCCGGCCTCGAACGCGGTGCGCACGCCACACTGCTCGGCATCGAGCTCACGCGGCCGCCGGGGAGCGAGGGCCGGTGGTCGGCCGTGTCGCTTGGCGACTCGTGCCTGTTCCAGGTGCGAGACGACGAGCTCGTCACCGCCTTCCCCCTAACCGACGCAGCCGCCTTCGGCAACGCTCCCAAGCTGGTGCCGTCGTCGGCCCACCACCTCAACCGGGTCGTGGCCCACCTGGAGCGGGCCGAGGGTGCGTGGCAGCCGGGCGATGTGCTGTACCTCACCACCGACGCCCTGGCCGCCTGGTTCCTCACCGAGGCCGCCGCCGGCAGGACGCCGTGGCGGGCGATGAACGGCATCGCGTGCGACGACAGCGCCGCGTTCGCCGACTGGGCGGGCGGCGAGCGGGCCGGGCGCCGGCTCCGCAACGACGACCTCACGCTCGTGCGGGTGGAGCCGCTGCGATGAGGCTGCCCGGCGCCGCCGCCTACATGGAGGCCCTCCAGGACCCTGCGACCTGCTTCGCCGATCCCGAGCTGGCCGGCGCCTCCGCCGCCCTGGGCCCGCTCGGCCTGCCCCGGGCGGTGAGCGGGAACGTGGCGGTGGTGTTCCGCCTCGACGGGTCGTCGGGCCGGAGCTGGGCCGTCCGCTGCTTCGTGCGCCCGCTCGAAGCCGAGCGGGCCCGCTACGAGGCATTGCGCTCCCATCTGGCGACGCTCGACGCGTCCTGGCGGGTGGGCTTCGACCTCCAGCCACTCGGTATCCGCGTTGACGGCGGGTGGTGGCCGGTCGTGAAGATGGAGTGGACGGCAGCCGAGCCGCTCCTCTCCTATGTCCGCCGCCACCTGTGGGACGGCGCCGCCCTGGGCTACCTGGCGGCTCGTGTGGCGGCGCTGGCCGAGCGCCTCCGGGCCGACGGCGTCGCCCACGGCGACCTCCAGCACGGCAACATCCTGGTGGCGCCGGGGGGCGACCTCAGGCTGGTCGACTACGACGGCATGTACGTGCCCGCCCTGGCCGGGTGGGCCGGCACCGAGCGGGGGCACCGGAACTACCAGCACCCGGGCCGGGCCGTGGGCGACTTCGGCCCCCGCCTCGACTCGTTCTCGGCATGGTCGATCTACGCCTCCATCGCCGCCTTGGCCGCCGACCCGCTGCTGTGGGGTCGCCTCGACGGCGGCGAGGAGGCGCTGCTTCTCCGTCACCACGACCTCGAGCAGCCCGACCGGTCCGCCGCCTTCGCCGCCATGGAGGCGAGTGACAGACCGGGCGTGGCCGATCTGGCCGCTCTGCTCCGGTCCTTCCTCGCGCTGCGGCCCGACGAGGTGCCTCCCTTGTCGCACGCCCTCGGCCCGGCGCCGGCGGGTCCCGCTGCTGTCGGCGTGCCAACGGCGCCCGGCGGCGCCGGATCCGGCGCCACAGGACGGCCCGGACCGCCATGGATGCCCGCCAGGCCGTCCGCGGCGGTGGTGACGACTGCCCACTCGGGCGGTGCGGTGGACGATCCGCCGGTGGGCGCGGCGGCGTTGGCCGCCGGCGGGGCGGCCATGCGCCGGGCGTGGTCGGCGCGGGAGGCCGGTCCGCCGGACGAGACCCCGATGATCGGACCAGGTGACAGCGGTGGCGTCCCTGTCACGCGCGAAGGCGGCACGGACGACGGCGCAGCCCGGACGGAGGACGAGCGGCGGCGCAGCCTCTACGAAGCCCTCGCCGCCGCCGGCTCCGTCGACACCAGGCCGGGAGCGGCCGATCCCCCGCTCCTCCCCGCGCCTGGACCGGCCGTTGCGTTCGGTGGCGACCTGCGCGAGGCCCGGCGCACGGTCGCCGGCTCCGGGGTAGGAGCGGTTGTCCTGCTCCTCGCCGTCGTGGTCGGCCTTCCCCTCCTTGTCGCCCTCGTCGGAGCTGTCGCCGTGGCCGGCGCCGGCCTGGCCAGGGTCCGCCGCCTGTTCCTCCGAACGCCCGAGGCCCGGGCGTCCCACCACGTCGGCGTCGTCCTCGCCGCCCCCCGCCGGGTGGCCGGTGACGCTGTCGCCGCTGTCGACCGCCTGACCCGCCGGCGGGCGGAGGTGTCGACCGGCGAGGACGCTGCCGCCCGCGATGCCGACCGCGAGCGGGCGCGGCTGCGGGCCCTGGAGGATGCGGAGCTCCGCGACGTCGACGCCTCCCTCGAGGCGGCCCTCGCCGCCCTCGTGGGACGGGAGCGGGCGATCGGTGCGGCCGAGAAGGATGCCCGGACCGCCGCCCTCGCCGCCCTGCAGGCATCAGTGGTCGACGCCCAGCTGGCCAAGCACAGCCTGGTGTCGGCGTCGGCCGCCGGCGTGAGTGACAAGATCGTCTATCGCCTCGCCCTCGACGACGTGCGGTCGGCCGCCGACTTCACCGATGTGCTGGTGGAGAAGAAGGGCGGCGTGGTGGTGTGCCGCGACGGGCGCCGCATCCAGGTCAACGTGGACCAGCTCCAGGCCAACGCCATCCTCCAGTGGCGACGGCGCATAGCCGGCGCGGCCCAGCTCAAGGTGCCGGATGCCCTCCCACCGGAGCGCCAGACCGCCATCCGTGCCGACCACGACCGCCTCCGGTCGGCCCTCGCAACGGAGGAGGAATCCGCCCGGGCAATGGCCCGGAGCCGGGCCGACGAGATCCGGGGGCGGGGGAAGGCCGAGCAGGACGTCGTCCTCCAGCGCCAGAAGCAGGTCGAGGCCGACGCCGCCCGCCAGCGGGTCGAGATCGACCGGGATCTGGCGCGCGCGCGCAAGGACGTGGCCGAGGCCGAGTGGCACCTTGGGCAGCACCAGGAGGAAGCCGGAGCCCCGGCAGAACTGCGCCTGGCCGACTACCTGCGCCAGGCCGTGGCTGTCGGGCCGCTGGCAGGGATCGCCGGGCGCCCGGGCGGCGCCCACCGCCACTCGTCGCGGGACCGGAGGCCTTCGTCGCAGCCCTAGGGTTGACCGGGTGAACCGGCTGGCCCAGGAGACGAGCCCGTACCTTCGCCAGCACCAGGACAACCCGGTGGACTGGTACCCCTGGGGCGAACAGGCATTCGCCGAGGCTCGTGTGAGAGACGTCCCGCTCCTGTTGTCCGTCGGCTACTCGGCCTGCCACTGGTGCCATGTGATGGCGCACGAGAGCTTCGAGGACCCGGCCGTGGCGGCGGTGATGAACGAGCTCTTCGTCTGCGTGAAGGTGGACCGCGAGGAGCGGCCGGACGTCGACGCCGTCTATATGGAGGCCGTGCAGGCCATGAGCGGCCAGGGCGGCTGGCCCATGACCGTGTTCCTCACCCCCGACGGCCACCCCTTTTTCGGCGGCACGTACTACCCGAAGGCGGCATGGGGCGGGCGGCCCGGCTTCGTCGACCTCATGCGGGCGATCTCCGAAGCGTGGGGGGACCGCCGGTCGGAGCTGCTGGCCCAGGCCGGCCATCTCACGTCGTCCATCGCCGCCCGCTCCGGCACCCTGGCCGGCGGTACTGGGGGCGAGGTCGGCGTCGAACTGCTCGAGGGCGCCCACCGGATGCTCCGGTCGTCGTACGACGCCGAGTGGGGCGGCTTCGGGCGGGCGCCCAAGTTCCCCACGCCCACCAACGTCGAGCTGGTGCTGCGGAACTGGGGGCGCGACAACGACCCGGCCACCCTCGAGATGGCGGTGAACACGCTCGACGCCATGGCGTCCGGCGGGATGTACGACCACGTTGGCGGCGGCTTCTCCCGCTACTCGGTCGACGCATTCTGGATGGTGCCCCACTTCGAGAAGATGCTCTACGACCAGGCCGGGTTGGTGCGGGCCTACCTGCACGCCTTCCAGGCCACAGGCGAGGAGCGGTTCCGCCAGGTCGTCGAGGAGACGGTCGGGTACGTGCTCCGCGACCTGCGTTCGCCCGAGGGCGGCCTCTACTCGGCCGAGGACGCCGACTCGGAGGGCGAGGAGGGCAGGTTCTACGTCTGGCGCCACGACGACGTGTTCGCCGCCGGCGGGCCCGACGCGGTGGCCTGGTACGGCGTCACGCCGGCTGGCAACTTCGAGGGCGCCAACATCCTGCACCGGCCCGTGCGGGGCGACCTGCTCCGTCCGCCCGAGGTGGAGGCGGCCCGGCGGCGCCTGTTCGACCAGCGGGAGCTGCGGGTGCGGCCGGGGCTCGACGACAAGGTGCTCACCGAGTGGAACGCCATGTTCACCTCCGCCCTGGCCGAGGCGGCCGGCGCCCTCGGGCGGGACGACTGGCTGGCGGCGGCCGTGCACACCGGCGACTTCCTGCTGGCCTCGTTGCGACGGGAGGGCGACGGCCGGTGGCTTCGGTCGTGGCAGGCCGACGGCGGGGCGCGCCATCTGGCCTACGCCGTGGACCACGCCTGGCTGGTCGATGCCTTCACCCGCCTGGCGGAGTCGACCGGCGAAGCCCGCTGGATCGCCCATGCCCGGGAAGCCGCCTCGGCCATGGTCGACCTGTTCGCCGACCCCGACGGCCCCGGCTTCTTCACCGTCGGCCACGATGCCGAGCAGCTCATCGTCCGCCAGAAGGACCTGTTCGACGGGGCCACGCCGTCCGCCAACGCAGTGGGTGCAGTCGCGCTGTTGCGGCTCTCGGCGTTGACCGGCGACCATGCGTACGCCGAGCGGTCCGCCGCCATCCAGGCCGGCCTCGCCCCCTTCATGGCCGAGCACCCCGGCGCCTTCACCCATCTCCTGGCCGGCGTCGACATGATTGTCACCGGCACCACCGAGGTGGTGGTGGCCGGGAAGCGGCCCGACCTGGTCGACGCGGTGCAGGCCCGCTTCCTGCCCAACGTTGTGCTGGCATGGGGCGAGCGGTACGACTCGCCCCTGTGGGAGGGCCGGGCCGACGGCGCGGCCTACGTCTGCCAGAACTTCGCCTGCCGGCTACCAGCGGAGACGGTCGAAGACCTTGAAGCCCAGCTGAGGTAGCGACGGGCTGAACGCCGGCGGCCGCCCACGCCGCCGAAGGAGACCATCCACCACTTTCCCGCCTGTCGGCGCAAGCATGGGGGCCGTGGCCGTCACCATCGCTGGCCGAACTTCCCTGGCCGGCGCGGAGGTGCAGTTGCTCCTGCTCGCCGGCGGGCAGCGGTGGTGTGCGGCCATGCACGTCTCCACGGGCGCCCTGGTGATCGCCCGCTGGCACGAGCCGGCGCCGGGCCTCGCCCCGTTCGTCCTGGCCACCGCATGGGTGTCGGACGACCAGAGCGAAGTCGACCCTGTACGGCCTGAGGAGGTCACCCTCGAGGGCCCGCCCCAGCAGGCGGGCCACATCTCACGCCGGCGGGCCGAGCGGATGCTCCGGGCCGTGCTCCACCCCACCACCGAGCACCTCCTCGGCATCCCCGGCCCCGCCACGCCCTACTGGACCCTCGACGGCACCCGGCCGTCCATCGCCGTCGTGGCCCCCTCGCAGGCGCCGGTCATCACCGGCGGCCAGTGCAGGTTCCGCTGGCGCAACCTGGTGCACACCCTCCCGGTCCTGCCCCACGCCCTGACGACTACGCCGGCCCGCCCACGCCGCCTGGTCGTCACCCTCTCCGCCCCCCGCCGGGGCTACTGCTACAAGGTCGTCGCCGCCCTCCTCTGAGGGCTAGCGGCCGATCTTGCCGCCGGCGAGGTCCTCGGCCATGGCCCAGCCGAAGGCGATGAGGTAGTCGCCCCGGGTGCTGTCGGCGTCGGCGAAGAAGGCGGCGACGTCGGGGTCGACCGAGCCCTCCTTGAGGGCCTCATGGTCCAGGGCGCCACAGGTGTTCCCGTCGCCCTTGACCAGGAAGCTGCGGTCGTCGATACGGCCTTCGGCGCCGAAGCGCTTGGCCAGGCGGCGGCCCCACGCCCGCTCCTCGCCCGAGGCCTTGTGGCCGGGGCGGGGCACGATGTCATCGAGGCCCTTGAACGCCTCGAAGCCGGCCGGGTCGAGGAACTTGGTGCCGATGAGCACATCCTCGTCGGGGAAGGCCAGCAGGGCACGCCGGTACTGGTCGGCCATGAGGACCTTGAGCACCACGGACCGCCGGGCGCTGCGCTTCACCGACGCCAGCCCGATCAGGAGGCACGGGGTGCCGCCGATGCGCTCGAGCGTGCAGAAGGAGAACCCGCACAGCTTGGCGTTGTCCCGGGCCTGGGTGACAAGCACCCACTCCTCCCGCTGCTTCGACAGCAGGCCCACGTCGTAGTGGGCGGGGCCGTCGGCGCAGATGTCGGCCATCTCACCCATCTCGGCGTCGGTGAGCGCCGTACAGTCTTTCGTCTCGACCTGCGTCGCCATGCTGCCCAAATCTCCCGCGAGAGCTCGGTGTTTCGGTCCGCAGCCTAGTTGTTCGGCCGCGACAGCGTGAAAGCGGCCACCGGGTGGGCTACCCGACGACGGCGTTGGGGCCGAGCAGCACCCGGATCTCGGCCATGAGGCCGTTGCCGTCGTCGACCCGGAACTCGTCGGTGAGTCGCAGCACCTTCTCCCCCACCTCGAGGAACACCGGCGACGCGCCCGGGTGCTCGACCAGCAGCCGCTTGAGCTGGTCGACCCGGGCCTCGGTGAGCGAGTGGATGGGCAGGCGGATGCGGACCTCGGTGGCGCCAGTGGCAGACAGCTCGGGGCGCTGCAGGTCGAGGCAGGTGAGCTTCGCCACGTCGTCACGAGTGTCGAGGCGCCCCTTCAGACACACGATGGCGTCGTCCTCAAGCAGGTAGCCGAACTCGAGCATCGTGCGGGGGAACACCCAACACTCGATGGCCGACTCCAGGTCCTCCAGGAAGAAGGTGGCCATGAGGTCGCCCTTCTTGGTGTACTTGCGGTTGAGGCCCGTGATGACGCCGCCCACGCAGCGGATCTCGCCGTCGCGCAGGTCGCGCACCTCGGCGATGGTGGCGTCGGCGTAGCGGCGCAGGCCCGCCTCCAAGCCGAGCAGCGGGTGGTCGCTGATGTAGAGGCCGAGCATCTCCTTCTCGAAGGCCAGCTTCTGGGCCTTGTCGAACTCGAGGTCGGGCACCGGTACACGGGTATCGTCAAACCCCCCGCCGGCTCCCGCCTCGCCGCCGCCGCCCATGTCGGCGAACAGGCTCATGACGCCCAGTTCGCGCTCGCGCCGGCGGGCCAGGGTGCGATCGATGATCTGCTCGAACACCTGGCACAGGCCCTTGCGGGGATGGCCGAGGGAGTCGAACGCCCCCGCCTTGGCGAGCGACTCAACCGAACGCTTGTTGAGTACGAAGGGGTCGACCCGCTCGCAGAAGTCGTAGAAGTCGCCGAACGGGCCGCCCGCCTCCCGCTCGGCCACGATGCGCTCCACCAGCCCCTCGCCCACGTTGCGGATGGCCGACAGGCCGAAGGGGATGGCATCGTCACGGGCGCAGAAGTCGGATGACGACAGGTTCACGTCGGGCACCAACACCTTGATGCCCATGGACCGGCACTCGGACAGGTAGACCGCCGTCTTGTCCTTGTCGTCCTTCACCGATGTGAGCAGGGCGGCCAGGTAGGCAACCGGGTGGTTGGCCTTGAGCCAGGCCGTCTGGTAGGCGATCAGGCCGTAGCCGT
>JBKJNA010000171.1:0-7357 GCA_046596195.1 Acidimicrobiales bacterium | reverse complement strand
GACCACCGTCTCATCGCCGGCCAGGACCGCCGGGTCCCGGTGGAACACGGCGTGGGACGGCGCATGGGAATGGGCCTCCTCGAACCGCAGCACCGGCGCTCGCCCGCCCGCGTCCCGCCTGGGCGAGTGGAGGTAGCGGGGCGCCCCGGGCCCATGACGCACCAGGTGCCCCAGTGCGGTCGCCGTCTCCGCGTACCCGAACACGGTGACGGCCTCTGCTTCGAGCGGCTCGGCGGTGCGACGGTCGAGTACAGCGGCCGCCAGTTGCGGGTCCCTGACGGCGGCGACGAGGTCGAAGGGAGCGGAAGGGGGCGAACCGAGCACCGCCGCGACGCGATCGGCGAGCGCCAGAGCCACGAGGCGTACCGTGGCAGGGGGCACCGGGACGTGCTTGCCGAGGACTCGGCTCACGAAGAGCGCCTTGCGGTTCACGTTGACCCGCCGGGCGACGCCGAACAGGTCCTCGAGGGGAAGACCGGTGTGATTCCGGGCCACATGGAACTGCAGCCCGCCGAACGGATCGGTTGTCGTCGCGACCGGAGGGGTCGAGACGCCGTCAGGCATTCAGGATCTCGACGAAGGACATGTCCTCGCGGTAGACGCCGAACGCCGTCGCTCGCCGCAGGACCCGTTCCGCCCAGAGCCGGTGGGGCTTGCGCTCGTTCATCTTGTTGCCGTAATCGCTCGCGCTCACGCCGCCATCCTGGCCGTCAAGCACCTGGCGCGCATCGACCAGCTCCTCGTAGTCCACCACGCTCAGGGCGTTGACGGCGCGCACGTGCGTCGGGTGGATCACCGTCTTGCCGACCAGTCCGTGCGCCCTGTCGAGGAGCACCTCGGCGATCAGGCCGTCGAGGTGGCGCCCGATGAGCCGCCTGCGGAGGTCGGATCCGGTGGCGTCGTACCGCTCGAACAGGCCTTGGCGCAGCTGTGGTTTCCAGATGCGCGGCCGGGGGGTGAAGTACTCCCACACCGGACCGGAGATGACATGGCGACCCCCCTCGCGGGAGAACGCAGTGACGATGTCGCCGATGCAGTCGCGCAGGGGTGCAAGGTCGTAGATCGTCTCGTCAGAGGCCCGCCGCAGGCCGAGCAGCCCGCACAGGTCCGTGCCGCCGATGCGCACGTTGAGGAGCAGGGCCCGCCGGTCGGCAAGGAGTGCGCTGACTCCGGCCAGCTCGGCGTGGCGGTACTCGGGGTAGAGCACCTCCGGGCCCTCGAGCACGGGCATGGCAAAGAGGCGATTACCACCGACCTCCCCCGCCGCCGCTACCGCATCGAGCCACTCGTCCCCGTTTGCGGCTGTGAACTTCGGGAGGACGAAGCCGGTCAGGAGGCGGGCGGCCCGACCGAGGCGGCGCACGAGATCGGTGACCTGCGCCCCCGTGCGCACCCGCAGGAAGATTAACGGGACGCCGACGTGGTCGCCGGCACCCGCCACCTCGGTGAGCTGGGCGACAAGGTTCGACTCTGCCGCTTCCAACTCCGCGTCCGGAACAGCGTCTTCGAGGCACACGACGGCCGAGGTCGAGCCGTTCGACAGCGCTTGCGAAAGCCGCTTGCCCACGTCGGGGTGGTTCGCCGGCATGTACAGGGCGGCACCGAGGCTCTCCGACAGGCGCTCCCGGTCGGCATCGCGGTCGAAGGGGGCCGGCTCCTGGAAGAAGATCTCCTGGCGCTGGCTCGGGGTGAGGAACGAGAAATGAACCAGCTCGTCGACCATGGGATGCAGACCCGGCTCTCGCAGGCCGGCGCTACTTGCTACCGGCCGACCACCGAAAACCGAACTGGTAGTGCTGGTCGGCGTCGCGATGGCCCCCGAAGTACCGCTCCTCCTTCTGGATCGACACGCCCCCGCCCGACCGGGTCACGAGGCAGATCGAACAGAAGGAATGGTTGGCGTCCGGGTTGTTCAGGTTCACGAGGATCTCGTTGCCGTCGGGATCCTTGATGGTGAGGCGGCCGCCGACACTCGTGAAGTCCTTCGCCCCTTCGTAGATCAGGGCGAAGACCATCACCCTCTTGATCAGGTCGGGCCGGAAGATGTAGAGGTTCTCGCCGTCCGCTGCGCTGCCGCTCCGGTCGTCCTTGTCGAGATGGATGTACGGCGGCCCGTTCCGGTCCCCGAAGTTGCCGCCGAGGGGTTGGATGACACCCATCATGCCGTCGGCCATCTCGAACATGCAGCCGAGGTCGAGGTCGGGGGCCCCACCCCCACCCCCGAGGCCGGCCAGGAAGCCCTTCTTCTTGGGCGCGCCGCTGGCGTTCCAGTTGAGGTTGAAGTGCAGCTGGGTGCTTCCGCCGCGCTTGCTGAGGTCGACGAGTTGCTTGTCGCCCTTCTTCTCGAGCGTGATCTTCGTGAGGCTGACCCGCGACGGCGCGCCCGCCGGGGTGGGGGTGGGCGGAGGCGGGGGAGGTGGTGCGGCGGCCGGCGCCGACTCCTCCCCGCCGAAGTGGGCGAGGAGGGCGTTCAGCCCACCGTTGAAGCCCTGCCCGACGGCGGCGAAGCGCCACACGTCCTTCTTGTAGATCTCGGCGACGATCACCGCCCGCTCTGCGCTGAAGTCGCTGCCCGAGAAGGGGAACCGGGCGACCTCTGCCCCGGCTGCCACCACGCGGAGGTGGCCTTGGCGAAGCGACGACATCGAGCCGGACCCGTCGAGGGTGACCGTGAACACCAGCTTGTGGATGGTGGACGGCAGGCGACCGAGGTGGACCTCGAACGACTCCTGGTCCCCGTCGCGGGCACCGAGGGCGACCAGGGTGGCGTCGGGCGCGGAGGTCTGGTTGTAGAAGACGAAGTACCTGTCGTCGGAGAGCTTGCCGTTCGCATCGACTCCGAAGCAGCTGATGTCGTACGTCTCCCCGCCGGCGCCGGCGACGCCGACGCCGACCACGAGGTCGGTCTGGGGGGTGAGGTCGGCCAGCTTGGACTTCTGGCCGCGCGTGAAGGTCGCCATGGTTGCTCCGGCTCAGCCGACGTTGATGCCGAAGCTCTGCGCCAGCGGGCCGAGCCCGCCCACATAGCCCTGGCCGACGGCGCGGAACTTCCACTCGCCGCCACTGCGGTACACCTCGCCGAACACCATGGCCGTCTCGGTGCTGGCGTCCTCCGAGAGGTCGTAGCGGACGATCTCGTTGCCTCGCTCGTCGTTCACGACGCGGATGAAGGCGTTGGACACCTGGCCGAAGCTCTGGCCCCGGGTGGCCGCGTCGTGGATGGTGACGCTCACTGACAGCTTGTCGACGTCTGCCGGCACCTGGGAGAGATCGACCTTGATGGCCTCGTCGTCGCCCTCGCCCTCACCGGTCAGGTTGTCGCCCGTGTGCTCCACCGAGCCGTCGGTGGAGCGGAGGTTGTTGTAGAAGATGAAGTCCGAGTCGCCGCGTACACGCCCGTCCGTCTTGAGCATGAACAGGCTCGCGTCGAGGTCGAAGTCCGCGCCATCCGTCGAGCGGGCGTCCCAGCCGAGGCCGATGAGGATCTTGCGCAGACCCGGCTCCGCCTTGCTGAGCGAGACATTTCCACCCTTCGAAAGTGAGACGCCCACAGCGGCAACTCCTTGGGTCGGTTGCTGAGGCCGGCGGACCACCGCCTCGAAGTCACGCTAGCAAGCGACGGGTGCCCGGGCGACAGGTTGTCAGGGCACCACGGGTCGGACGACCACCGTCGCGTCGGTTCCGGGTGACGACGCCCAATGCAGAGCGTTGCCCATGCGGGCGCCCGCCACCACGGCGAAGTGGTAGGGCTCGCCTCCCTCCGGCGTGAACCGCCACCCGCCGGTGATGTCGTACTTCATGTTCGTGGTCTTGGCCTTCTCGGTCGCGTCGTCCGGGCCGAGGGGTGCGCGGTCGCGGCGCCAGATCACAAGCGCCTCGGTGCACCCGGCCGGCCAGCGCCACCGCAGCACGACATCGTCGCCGTCGCTCTCGGCGTTCAGCCCTGCGACGTCGGCCAGACCGATGTGCAGGGACGCCGTCCCGAGCGAGGCGAGCGACCCGACGACCGTCACGGGTACGTAGTACGAGACCCCACCGGGCCGCGCATCGACCGCCAGTCCGGCGCCGGCGGGCCGCACCTTCTGGCCGAGCCGGTCGAGCGACCGGGCGTCGAGGATGCTCCCCGGCGGCTGCGCCGGGATCGAGTCGGTGCGGTAGATCACGACGGAGCCCACCGGTGGCTCGTCCCATCGGATGCTTACTTCACCGTCGCTGGTCTCCAAGGCGAGCCTTCCCACCGGTTCGGGCGGAGCCGTTGGCCGGGCCCGGACCTCTCGCCCGCTGGTGCGGAACACGCCGCCGTCCCCGTCGGGGTACTCGACGACGACGCGGTACACGTACTCCCGACCGTTCGCGACCTGCTCGTCGCGGTAGGTCGTTCCCTCGACCCGCCGGCGCCGGTCCGGCTCAGTGCCGTTGGGCTCCGTGCGCCGCTCGATGTGCACCGAGGCGCCCGGCGCCGCGAGCCGCCACTTGAGCACCACCTCGCCATCGCCCTCGGTGGCGCTCAGCGCATCGACCTCCTGAGCCACGAGGAGCATCGAGGTCCGGGTGACCCCCGAGGAGATGCCGAGGCGGCGGGCGGTGACCGCGTAGGAGACGAGCGCTCCGGGCGACACGCCGGCGTCCTCCATCTCGACCCGGTCGGTCGTTCCAAGTGACCGCTCCGCGCCCTCGCCTGGGCCCTCCTGGCGCACGACGCGGTACTCCACACGGCCCGGGGCGGGTGAGGGCTTCCACATGACCTTGACACCGGTAGAGGTGACCATGGCGCTCACCCGCCTCGGCGCCGATACCGGTATCGCCCGCAGCAGGGCCAAAGCGTCAGGGGAGTCCGGCAGGCGTTCGAGCAGATCGAGTACCGCCCGCTCGCGCTCAACTCCCTGCATCGTCGCCACCTTCGCCACCGCTTGGCGAGCGGCTTCCATTCCTGCCGCCACCCGTTGCACAGCGGCCTCGAGGTCACCGCCGTCCGCACCAGGGACGTCGCTCCCGGTCCGGGCGATCTGGTCGAGCAGATGGGACGCGTCGTAGAAGCGGCCAGCGTCGATCGCCTTTTCCGCTGAACGCCACTGCTGAGCGACGGTCTTGTAGCGGGCCTCGATGGTGGCATGGAGCTCACGAACCTGTGGCAGGACATGGGCAAGGGCGAGCGCCCGCTCTGCACGCCAGCGCGCTTCCACCACCGAACCGGCGTCGAGGGCCGCCTGGGCCAGCTGCGCCTCGACTGTGGCCTCCCGATGCGCCCGCAGGTCGGCCCCGCATTTGGCGCACCCGGCGGCGACGGCCTCGACCTCGGCGCCGCACGACGGGCAGGTCGCGTAGAGGTCGGCGCCACACCGCCGACACTTCCGCGGCCCTCCGGCGGCCTCTGCCGTCGAGCACGCCGGGCACACGACGTAGTCGACCGGAGTGCCGACGTCCACTCCTCCACCGCATTCCTGGGCGAGGGAGATCAGCAACGTCCGAGCCACCTGGGCCGACAGGCCTTCGGCGACCGCCTCCCGAACGAGACGCTCGAACTCGGCCGCCGTCACCCGGTCGTCGACAAGGACGGCCGTCTCGACCTCGCCCCGCAGGTGGTCCTTGACGTCCTCGGCGAGGCCGGCCACATAGCCGCTGCGGTCACCCTCGATCAGGTGGGTCGTGGACAGTGCCAGCAGCTCGTCGACGACCGTCCGCTCCCGGTCGTGGCGGCGCTGGCGGTTCCTCGCGGCAAGCTTGTCGCGCGCCTCCCGCAGCGCACCGGCCGTCGCCTCCGGGGCCAGGCCGAGAAATTCGAAGAGCGTCTTGTGGGCGCGCCGGTCGCCGAGACGGCCGTGCTCTTCGAGCAGCGACCGGATCTGGCGACGTAACGGGGCGGCCAGGGGCGTGGCTCCCGCCACGACGTCGTCGATGACGGGTTTCGACGCGATCCTGGCCCGGAACTCCTCGTCGGTGATGCCGCTCCGGTTGGCCGCCGCCCGCAGCGACTCGAGCTTCGATCGGGGGATCCCCTGGTTCCGCCCGACCAGCTGCGCCACCATTGCGTCGAGCCGCGTGAACCTGGCTGCATCGGCCGAGCTGCGCTCGGCCACCACCTTCGCCCGTAGGTCGGATCGCCGCCGGGCGTCGGTGAGCAAAGCGGTCATGTCGGCCCTCTGGGCGAGCAGGATCGTGACCAGGCCCTTGTACTTGGGGCTGTTGCGCTCGCGCTGCCAGAATGCGACGACGTCGCGGATGCGCTCCTGGATCAGTACCTCGTCGTCGGTACCCGGGTCGAGGTCGACGAGCTTGAATGGGTCGGGCAGGTCCTGGCCGGTGCGTTCGGTGAGGGGGGCCAGGACCCGCTTCCTGTAGGCGTTCGGATCGAAGGTGCTCATCGCCGCACCATCCCGACCGGATGGTACGTCGATGGTTCCCTCCGCTCGGCGGGCCGCTCGGGCCCCGCTCGCCCGCCGGGCTCGCTCATCGCCCCCTGGCCACGCCTCAGGCCTTCTGCTTGGCCAACGACACCTGGCTCCGCTCGCGGTTGATCGCCTCGTCGCTCAGGGCGGCGCCGGTATCGACCCGGAGCCGGAGCGGCTCGTTGCGGGCCACGTGCCTCGCCGTCACGTCGAGGGTGCCGTCGGAGCCCATGGAGAAGCTGACCTCGACGGCGGTGCCGCGGGGGTAGCCCGCCGGGATCCCGTCGATATCGCCCTCGATCAGGATGTTGTTGTCCTCCACCCGCGGCGACTCGTCGCTGCCCCCCTGCTCGAAGACGCGGATCCGCACGCCGGGCTGGTCGTCGACGACGGTGGAGAACGACTCGCTCACGACGAGCGGCACACGGTCGTTGCGGTGGGTCAGGAAGTGGGCGTACATATCCGCACTCGTGTCGCTCTGCAGGATGAGGCCGAACCCGCGGGAGCAGACGTTCTGCACTTCGGTCTCGACGATCGAAGCCACGGCCTCGGTGGGCAGGCCGTAGCTGTCCGCCGTGCCCCGCACCGCCTTCTCCCGGTCGGCGGCGGCCGCCTCGTCGAGGGACTGCCCTTCCTGCAGCTTGCCCTGGGCGACCAGGTCGTCGATGACGACCTGTTCCAGCTCCTTCTTCTGGCCGTAGATGGCTGCGCCCTTGGCCACGGCCAGGTCGGGATCGGTGAGGACGGGATCGAACGCGAATTCCTCCTTCAGGCGGCGGGCGACCCCGGGCATCTTCGACGAACCGCCGACCAGCAACACCCGGTCGATGGTGGCTATCCCGCGCTCCTGAGCGGCGCTCAGCACGGCGCGGGTGAGGTCGATCGTGCGCTGGAGGAGGCTCCCTGTGATCTGTTCGAACTCCTCGCGCGTGACGTTGATGTTGGCGCGGTGCCCACCGTGGATGATGAGG
>JBKJNA010000127.1:0-15809 GCA_046596195.1 Acidimicrobiales bacterium | reverse complement strand
ATCGTCACCGACGTCGGCCTGTTCGTGGACGGCCTCTGCCATGAGCTGTGCCAGTGACCGGCCCGGGAGGACGGTCCATCGAGCAACTCGCTGTGCGGCATCCCGGAGGGAGGCTGCACCAGTGACCGGCCCGGGAGGACGGTCCATCGAGCAACTCGCTGTGCGGCATCCCGGAGGGAGGCTGCACCAGTGACGATGCCGCACCGGTGACAGCGCTCCCCTGGGGGCGGCGGTTCCTGATGTGCCCGCCCGAGCACTTCGGCGTGCTCTACGAGATCAACTCGTGGATGCACACCGAGGTCAGCGTCGACCTGGACCTGGCCCGCTCCCAGTGGGACGGCCTGTGCGCCGGCCTGACCGCGTCGGGCGCGGCCATCGAACTGCTGGACCCGGTGGAAGGGCTGCCCGACCTGGTGTTCACGGCCAACGCCGGCATCGTGAACGGCATGCAGTACGTGCCGGCCCGGTTCCGCCATCCCGAGCGCCAGAGCGAGGTTCCCTACGACGTGGCCTGGTTCGAGGCCAGGGGCTACACGGTCGACGAACTGCCGGGCGTGGCATCGCACGAAGGGGCGGGCGACGCACTGCCGTTCGGCGCCACGCTGCTGTCCGGCTACCGCAGCCGCTCCGACGTCGTGACCCATGGCGCCCTGTCCACCCTCACCCGGGCGCCCGTGCGGTCTGTGGAGCTGGTGGAGCCCCGGCTCTACCACCTCGACCTCACCTTTTGCCCACTCGACGATCGCCGGGCGATCGTCGCCCCCCTCGGCTGGGACCGCTACGGCTGCGCTGTAGTGGAGGCGCTGGTACCCGAGCCGTTGGTGCTGGAGGACGACGCCGCCCTCGCATTCTGCGCCAACTCGGTGGTGGTCGGCACCACTGTCCACATGCCGTCGTGCCCACCGGCGGTGGGACGGCAGCTTTCGGCGTGGGGGTTCGACGTCGTCGTCCACGACGTGGGCGAGTTCCTCAAGGCGGGCGGGGCGTGTCGGTGCCTCACCCTGGCCCTCGACGTGGAATTGGGTCGGACATGAAGGTTACGGGTACAACGCGGGTATGGCCGACGTCGAGTACTTCTGGGACCCCGCCTGCCCGTTCTCGTGGATCACCTCCCGCTGGGTGGTGAACGTCATGGAGCAGCAGCCGATGACGGTCGACTGGCGGTTCATCTCGCTGCGCATGATCAACGAACACAAGGACTACGAGATCGACTTCCCCGGGGGCTCCGAGCGGGTCCACACGCGGGGCCTCGAGCTGCTGCGGGTGGCCGACGCCGTGCGCAAGGAACTGGGGGCCGGCGCCGTACTGCCCCTCTACACCGCGCTCGGCATGCGGATCCACGTCGAGAAGGACCCCTCGTCGCTCGACGACGTCGTCGGGGTGGAGGCGATCCTGGCCGAGCTCGGCTATCCCGTGGATCTCGCCGCCGCGATGCACTCGCCGGAGCACGACGCGGTCATCCGGGCCGACAGTGAGGAGGCACTCGAGCGCTGCGGCGGCAACGTCGGCACCCCGATCATCAGCTTCACCCCGCCCGACGGGCCGACCTTCTTCGGCCCCGTGATCAGCCGGGCCCCGAAGGGGCAGGAGGCGGTGGACCTGTGGAACGCCGTCCGCGTCCTCGGCGCCAACGAGGACTTCAGCGAGCTGAAGCGCTCCACCCGCGGCCGCCCCCAGTTCGACTGACGCACGCCGAGCGAACCGCGCGCACTCGTCGGCCGATCGCTACCGTCGTGGTGCCTGTTCGCTGACCAGACGCGTCCGGTGGGGCGGGTCAGACCTGCCAGGTGGTGCCGCCGGACAGCAGGGTGGCGAGGTCGCCGGGGCCTTGGCGCTGCTGGGCGTCGAGCATCTGCTGGCTGACGAGCGAGCCGTAGTCGGGGCGCGCGACAGCGCGGAACACGCCGACCGGGGTGGGCTCGTACGGACCCCGGGCGAGGCGGGAGAGCATGAACGCGAGGCCCGGCTCATCGCGCTGCTCGTCATGCACGAGGATGGCGTCCTCCCCCACGTCCGCCACGTCGGCGATCAGGGCCCGGCCCTGGCGATCGACGGTGACGCACTTCTCGC
This sequence comes from Acidimicrobiales bacterium, assembly GCA_046596195.1. GTDB lineage: Bacteria > Actinomycetota > Acidimicrobiia > Acidimicrobiales > JAHFUS01. The sequence continues at coordinate 13,739 of JBKJNA010000127.1, read as the reverse complement.
CGTCTGCGCCGAAGCGCACAGGCTGACCGTGCAGCAGCGGGATGAGCATCTGCGACCGGGCCTCCCGTGAGGTCACCTGCTCGAACGCCCCGTCGTTGAAGACGTTGCAGTTCTGGTAGATCTCCACGAAGGCGGCGCCCTTGTGGTCATGCGCCCGGCGGATGGTCTCCATCATGTGTTTGCGGTCGAGGTCATGGGTGCGGGCCACGAAGGTGGCCTCGGCGCCGAGGGCCAGGCTCACCGGGTTGAAGGGGTGGTCCACGGAGCCGAAGGGCGTGGACTTGGTGACCTTGCCCAGCTCGCTGGTAGGCGAGTACTGGCCTTTGGTGAGGCCGTAGATCTGGTTGTTGAAAAGCAGCACGGTGAGGTTGACGTTGCGGCGCAGCGCGTGGATGAGGTGGTTGCCGCCGATGGAAAGCCCGTCGCCGTCGCCGGTGACCACCCACACGTCGAGGTCGGGCCGGGCTACCGCCAGGCCGGTGGCGAGGGGCAGGGCGCGGCCGTGGATGCCGTGCAGGCCGTAGGTGTCCATGTAATAGGGGAAGCGGCTGGAGCAGCCGATGCCGGAGATGAAGACGGTGTTCTCCCGCCGCACGCCCAGCTCGGGCATGAGCATCTGCACGGCGGTGAGGATCGAGTAGTCCCCGCAGCCGGGGCACCACCGCACCTCCTGGTCGCTCGACCAGTCCTTCTTGGTGGTCAGCGGGACCTCGGTATCTGTCATATGCCCTCCGTCAGTGCGACCACGGCCGCTTCCACCTCGGAGTACAGGAACCGCTGGCCCTGGACCTTGGAGATCGGTCGGGCGTCGACCAGGAACTCGGCCCGCACCATCGAGCACAGGTGGCCGAGGTTCATCTCCGGCACCAGCACCTTGGCGTATCGCTTCACGACCTCACCGAAGTTCGACGGCCACGGGTTCAGGTGGGTGAGGTGGGCGTGGGCCACCTGCTTCCCCCGCCGGCGCAGGCGCTCGGAAGCCGCCGCGATGGAGCCATAGGTGGACCCCCACCCGAGCAGCAAGACGTCGGCGCTCCCGCTCGGGTCGTCGACCACGACCGGCGGGATGTCGGACGCGATGCCCGCCACCTTGGCGGCGCGGGTGCGCACCATCAGCTCGTGGTTGGCAGGGTCGTAGCTGATGGCGCCCGTGCCGTCGGCCTTCTCCAGGCCGCCGATGCGGTGCTCGAGGCCGGGCGTGCCCGGCACCGCCCACGGCCGGGCCAGCGTGGCCGGGTCGCGCAGATAGGGCAGGAACTCCGGCGATCCATCGGGCGCGATGCCGTTGGGGAGCATGGCGAATGGGGCGCTGATGTCGGGCAGGTCGGCCAGCTGCGGCAGCCGCCAGGGTTCGGCCCCGTTGGCCAGCGAAGCATCGGTGAGCAGGATCACGGGCGTGCGGTACTTCACGGCCAGCCGGGCCGCCTCGATGGCGGCGGTGAAGCAGTTGCCCGGCGTGCTCGCGGCCACGATCGGGAGGGGCGCCTCGCCGTGGCGGCCGTACATGGCCATGAGCAGGTCGGACTGCTCGGTCTTGGTGGGCAGGCCGGTGGACGGGCCGGCCCGCTGCACGTCGATGATCACCAGTGGGAGCTCGAGGCTGACGGCCAGCCCGATGGTCTCCGCTTTGAGGTCCATGCCCGGCCCGCTGGTGGTGGTGACGCCGAGGTGGCCTCCGAAGGCGGCGCCCAGGGCGGCCCCGGCGGCGGCGATCTCGTCCTCTGCCTGCATGGTGCGCACGCCGAAGTTCTTGTACTTGGACAGCTCGTGGAGGATGTCCGACGCCGGCGTGATGGGGTACGACGCCAGGAACAGCGGCAGCTTGGCCAGCTGGGCGGCAGCGATGAGACCCCATGCCAGCGCCGCATTGCCCGTGATGTTGGTGTAGGTGCCGGGCTTGAAGGCGGTGGGGTTGATGTGGGCCGGCGCCCCGAACAGCTCGGCCGTCTCGCCGAAGTTCCAGCCCGCCTTGAAGGCCAGCGTGTTTGCCTCCACCACCATCGGTTTCGCCTTGAAGCGCTGGGCGATCCAGGCCAGCGTCACGTCGGTGGGGCGGGTGTACATCCATGACAGAAGGCCGAGGGCGAAGAAGTTCTTGCTGCGCTCGGCGTCGCGGGACTTGGCGCCGCTGGGCTTGGCCGCCTCCAGCGTCATGGACGTCATCGGCACTTCGTAGACCGTGTACGCCGAGAGCGATCCGTCGGTGAGCGGGTTCGACCCGTAGCCCGCCTTGGTGAGGCTGCGCTCGTCGAAGGCGTCGATGTTCACGATCAGCGTGCTGCCAGGGTCGGCGTCGCCCACGTTGGCCCGCAGGGCGGCCGGGTTCATGGCCACCAACACGTTGGGCGAGTCGCCCGGGGTGAGGATGTCGTGATCGGAGATGTGGATCTGGAAGGCGGAGACGCCGGCCATGGTGCCCGCCGGCGCCCGGATCTCGGCCGGGTAGTCCGGCATGCTGGCCAGGTCGTTGCCGAACACCGCGCTCGACAGGGTAAAGCGGTCACCCGTGAGCTGCATCCCGTCGCCGGAGTCACCGGCGAAGCGGATGACGACGGTGTGCAGGTCGGAGCCTGGTGCGTCGATGCTGTCGGACACGATGCCTCCCCGAACTCGTGGATCGAGCCTACCCAGCCTCAGGAGTAGCGGCGGCCCAGTGCCTCACACCGCCTGCGGCTCGATGACCTGGCCGGGGCCGGGCTGGACCACCCTACGATGAAGACATCGACCAGAACCCGGGGGTCAGGCCAGATGCCCAGGCGGAAGCAGCCGGATGGCGCCGGCCCTCAGGTGTCCGGTGCGGAGATGTACACGACGCTGCGGACGCAGGTCCTCACGCTCGCTCCCTCCTCGGTCGGACTGTCTTCAACTGAGGGCCTGCCGCGGGTGTTCGGCGTCGTGATGGACACCACTTATCGGCGAGGTTCGGCCACCGTCGTGGCCGTCGCCGACGGCACCACGAGCCTCTACACCAGCACGGGGGGTGGGCTCATCGGAGGCGGCACCCACGACGATGTCGCCCGTGCGAACGCCGCCCTGCTCAGCGAGGCCGAGCTCCAGCTCGACGCCTTCGCAGATGCGGCCTACGTCGACCGCCTTCCCGGCGAGGACCACGTGCGCATCACGATCCTCACGTACGCCGGCCCCCGCTTCGTCGAGGCGCCCGAGGACGACCTCGGCAACGGGCGCCATCCGGCGGCGCCGGTGTTCTACGCCGCTCACGACGTCATCACCGCCCTCCGTCTGACCGAGGAGGGTGCAGCCGAGCCGCCGCACCCGCCCGGGGGCGCCACACCCATCATGGGGGCGGCGCATCGAGGCGACGTGGCCGAACTGACCAGGTTGCTGTCGGCGGAGGCCGTGCTCGAGGGCAGGGACGAGTCGGGGTACACGGCCTTGATGTACGCCGCCAACGCCGGACAGGAAGACGCCGTGGAGGTCCTGATCGAGCGCGGCGCCAACCCGAACGCAGCAGACCACCAGAACAGCACCCCGCTGATGTTCGCCGCCCAGCACGACCACGTGAGGATCGTCCGCCGACTTCTCGCCGCTGGCGCAAACCCCAACTCGTGCGGCGATCACGGCCTCACCGCGCTCGGTCTCGCCCGGCAGAACGGCCACCGGCGCATCGTCGCCGTCCTCGTCTCAGCCGGCGCGGCCTAGTCGTGCGCTCCGCCACCAAGCGGCGATCCGCCCGCCGGCTTCGCCCGCGTGTACGTGACCTGCCGCGACGAGCGGGTCGTGGGCCTCTACCCGACGGTATGGCTTCGAAGCCTCACCGACGAACGAACTCGACCTGATGATCCTCGTCAAGCACATCAAGGCGACCCTCCGCCCATAGCGGCGGCACGTGCCTCACACCGCCTGCGGCTCGACCTCGAAGGCCCGCCACATCTCGGCGTACCGCCCGCCCCGAGCGAGCAGTTCGGCGTGCGGGCCCTGCTCAACGATGCGCCCGCCGTCGACCACCACGACGCGGTCGGCGCCGGCCGCCGTCGACAGACGGTGCGCCACCAGCAGTGTCGTGCGGCCTCGCGACAGGACCTGCATGGCCCGGGTGACCCGGGCCTCGGTGACCAGGTCGAGGTTGGATGTGGCTTCATCGAGCAGGAGGATGGCGGGGTCCACCAGGTGGGCCCGGGCCAGGGCGATGAGCTGGCGCTGGCCGGCCGACAGGGATCGCCCGCGTTCGGTGATCGGGTGGAGGTAACCGCCGGGCAGGCCGGCGATAAAGTCGTGGGCACCCACGGCCCGGGCCGCTGCCTCCACCTCGGCGTCGCTCACGCCGGCTCGGCCGTAGGCGATGTTGTCGCGGATGGTGCCCGAGAACAGGAAGACCTCCTGGGGCACGTAGCCGAGCTGGCGGCGGTAGGCGTCGAGGTCGAGGTCGGTGAGGGGTACACCGTCCACCAGCACGGCTCCCTGGGTGGGGTCGTAGAAGCGGGCGACCAGCTTGACGATGGTGGACTTGCCGGCGCCCGTCTCGCCCACCAGGGCGATGCGCTCACCGGGCCGGATGTCGAGGTCGAGGCCACAGACGGCGTCGGCGTCGGTGCCCGGGTAGCGGAAGCGCACAGCGTCGAACCGGAGGGCGCCGGTGACCCGCCCCACGGCCACCGGTGAGTCGGGGCGGGGCGTGGACGACGGTGTGCTCAGCAGCGCACCCACCTGCACCATCGAGGCCCGGGCCTGCTGGTAGGTGTCGAACACCTGGGACAGCTGCTGGATCGGGGAGAACAGCTGGTTGAGGTAGAGCAGGAAGGCGATGAGCTCACCCGGCGTCAGGTCGCCGGACCGGATCTGGCCGGCGCCCACGCCGAGCACCACTACCGCCGCCACCTGGGAGAGCAGCTCAACAAAGGGGAAGTAGGTGGCCACCAGGCGCTGGGCGCCGAGGCGGGCGTCGAAGTAGTCGCGGGTGACCCGGCGGAACTCGCCGATGTTGCGCTTCTCCCGCCCGTACGCCTGGGTGACCCGCACACCGGAGAGGCTCTCCTGGAGGTTGGCGTTGACGGTGGCGATTCGGTCGCGGGCGGTGTCGTAGGCGGCCGCCGACAGGCGCCGGAACCAGATGGTGGCGCCCACCAGGGGTAGCAGCACGATCATGGTGGCGATCGACAGCCGCACATTCATGAACAGCATCAGCACGGCGACGCCGCCGAAGCTGAACATGCTCACCACCGCGCTGAGCAGCCCGTTCTGGAGCAACGTCGACAGGCTCTCCACGTCGGTGGTCATGCGGGTCATGATCCGGCCCGGCATCTCGCGGTCGTAGTAGTCGAGGCCCAGGCTCTGGAGGTGGCGGAAGATGCCCACCCGCAGGCCGAACAGCAGCTCCTCGGCCGTCCGCCGGGTGTAGCGCTGCTGGGCGTAGACGTTGACCCAGTTGGCCAGCACGACGACACCGAAGGCGGCGCTGGCCGCCCACAGCGCCCGCTCCGATCCACCCACCACGCCCTTGTCGATGCCCAGGCGCACGAGCGCGGGACCGGCCAGCGAGGCGGCCGTGTCGAGCACGACGAGGGTGAGGCCGACGGCCAACTGGCGGCGGTAGGGCCGGATGAGCCGGGGCAAGCTGAACCGGCCTGCGCCGACCGCGTCGAGGGCCCTCGGGGACGGACGATCGGTCGGCGGAGGCAGGGCGGCCACCGACGCCATCAGCTCGGGCGTGGGCCCCATGCGGGCCATGAAGTCGGACGCCATCGGACCGTTGAAGGTCCGGCCATGGCCGGCGCCGGTCACGGTGGCACCCATTGGCGCCGACGTGGACCGGGCCACGGGAGCAGGCCCGCCCGCCGGTTGCCAGGCTGATGGCGTGATACCGGCGGAGGGCACACGGCCGGCGTCGGGACCGCCGGCGGTGCCGGGCCCGCCGGCCACCCCGTCCGACGACGGCGCGCTGGCCGTCGGCACCGAGTCGGCCGCAGCCGCGGTTCGCACATCGGACGCCGCCCGGTCCGCGCCGTCGGCCGCTGCGACGATCGTTCCGCCGTCCGACGCCCCAGCTGCCGCGGCGAGCTCGTCGCCCTCGCACGTCCCGCCCGGACCGGCCAGCAGGCCGCGGTACAGCGGGCTGCGCACGATGAGCTCGGCGTGGGTGCCGATGTCGACGACGGCGCCGCCGTCGACCACGGCGATGCGGTCGGCCAGGCGGAGGGTGGAGCGGCGGTGGGCGACCAGCAGGGTGGTGCGGCCCTGGAGCAGCCGGCGCAGGGTGGCGTGGATCTCCTCCTCGACCCTGGAGTCGATGGCGGAGGTGGCGTCGTCGAGCACCAGGATCCGGGGATCGGTCAGCAACGCCCGGGCCAGCGCAACGCGCTGGCGCTGCCCACCCGACAGGGTGAGGCCCCGCTCGCCCAGCACGGTGTCGTACCCGTCGGGTAGTGCGGACAGGAACTCATGCGCCTCTGCCGACCGTGCGGCGGCCACGATCTCGTCGTCGGTGGCGTCGGGGCGGCCGTAGGCGATGTTGGACTTCACGGTGTCGGAGAACAGGAATGTCTCCTCGAACACCACCCCGACCTGGCGGCGCAGCGAGTCGAAGGTGACGTTGCGCACGTCGACGCCGTCCACCCGCACGGCGCCGGCCTGGGCGTCGTAGAAGCGGGGGAGCAGCATGGCCACGGTGGACTTGCCCGACCCCGACGCGCCTACCAGCGCTACGGTCTCGCCCGGCGCCACCCGCAGGTTGAAGCCCGACAGCACGGGGCGGGAGCGCTGGTAGCCGAAGCTCACCTCCTCGAACACGACCTCGCCGGTGAGCTCGGGGAGCACCAGCGCGTCGGCCCGCTCCTCGACATCGGGGTTGGCATCGAGGATGTCGAAGATGCGCTCGACGCCGGCGCGGGCCTGCTGGGCCACCACCAGCAGGGCGGAGAGCATGCGTACCGGCGCCACCAGCTGGATGAGGTAGGACGAGAAGGCGAGGAACGTGCCCACGCTGATGCGCCCATGCAGCGCCAGCCACCCGCCGAGGGCGAGGACGGCGACCTGGGCCAGCGCAGGCACCATCTGGAACGTGGCCGTGGAGCGGGCCTCGATGCGGGCCGCCCGCACCCGTGAGCCGAACAGCTCCTCGCTGGCCCGGGTGAGGCGCTCGAGCTCGCGCTGCTCCTGGCCGAACGCCTTCACCACCCGCACGCCGGTGACGGCCTCGTCCACCACCCCGGCCACCTCGCCCGCCTTCTGCTGCGCGTCCCACGCGGCGGGGAACACGGTGGTGCGCAGGCGGATGGCGAGAACCAGCAGCACCGGCACCGCTACGAGCGCCACCACCGTCAGCAGCGGCGACAGAATCGTCATGATTACCAGCGACAGCACCAGCAGCACGACGTTGCCCGTCATCAACGGGAGGAAGGCGAGCAGGCCCTGCACGATCATCACGTCGCCCGTCGCCCGGGACACCAGCTGGCCGGTGTGTGACTGGTCGTGGCGGGCGAAGTCGAGGCGCTGGAGGCGGGCGAAGATGTCGTTGCGCAGGTCGTGCTGCACGTCGAGGGCCACCCGGCCCCCCACGTAGCGGCGGACGTGGGCGGCGCCGAACTGGGCCAGTCCGGCCAGCACGAGCAGGGTGAGCCACGGCGCCAGCGGGCGGCGGCCGCCGAGCACGACGTCGTCCACCACCACCTTCTGCACGAGAGGCGTCAGGGCGGTGACGGTGAGGCCGACGACGGCGGCGCCGAAGCCGACCACCACGTCCTTGCCGTGGGCCCGCAGGTAGGGCCAGAGGAGCCGGATCCAGCCCCTGTCGCTGCCCGCCGGCTGCTCGCCCACCTCGCTGTCATCCGCCATCTCGACCCGATTCCCGGGCTACGCGAGCACTGCGTCGAGGCGTCCCGACGGGTCATACAGATGGGGGCGCACCCGCACCATGGCCGGCGCCCGGGGCGGCTCGCTGAAACCGAAGCCGGCCGCAGTCCAGTGCTGGCCGAGTGCACCGAGATCGCGCCCGTCGATCGACGCCTCGCCCGCGGTCACCCGACGGTACTCGTCGGCCGCGTACCACTCGCGCACGCCGTACGGGCTCACGCCGAAGGTGTTGACCCCGAGGACGAGCCGGGCCAGCGGCCCTTCGATCCAGCGGGTGACGGCGGGCGGGCGCACTGCCGCCAGCGGGATACGCCAGCCGGGTCCCGCCTCGAGGTGGAGGCGGATGTCGCCCACCGCCACATCGAGCACGGTCCCCGTCCGGGTGGCGTGCGTCGGCACCACGTCGACCCGGTCGAACCGGTAGACGGCGGACACGAAGCGGGCGGCCCGTTCGGTGCCGACCAGCAGCACCCGGTCGGTGCCGGGTGACGCCCAGAACACGTCCGTGAACGGGCCGATCGGCGACGTGGCCCAGGAACCGATCACGAACCGGTCGCCCGAGGCGAAGCCGGCGCTCGAGATGGTGCCTACGAGCCGATGTCGACGGGGTCGCGGTCGGGGTTGCGCTTGCGGTTCCTCGAGACGATCGACCATGCCGCCACCGCGAAGGCCACGGAGATGACGGCCAACACCATGTGCACGGCCTTGAATGCGGTGCCGTGCTCGCTGTCGCGCAGGATGTTCCACATGCGGGTGACCCACACGTACACGGTCCAGCCGGCGAAGGCCCGGAGGACGACGGCGTCACGGCGCGACATGGCGCAAAACTACCGCCGGCTCCGCCGCTAGCCCCAATCGGCGCGGGTCTCCGTCCCTTGTGTGCTACGCTGTCGCACATGGAGATCGGGGTGCGTGACCTCCGGAACAGGACAAGTCAAGTGATCGATGCCGTCCGGGCCGGTGAGCGAGTCGTCCTGACTGTGCACGGCGAAGCAGTAGCCGACATCGTGCCCCATGGTCGACGGACCCGCTGGTTGTCAGGAGATCATTTCCGCCGCGAACTCGCCAAACGGGCTGCTGACCCGGCGCTCCGCCACGATCTCGACGCGCTGGCCGGGCAGACCCTGGACGAAGTTTGACCGAGCCGGCTGGGCTGTTGGACACCTCGGTGTTCATCGCTCGTGAGGTCGAGCGACCACTCGGTGAGCTACCGGCCCGAGTGGTCGTCTCGGTGGTGACGATCGGTGAGCTCGAGCTCGGGGTGCTCAGCGCGTCTGATGCCGCTGCCCGAGCCCGCCGAGGCGACACCCTGTCGCTCGCACGGACGGCGGAGCCGGTGCCGATCAGCGAGTCCGTCATGTCCGCGTGGGCTCGGCTCGTGATGGATTGTCGGACCGCCGGCATCCAGCGGACGGTAAAGCTCACCGACGCACTTATCGCCGCGACCGCGATCGACCTCGGCTCGCCTGTTGTGACCCAGGACGACGACTTCGACCAGATGGCAGGAGCGCACCAAGCACTCCACGTCCTGAAGGTGTAGTGGGGCCGATGCCCGGACGGATCCACCAACTGCATGACGGCCGCCCGCTCCGCGACCAACTGCGCCAAGGCCAACACCAGCGCCGGCGAACTTGTGGAGTGGTCCAGGTTCTCTCCAGCCGACCACCCTGAGCGATCGTTCCTCCTCCCCCCGGAACGATGGCCTTCGACGAATCTCGTCCGGGTCGATCACCCAGGTACGATTCAGTAAGGGCTCGTACTACAATAAGTTGAGCAGTTAGGGCGGCCGGATGGTGTAGTTCCAGTCGCCGTGCCAGTCGTGGCGGGTGACCGGGAGGGCTTTGAAGTCTGGCTCGCTGATGGTCTGGCCGGTTGGGTAGTACCCGCCGTCGAAATCGGCCTGGACGCTGAGGCCGGTCTTGGTGGTGGTGGCGGCGATGAGCTCGACCACGGTGCGGTAGGTGGTCAACGGCTTGCCTCGCCAGTTCATCGAGATGAACGAGAAGAGGCGGTGCTCGATTTTGTTCCACTTCGACGTGCCGGGCGGCATGTGGCAGACGGTGATGATCAGGCCGATGGTGGCGGCGAAGCGGGCGAGTTCAGCTTTGAACATCCGGCTGCGGTAGGCGTTCGATCCGCCGGCATCGGCGGTGATCATGAGCTGGGTGGCGTCAGGGTAGCGGGCCTTGCCCATGCGTTCCCACCACCGGGCGATCGACGCCACAGCGAAGGCGGGCGTGTCGTGGTCGTCGCCGACGTTGACCCACCCCTCGTTGCCGCCGATGTCGTAGACGCCGTAGGGAATGGCCTTGCCCATCTCGGGGTCGGGGAAGTCGTGCACACCCACCCGCGTCGGCGAGCCCTTCGGCTCGAACTCGGCGCCAGCGTTGGCGTAGTCGCCGATCAGCTCCTTCTTTTTGCAATCAACGCTGATCACCGGCTGGCCGGCTGCGAGGTGCTTGCCCGCCTGGTCGTTGATGTACTCGAACTGGGCGTTGCGATCGGGATGCTGGGCGCCCTCGGTCACCTTGGCGTTCGCCTGGAGGCTGTAGCCCATGTAGTGCAACAGCCGTCCCACCAGGTCGGCGCCGGCCTGATGGCCCAGCCGCTTCAGCTCGGCCGCCAGGGTCCGCGTCGACTTCGCCGTCCACCGCAGCGGCGACATCGGGTCGCCCCGCGAGTCCGGCTCGACCAACGAGTCGAGCACCACCAACAGCTCGGGATCGATGTCGGTCGCCTTCTTGCGGCCAGCACCGGGACGGCGGATCCGATCCGACGGGCCGACACCACTGACCAACTCGGTGGCGCCGGCGATGAGCGTGTTGCGGGACACGCCAGCGGCCTCCGCCACCCGGGCCTGGCCACCCCGGCCCAGAGCGCCAACCATCGCAGCCGCCATGAGTCGCCTCTGACGCTCGTTGAGCAACGGGAACGTCGTGGAGAAGAACTCTGCCAGGCCCTCCTCGCTCAGCTCCACACCGACATGCTAGATCGCGCGCCTAATAAAGAGACGGACCCTAAGTACGAGAAGAGAGAGACGGAAGCTGCTATGACCGTTGCGGGTCACCGGTACGAGTTCGATTCCTCGATCGTCGAATCCGTGCTCGAGCGGGTCGATCCGGAGCCCATCAACCAGCACTACGTCGTTGTCCGCGGGCGCCGGTTCCCTCCAAAGCAGGTGCTCGCGGTCATGACCGGTCTCGACCGCGCAGACTTCACGACGCACCAGGCTCGAGCCATCCTTCGCCGCCTTGGCTTCGGTGTCCATCGCCGCAGTCAGACCGCCGATACCGGCGCCGCTGGCGGGCCCGGGATGACAGCTGGGGGAGGACGGCGGGCCCCTTGAAGCCCACATCGGGCGCTGGGTGGCGCAAGCCGGCTCTGAGATCCTGTACGCCGCCGACGACCCCGAGTCCGTTGCACACTGGCTTCGCCGTAGTAGGAGGCGGGCGAGGGTTTGGCGCGTGCCAGGGAATCCGGGCGAGACCGGCTCGGCGTTGTCGAGTCCGTGATCGTCCCTTACACCGTGCTGCCACAGGCAGCCGCAACATGGCCCCGACCACTGCTCGACCTCACCTTCGGCGACGTCGAGGACGTGTTCGTGCCGTGCCTGCCATGGCGTCCATCGCTTGATCCTCGATCCGACGGAGGTCGTCGGGTCCTTGTGACACCTTCGGCCCGATCGCGGCCGACGCCGTCACGCCGCGTGCGAAGAGATCCATGGTTCTCAGCGCCGTGGGCGACCCCGACGACCATTTGAAGAGCACCAGCCGGCCGCCGGGTCCCGGAAGCTCGAAGGCCTGGAGGCCTCTGTCGCCGCCAACCCCGTCGAGCACGGCGGTGACCTCTCGGCGGACCAACTCGGCGCGGACGGCATCACTCCAGCCGGGCTCGTCGTAGTCGACGACGATGTCGGCGCCGAGCTGGCGGCTGTCTCCATCTTCGCCGGTCCGCCGACGGCCGCTACCACGGTTGCCCGGGCCTTGTGGCCCGCCTGCACCAGCAGGCCGCCAATCCCGCCTGCCGCGGCGGTGACGACGACGACATCAGTGGCGTCGAGCTGGGCCCGCTCCAAGATGGTCATGGTGGTGCGACCGGTGCCGATCATGGCCACGGCGGCGGCGTCAGTGACTGAGCCGGGGACGACGTGCAGCCGCTCGACGTCACAATCGGCTTTCTCCGCGTACCCGCCACTGGCCATGCCCAGGTGGGCGACGACGCGCCGACCGACCCATGCCGTCGACTCCGCTCCCAAGGGGCATCGACTACGCCGGCCACCTCCCGGCCTGGCACCGCGGGAAGGACGCCAAGGGGCACGGAGCCGAGCTGGCGGCCGGACGGAAACGACGGTCGATGAGGTGCACCCCAGCCGCAGCGACGGCGATCCGCACCTGGCCAGGCCCGGGTTCGGGATCGTCCACCACTTCGTAAAGAAGGTTCTCCGCAGGACCGAAGGCGTGCAGGCGGATGGCGTTCATTGGATGGTTTCCTCTTGCGTTCAATGGTTGTCCAGGCCCCAGGACACGATCCGGTCTGGATGGATGCGAATAAGCGGGGAGGGTTTGTCGATGACCTCGGCCCGCCCTCGGACTTCGACACAGCGGGGTCGCCAGGGCGGGCGGACGTCGGCCGGCACCGCGGCTGCGGCCAGGCCGCGCACGACGGAGTCCGTGAAGACCGTGGCCCAGGACACGATGCGCACCAGCGGTTTCAGCGCCCGCCCGACACGTCGAGGAGAGCCCCCGTGACGTAGGACGCCTCGTCCGAGCACAGCCAGGCAATGGCGGAGGCAACCTCGATCGGCCGGCCGGCCCGCTGCATCGGGATAATCGGAGCAAGGCGCTCGACGCGGTCGGGTTGACCACCGCCGGCGTGGATGCCCGTGTCACCAGGCCGGGCCGCACCGCGTTCACCCGGATGCCCTCGTCGGCCACCTCGCGGGCCAGTCCGATCGTCATGGTGTCGATGGCCCCCTTCGACGCCGCGTAGTCGACGTACTCGCCGGGGCTCCCGAGCCGCGACGCGGCCGACGACAGGTTGACGATCGACCCGCCCGGACCGCCATGGAGGGCGGACATGCGGCGCACCGCCTCCCGGGCACACAGGAACGACCCGACGACGTTCACCGCGAACATCCGGGTCAGTCGCTCGGACGACATCTCATCGACCCGTTGGGGGCGGTCGACGACTCCGGCGGAGTTGACCAGCGCCGTCACCGGACCGAGGGCCGCCTCGACCGCCTCGAACAGGCCAATGACCTCCGACTCGTCGCTGACGTCGGCCGCCATCGGCTCCGCCTGCACCCCAACCGACCGGCACGCGCCCGCTACGGCACGGGCCGCTTCGGCATCGGCTCGGTAGCCCACGCACACGTCCCACCCCCTCCCGGCGAGGAGTACCGCGGTGGCGGCGCCGATCCCTCGGCTGCCCCCCGTCACCACCGCCACCCTGCCCACGGCCGCACACTAGAGCCGGTGGTCAGGACCGAGTTCCTGCCGGTCCATGACTTCACCGGCACAGGTGAAGCCGCAGCGTCGGAGTACCTTCGTCGAGGGAGAAAGTGTCGGGAGCGTCTGCGCAAGGACGACGCGGATCCCCGCCGCCTGCGCTCGTGCCAGCAACTGGCACACAACCGCGATTGCAATGCCGCGCCCCAAGCGCTCCGGCGCTACCGCCTACCCAGCTCGACCACGCCCGCCGACGGAGCGCCCTTCCAGCCGCCAAGGCCAACGAGAGCGCCGTCCTCGCTGAGTAATCCGGCGTTTCGTACACCCAGTCGGAGTTTTCGTGCACCCCGGCTGAGCGGCAGATCGGAGGCCGCGTACGGCCGACGCTTTGAACCCCGTCGAGGCTCCCGGGATCCCGCCGTGCTTACCGCCGCCAGAAGAGTAGGTGCGTAACGCCGCTGGGGCTGGGAACGGACTCGAGGTGGA
>JBKJNA010000035.1:0-5767 GCA_046596195.1 Acidimicrobiales bacterium | reverse complement strand
CGCCCCGCAGCACGGCGGCGGTCACGCTGAGGACGGCCAGGATGGCGACCATCACGGCCAGGACGCGGCTCACTGTGCCCTCGTGTCGTGCTTGGCCACGATGTCGAAGCTGTCGATTCGCCAGCTGCCCCGGTCGGGCACCAGCACCATCTCGCCGCCCCGCACCACGTCGACGAACCCGCTGCCCGACTTCACGCCGTGCACCATGTCGATCTGGGCGGTGACCAGGACCGGCTCGCCCCCTGGGGCACTGAGCAGGGTGAGCTTGGCGTTGGCGCGCTCCTGCTTCACATCGCCGGTGAGCGGCGTGCCCTCCTCCAGCACCGCTGCCCGCTCCGGGCCGACGGCGGAGATCTTGAGAAGGGCCGGCTCGGTGAACACGGCGTCGAGCCCGGACGACGGCTTGCCCGACCGCAGGGGCCCCACGATGGCGTTGCCGAGCCAGCCGTCGAGGCTGGCCTGGACTGCGGCGGTGACGTCGGGCGGGAAGTTGGGGGCTGTCGGGGCCATGGGCTCCACGGCGGCAGTGGTGACGGCGAACGAGTAGGGCCCGGCCACCGGGGCCGGGCCACCTCCGGGCGCCGTAGCGCCACCTCCGGGCGCCGTAGCGCCCGTGCCGGTCTTGGCCCCATCGCCGCCGGAGCAGGCGCCGGTGAGCGCGAGGACGAGGACGAGAAGAAGTGTGATCAGCAGCCGCCGAGAAAAAGAACGCACTTGTCCGTCATCGTAGGCCGTCGGCCACGTCAATCTCAGGCGGGGACACTGCGGCCACTGGCGGCCCTCGCCCTGCAACGGATTGACCTTCCGAAGCGATCTATATCCGGATAGCGGAGTCGGATCGCTCCGGGTCCGGCTCTGCGGCAGCCGAACCACTGGCCATCCGGCCGAGGCGGCGGTCAACGGAGCAAGGCCGATGCGGTCCCGGTCAACGGCGGCGTCGTCAGCCGACGCCCAGCCGGCCGGCCAGGTAGGCCGCCCGGCACCGCCACCGCTGCAGCTTGCCCGACGACGTCTTCGGCAGGCTTCCGGGCGGGAGGAGCACCACGTCCGGCGCAACGAAGCCGGTGAACGCAGCGACCCGCCCGGCCACCTCCCGGCCCACACCGGGCCGGTCGCCGTCGCGCACCTCGGACGCCACCACCACCGTCTGGGAGCGGCCCTCCCCCACGCCGAACGCCGCCACATTCCCGGCCCGCACACCGTCTACGGTCGCCGCCGCCTGTTCGATACCGTCCGGCGCCAGGCGACGTCCGCCCACGGTGATGGCGTCGGCCAGCCTGGTCCACACCACCAGCTCCCCGCCTGCCACGTAGGCCAGGTCGCCCGTGCGCAACCAACCGTCATGGAAGGTGGCCGCCGTTGCCTCGGGGCGCCCGAGGTAGCCGGCCGTCACCGACGTCCCCCGCACCTCCAGCTCCCCCACCGCACGCTCACCGAGCTGGTGGCCGTGGACCGGGTCGCAGATCCGCAGCTCGATGCCGTCCACCGCCCGCCCCAGCACGGTCAGGTGGCACGCGTTGCCCGGGACGGCCGGCGGGCCGGCCACGCCGTCCGTCTCCAGCGCCTCCCGATCGACGGCTTCGGTGACGAGGCCTCGACCCGGCTCGGACAGGGTGGCGCCGATCACCACCTCGGCCATGCCGAAGGCGGGCAGGATCGCCCCACTGTCGAGGCCGTGTGCTGCGCCCGCCGCCGCGAAGGCGCCCGCCGTCTGCGGGTCGACCTGCACCGCCCCGTTGAGGGCGATGCGCCAGCGTGACAGGTCGAGGGCGCGGCCGGGCTTGGCCAGGGCGCGAGCCAGCAGCGCATACGAGAAGCTCGGCCCGGCCGTCGCCGTCCCCCCGAAGTCGCTCATCCACTGCCCCCAGCGCCGGGGGTCGGCCATGAAGTCGAGCGGCGTCCCGAGGATCAGGTCGGTGCCGGTGAGCATGGAGAGCGTGAGGAGACCGAAGAGGCCCATGTCGTGGTAGAGCGGGAGCCACGACACGATGACGTCGGCGGCCGGGTCGAGGCGGGCCGCCCGGGCCACGGCGTCGAGGTTGGCCAGCACGGCGGTGTGCGTCAGCGTGGCGCCCCGAGGCTCGGCGGTGGCGCCGCTCGTGAACTGGATGGCGGCCAGGGCGGACGGGTCGGGCGCGGGCTGGTCGAACCCGCCTGCCCCGGCCTGGGTGGCTGCAGCCTCCAGGTCGGCAAGCAGCACGACCGGCGGGTCGCCTGGAACCGGTTCGAGGAAGGCGGCCAGCACGGGGTCGGCCAGCACGAGCACGGCGTCCGCCTCGCGCACACGCGACCTGGTGACGGCGACGATGTCGCCCAGGGCGCCGAGGCGGTGCGGCAGCGGCAGCACCATGGCGGTGGCGCCCGTCAGCCACACGGCTTGCAGGGCGGTCACCAACGGGCGCGAGGTGGGCCCGAGCAGGGCGACGTGGGCGCCGGGACCGATCCCCCGCCGTTGCAGGCCGGCGGCCATGGCCCGGGCCTCACCGTGGAGTCGGGGCCACGCCACCCGCTCCGCCCCGCTGGCGGTCACGAAGGTGACGGCACCACCTCGTTCGGTGGCCTGCTCGATCCTGGCGCCCAGCGTGGTGGGCGGTCGGCTCGACCGCCCGCTCACACCACAACGTTGACGAGCCGGGGCGGCCGGGTGATGACCTTCTTCGGCGCCTGCCCGGCCAGGTGCTCCTGCACCCGCTCCGACGCCAGCGCCAGCGCTTCGGCCGCCGCCGCGTCGAGGTCGGGCGCCACCTCGATGCGGTCCCGCACCTTGCCGTTGACCTGGACCACCAGGGTGACCGACTCCTGGCGCACCAGGTCGGGGTCGGCGACCGCCCACGGCTCGGTGTGCACCAGCCCGCCGCGCCGCCGCTCCCACAGCTCCGCAGCCAGGTGGGGCGTCATCGGGGCCAGCAGCTTCAGCATGGTGTCGACGGCGAAGTCGGTGGTGCCCTCCCGGTACGCCAGGTTGGTGAACTCCATCAGGGCGGCCACCGCCGTGTTGTACGACCAGCGTTCGTAGTCGTCGCTGACCTTGGCGATCAGGCGGTGGGCAGCCCGGTCGACCGTCGCGGGGTCGGCGGCGGGGCCGGGGCCGTCGCCCAGCGCCAGGCGCCACACCCGCTTCAAGAAGCGGAAGCAGCCCTCGATCAGCTCGTCGGTCTGCTCGGTCCAGTCGACGTCGTCCGCCGGCGGTCCGACGAACAGGTGGTAGAGGCGCAGGGAATCGGCCCCCACCGTGTCCAGGTACTTGGCCGGGGCGACCAGGTTGCCCTTGGACTTCGACATCTTGGTGCCGCCCATGCGGATCATGCCCTGGGTGAACAGCCGCTTGAACGGCTCCCGCACGCCGGCCGGCGCGATGCCCACGTCGGCCAGCGCCTTGGTGTAGAAGCGGGCGTACATCAGGTGGAGGATGGCGTGCTCGATGCCGCCGATGTACTGGTCGACCGGCATCCAGCGCTCGGCCGCCTCCTTGGAGAACGGCTCGCCGGTGGCCCACGGGTCGCAGAAGCGCAGGAAGTACCAGGACGAGTCGACGAACGTGTCCATGGTGTCGGTCTCCCGCTCCGCCGGCCCGCCGCACGTGGGGCAGGTGGTGGAGCGGAACCCCTGATGCGCCTTCAGGGGCGACTCGCCGGTGGGGAGCAACTCGGCGTCGTCGGGCGCCAGCACCGGCAACTGGTCGTCGGGCACGGCCACGATGCCGTCGGTCGGGCAGTACACGACCGGGATGGGGCAGCCCCAGAACCGCTGGCGCGACACCAGCCAGTCCCGCAGGCGGTAGTTCACCTTCCGCCGGCCGAGGCCCCGCTCCTCCAGCCAGGCGGTGGCCTGCTCCTTGGCCGTGGCCACGTCGCCCACGCCGTTCAGCCACTCGCTGTTGATGACCGGCCCGTCACCCGTGTACGCCTCGCCCTCCCAGCCCTCGGGCGGCTGCACGGTGCGGACAATGGACAGGGCGTAGGCCTTGGCGAAGTCCCAGTCCCGCTGGTCCTCGGCGGGCACGGCCATGATCGCCCCGGTGCCGTAGCCCATCAGCACGTAGTCGGCCAGGTACACCGGCACCGGCCTGCCCGTGAACGGGTTCACCACCGACGAGCCGGTTGCGACGCCGCGCTTCTCGGCCGGGCCCTCGGTGGACATCCGGTCGATGTCGGACTCCTTGGCCACCCGCTCGCGGAACTCGGCCACCGCCGAGCGCTGCTCGTCGGTGGTCAGCTCGTCGACCATCGGGTGCTCAGGGGCCAGCACGGCGTAGGTCATGCCGAAGCTGGTGTCGGGCCGGGTGGTGAAGACGGCCACCTTCACCTCGGGCCGGCCGTCGACGGGCAGGTCGAACTCCACGCCCTCGGACCGGCCGATCCAGTTGCGCTGCATGGTCTTGACCCGCTCGGGCCAGTCAAGGTCGTCCAGGCACTCGAGCAGTTCGTCGGCGTACTTCGTGATGGCGAAGAACCACTGCTCCAGGTCGCGCTTGCTGACGACGTCGCCCGAGCGCTCGCACGTGCCGTCGGCCAGCACCTGCTCGTTGGCCAGCACCGTCTTGCAACCGGGGCACCAGTTCACCGGTGCGTTGGCCCGGTAGGCCAGGCCGGCGGCCCGGAACCGGTTGAAGATCACCTGGTTCCAGCGGATGTACCCGGGGTCGTGGCTGCGTACCTCACGCCGCCAGTCGTACATGGCGCCCAGGCGCAGCATGCTGGCCTTCAGCTCGGCGATGCGGGCATCGGTGAAAGGCCGCGGGTGGGTGCCCGTCTTGATGGCCGCGTTCTCGGCCGGCAGCCCGAAGCTGTCGAAGCCCATGGGCGACAGCACGGCGTAGCCCTGCATGGTGCGGTGGCGCACGATGAGGTCGCCGAAGGTGTAGTTGCGGACGTGGCCCTGGTGGGCCGGCCCGCTCGGGTACGGGTACATCGACAGCACGTACCAGGGCGGCCGGGGGTCGTCGTTGTCGACCTCGTAGGTACCCTCCTCGGCCCAGCGGGCCTGCCACTTCGCCTCGACCGCCTGCGGGTCGTACCCGTCTGCCATTGGGCGATGGTAGTGGCGGGCCCGTCACCGGTGCCCCGGGCGATTCCGGGAACGTGCGTTCGGTCTGCGATCGGAATGCCACGGCGCCGCCGGGCGGCGGTACTGCTACTCTGCCCCCGTTCGGGCCTGTAGCTCAGCCTGGTAGAGCGCCTGCATGGCATGCAGGAAGTCCGGGGTTCAAGTCCCCGCAGGTCCACCCCGAACTCGCAGGTCACAGGCTTGCGGCTCTTCCCCGGCGAAGCCTCCAGAGCTCCAGGGAGCCACGTGGCTCCCCTGCTCACAGACCCCGGCGACACAGACCCCGGCGAACTGGCGCTCCACGGGAGCCGTGGCCGCCTCGACGGTGGGCCGGCCCCGATGGCGGTTCCCACAGGATCTCCCGCCGCCTGGTGGCTCAGCGAGGAGCCGTGATGGAGCAGCGCTCCAGGCCCAGTTCCGGGACCAACCCGATGCTCGACCAACTGAACGGCCCAGGTGATGGCCGCCGCCGACAACGCCTGGCCAGTCAGGCACCCTCGGCAGCCCGGTCAATCTTCGTTTCCAAAGGCGGTGGGTGAGCCGGCAGCGGTGACGATCGGGCCAATCGGCCCGGCTTTACCGGCTGGCGGCGCTCGGCTCCTCGTCCCACTCCACCCGGGGCGCGTCGGACCACAGTCGCTCGAGGTCGTAGTAGCGACGCACCTCGTCGAGGAACACGTGCACCACGAAGTCGCCGTAGTCGAGCAGCACCCAGCGGGCG
>JBKJNA010000077.1:0-2603 GCA_046596195.1 Acidimicrobiales bacterium | reverse complement strand
GACGAAGGGCTCGCGGACGCCTGCTCGCCCAGCGAGCCCCTGGATGGCCTCGCCCACCGTCAGCCCCTGCGCCACCATCACAAGGTCGATCGCCGAGCCGCCGATCCCGCAGCCGTGGCAATGCCACCGCTCCTCGCCGCTCCCCGTCCGGAATACTCCGAGCGGTGGCGTCCGTCCAGTCTGGGCGTGTTGGGGGCTTGGGCACGGCCACGACGCCGAGTACGGGGTTCCCCGGCGCGGCCCCAGTAGTTCGTCGGCGAGGGCGGCCAGGTCGGTTGCTTCGACGATATGGTTGCGGTCGAGCACGGCCAGTCACGCCGCTTCCGAACCGACGCACCCAGCGGGGTTCCGAACCATCCGGCCGTCGGTGTCGCACATCTCCATCTCCGACGGGGTGAGCATGTGCTGCACCACCGCGGTATGGCCGGCCACTTTCCACAACGCCCGGCCGCGGGCGAGGTGACCGACGATGTGACGCTCAGGTTCGGTCAGGCCGAAGCTCGTGGACGCAGCGTCCAGCTGGTCGGGCGCCTGGCGGAGCAGGATCTTGGTCGCAGCGTCGGCCAGCAGCCCGACTGCGATCTTGGCCGTGGCGGTGCCGTCGTCAGCCTGCGCTCCAAGGTCGGAGGGGCGGTGGGCGATGCACACGTTGGCCACGCCGTACGTACGCCCGAGCTTGAAGCAGGTCTGGAGGTACCGGGCGGTGTGTCGGTTGCCGAGCAACGCCCACGCCTCGTCGATCACCTGCACCCGCTGTGGCCCGGGGCCGGCCATGAGCTGCGACAGCCAGCCGGCAGCCGCCACCATCACAAGGGGCAGCGCCTCAGAGTCAATCGGCACGGCCGAAAGGTCGAGGACGATCCCCGGCCCGTCCCAGCACATCGGCACGGTGGAGGTTCCGTCGAACATGCCCCGGAGCGACCGGGACAACAGCTTGTCGAGGGCGAAGCTGAGCTGGCCCAGCTCGTCAGCAAGCTCGCGAACGTTGCGCCGCAGTCGTTCGGTGACCTCCGCCGGAGGGTGAGTCAACAGGCCGGCGAGATCAGCCAGGGTGGCGGTTCCTCGGCGCCGGCCGAGGTGCTCGACGACAGCGAAGATGGCCGCGTCCTCGATCTGTGTGAGCGTCCGGTCGAGGACCGTCGCTGCGAGAGCGCCGACCATCTCGGCTCGCCGAAGGGCGCGCTGCTCGGCCGGCTCGTCGGCCGCACCGGGACCATCGTCGAGCGGGTTGACCCGCGTCGAGCCGCCCGGGGCAAGGCGGACGACGTTGAGCCCAAGGCGCTCGGCCACGTCGAGGTACTCGCCCTTGGGGTCGGCGATGGCAAACCATCGCCCGCTCGGTCCTGTGCCGTAGATGCCGGCCATCCGCCACAGGAGGCTCTTGACCAGTGCCGACTTCCCGTTGCCGGGCTCGCCGAGGATCCAGCAGTTCGGGTTGGTCACTGCTCCGGTGGCGTAGGCCTCGAAGGGGTCCCAGCAGAACTCGCCCCCGCCGGCCAGCAGGTCGAGGCCCACGTAGGCGCCCTGGTGACCCGAACCGGCCTGCACCGAGAACGGGTAGAGGCTGGCGACGTGGGCGGTGGTGCCGCGATGGAACGAGCAGCGCAGGGTGGTTCGGGACAAGGAGGCTCCTTCAACTCAAGAGACTGCGGGGGGCGAGGCCCAGGGGCAGGGAGGCAGCCCAGGCCAGGTCCTGGCGAGCGTCGAGGCAGCGCAGCTCCATCCCGGCCTCCCGGGCAAGCTGCTCCACGATCTCGGCGTGCTCTTCAAGCTCCGCCTCGCTGCGGGCGCACACACTGACGACCGAGGCGTAGCCCATCTCGGCGAAGCCGGCGACGAGCTCCTGCTCCCGGTCGAGGAGTGACTGGGTCGCCCGGCGGTGGCGGGCGTCGACCCGGCGGCCCTTGTCCTCCTTGGTGGCGGCGTCGGACTCGAGCTTGACGAGGTCCCGCTCGATCCGTCGGCGGGAGTGGTAGGCCGAGACAGGACAGAACACCACCGTCATCGTCCGCGTCACCCCGCTGCCGGCCAGGAACGGTTCCAGCCATGCCGGGGCGACGGGAAGTCGCGGCCAACAGGCGATCTGGTAGGTCCGATGGAAGGCGCCGTCCACCCGAACGTGGCGCCACGAGGACTCGACGGCCATGGGGCCGGCGTTGGCTGCGGTCACGAGGCCGAGGCGCTCGACGAGGCGACCCCCGGCAACGCTGGGGCGAGCTGCGGCCGGGTCGAAACGGGTGCGAAGTACACGCTGCAATTCGCTGGCCGTGAGCGGGTCGCTGGCACTTAGCCCCGCGCTACGAGCACCACGAAGTAGCGCCTCCATCGACGACGCCAGAACGCGGGCAAGTTGCAGCTCTGGATCGACCGTCACCCCACGCCGCTGGCCAAGGCGGTCACGGCTCACGGTCATGGTGACGATCACATCGTGCGCGGTGGCCGTGCCTGTCGCTCCCGCCAACAGCTCGTCGTAGCTGGCCTCGGCGGCGGAGTGGGGCTCGCCGCCCTTGACGCCAGCGAGCCATGTCCGGTGCTGCTCCAGGCCCGACGGCGAGGCCATGTCGGACCAGGCCAGGTGGGTGACGGGGCCGCGGTCAACGGCG
>JBKJNA010000044.1:0-2908 GCA_046596195.1 Acidimicrobiales bacterium | reverse complement strand
TCCTTCGACATCGCCGACCAGGAGCTGGTGGCCGAGCGGGCCTTCCGCAACGTGGCCGGCTACGGCCCACTGGAGCCACTCCTGGCCGACGACGACGTGTGGGAGATCATGGTCGTGGGATTCGCCCACCTGCCGATTTGTGCATAACCGCAGGTCACGACCTGCTTCGAGGTGACCGCTGTTGACCGCAGAAAGCCGCAGTTTTCCTTCGCTGGTGGTGCAGATGTGGTGCAGCAGATCGAAGGACCTCGACGGTGGGAAGTGATGACACGGCCGTGAGCATTGCCAGCGGAGGTCAACCATCCTTGACGAGCGACGCGTTGGGACATCGGTGCGCATCCTCCGGGAAGACCCAGGCCGACGCCGACATCCCGGTGGCGTTTTATACGGGCGGGCGACGACGCCGGCCCGGACGAGGGAACCGAGATGATCGCCTTGTGCCACAAGGCCCGCCGCTCGCTGCTTAGGAGCCACCAGCACCTGTTGAACGAGGCCGAGGCGCTGCTGTGCGAGGTGGCCGATGGCTGACGCCCGCCCCGAAGTGCTCGCTTCGTGTGGATTGGCGGTCTTGTACCGGAGAAGAACCTGAGCCGCAGCGCCAGCTCAGCTGCCGCAATCCTCAATGCGCCGTGGCGTGCCTGCTCGTGGGCACCGATCGTGAGGGGCGCCGCTATGGCCCTTGTCTCGTGTCGTCGGGGCGGTATGCTTGTGGCAACTCACAAAGATCTGCGCCTGAGGCGTGGAGGGGAGACTTCGATGTCGATTGGGCGCCGTGCGTTGTTTGCGTTCGCCGGGGTGACGGCGGCGGTCCTGGTTGGCGGTTCGTTCGCTTGGGCCTGCACACCGACCGACTCGCTCGAGGGCAACGTCACGGGCTACCCGACCCCCGTCGCCGCTGCACCTCCGGCGGCTGTCCCGGTGGCGACCGCTGCGCCCGCGCAGAGCCAGACCGCTGACGTCAGGCCCGCCCCGGCACCCTCCGCCGCCCCGGTCGCCCCCGCACCGGCCGCTGTCCGCCCAGCCGCCACCCCGGCACGGGCTGCGGCCCAGCCCGCCGCCGCCGCCCCGGCGCCCGTTGTCGCCCCGGCGCCCGCCGCCGCTCCGGTTCCCGCCCCCGCCCCGGCCCCCGTCGCCGCCCCGGTTCCCGCCGCCGCCCCAGCGCCCGCCGTCCGCACGTGGGCCCAGTCCGAGGCCCCCCGCCCGACCGCCGACATCCGGACGTTGCCCGCCGGCTCCCCGGGAACGGGCCAGCTCGGCATTGGGCTCGCGCTCGTCGGCGTCGGCATCGCCGTTCTGGCTGCCGGCGCCGTGATCGCCAACACCACAGCCGGCAGCGTCGCCGTCCGGCGCCGGGCCGTCAAGGCGCTCGCCACCACCAAGTAGGCTCATCCAAGTAGGGCGCACCCCGCACGTCGAAACGACCCGGTTCCGGCCCCGATGGGGATCCGGTCCCGGGTCGCTTCGCGTCGGCGCAGGGGGCGAGCACCCGAAGGGTCTGATCATCGGATGTCGAATACGGGTGAGTCATCGATTGAATCCAGGTGAGCACCTAGGTACACTTCTCTTGCCGCTCGGGTGCGCCGCGCCGCCGGAAGTCCCTGTGGACACCGTGAATTGAGGGAAGGGGACCGAATTTGATGACCAGATCCAGACGAGTTGCGCTCCTTGGCAGCATCCTGGCTGCGCCTGTCGTGGCTGCTTCGATGGCCTACGCCTGCGTGTCGCTCGCCACGTTGTCGTTGAGCAGCGATAGCGGCAACGTCGGCAGCACCGTGACCGGGTCAGGGAGGGGTTTCTCCGGGATGATGGGCGCTGTGTCCACCAACGTGCCGGCCCAGCCCTCACCTGTCGACATCCGGTTCGGGAGCCGCTCCGGCCCCGTGTTGTGGACGGGCCTGCCCAGTAGCACCGGCGAGATCAACTTCTCGTTCCAGGTGCCCGCCAGCGAGCCCGGTGAGGTCGTCGTGTTCGCCACGCAGTACAACGCCAACGGCAGCGCCGTCTCCGGTACGCCCGCCCGGGCCAGCTTCACGGTGAACGCACCGCCCGCCGCCCCCGCCGCCCCCGCGGCAGCCGTCGTCGAGCCGGCCCCGGCCGTCACCCCGGCACCCGCAGCAGCGCCCGCCGCCACGCCGGCCCGCGTCCGCGTCGCCCCCAGGGCCACCCCGGCCGCCGCCGCCCCGGCTCGCGCAGTAGCGCCCGCCCCGGCCCCGGTCGTGGCTCCGGTCGCCCCGACGCCCGCCCCGGTCACCGAGGTCGCCCCGGCCCCGGCCGTGGCTCCGGTCGCCCCGCCGGCCGCTGAAGCCACCGCTGCTCCCGCCCCGGCCCGTCGCTCGGTCATGGTGAGCATGGCCAGCGATTCCGACGGTTCCCCGGCCCTGGCCATCGCCCTCGTGGGCATCGGCCTGGTCCTCGCTCTGGGCGCTTCGGCCGTCGTGCTGGCCAGTCGCCGGGACGCCAAGGCTCCTGCAGGCGCTCGCCGGCCGTAGCCTCGCTCCACCAGTAGTTCCGTAGTGCGGAGGGGCAGCCGACCGGCTGCCCCTCCGCCATGTCCGCAGCCGTGTCCCCGATTCGCTTGCCGGCGCCCCTGCGCCCGTCCTTCAAGGAGTCAGCCGTTCCGATGCTTCGAACAAGTCTGCGTATCGCCGTGGCCGCGCTCGTGTCGGGCATGGCCCTGGGCGGGGTAGTTCCAGACTCGGCTGCCCAGAGTGCCGGCCTATCGCTGCGGGCCGGGACCAACCAACGCATCGGCGGGAAGGCGCCTCTGCTGCGGACGGCCGAGGCTGTCGGTCTGGCCGTGAACCCGGCCGACCCGCGCCACATCGTGGAATCCGAGGTGAACCCCCGCTACGGGCTGTGCCAGTACAACGTGAGCTTCGACGGAGGCGACACCTGGACCACCGGCGTC
>JBKJNA010000003.1:0-21483 GCA_046596195.1 Acidimicrobiales bacterium | reverse complement strand
GGCTTGATGCGGACGAGGGCGCGCTGGTGCTCCAAGCCCTCGACGCCGGCGACCACGCCCTCCGCGACCAGGCATCACGTGGGGACTTGTCCACAGAAATCGACGATGCCGCGGCATCGTCGGAGCCGGGTCCCGACGACCCGACGGCATCACCCGGCACAGTCGACGGGCCCGTGGCGTCACCGGTGAACTTGTCCACAGAAATCGACGATGCCGCGGCATCGTCGGGGACAGCTGAGGCATCCGTCGACAACACCGTGGCCGCCGCCCGCCGGCGCAACGCCGAGGCCGCTCGGGTCCCTTTCACCCGGGCCGATGCCCTGGTCGCCATGGCCGAGACCATGCTGGCCCACGGTCCTTCCGTCCGCGACGGCGCCGAGCGCTACCAGGTCGTGGTCACCGTCGCCCACGACACCCTGGCCGGCGCCACCGGGGGTGGCGAGATCGACGACGGCCCGTTCCTGATCTCCGAGGCTGCCCGCGCCTCGCATGTGACTCCACCGTGGTGATTCATGTTCAGAGAATGTGATGCCGCCGTGGCAGTCGACGAGCTGGTCGGTTCACCGGGCCGTCGTCGAGGGCCCGGTGCAGGGCGACGATCACGGCGATCAGCAGGCCGAACGCCACCGCCGCCGGCCGGGGCAGCCCGGCGGTCGGACCGGCGCCGGCCAGGGTGTTGCGGACGGTGGCCGCCACGGCGGACCGCACCTCGAGCGGCACCAGGACGCGCGTCACCCGGCCGGCGCCGGCATCGGCCGCCACGGTGACCGTGTACTCGCCCGGCCCGGCCAGCGGCGGGAGGGCGACGGACGCTTCACCCGGCTCGATGATCGCCGGCACCGTGTCTGCCGGTCCCGCCAGGGCTGCTCCCTCGACGCGGACCTGCACCAGGGCGGCCGCCCCGAGGGCGAAGCGGGCCTCCCCGGCCGGGCCGGCCGCGTCGGGGCCGGCGGCGGTGACGTCGGCGACCGACGGGGGCGCCTCCTGGTCGAGCGGCGGGATCACGCGCACCTTGCCCCTGCCTGCGGTGGTGACACGCCACGTGCCGTTGGCCGCCACCGCCACCGGGGCGCCGGACCCGTCGAGGACCCGGAAGCGCCCGGTGCCGTCGATGCTCGCCGCCCCGGCACCGACGTCGAGGGCGACACGGAGGACCGCCGGGAGTCGCTCGGCCGGCAGGGCGACCGGACGGATGCCGCCGTAGTAGCTGGCCAGGATGTCCGCCGCCTTCAGCCCCCGGGACGCCTTGCCGAGCGCCCCGAACTGGCTCAGGCCGATGCCGTGGCCGTGGCCGTGGCCGTCGAGGGTGGCGGTGCCGCCCTGGTCGTCGGCCAGCACGGAGAACTGGGTCGAGGGCACCGCACGGGGGAGGTCGCCCTGGGGCGCCACGGCGCCGTTCAGCTGTTCCCGGAAGGCCTGGACGGGGACCTGCGTCTGCCCCGTGGTCCCGCCGTTGGGGGCGGCCCAGTCGAGGATGACGGTGTCACCCGTGCGCCGCAGGCTGGCCAGCGGCGCAGGAAGGCCGAAGACGGACGTGAGCTGGCCGTAGCCGAGCGTCACCACCCAGCGGCCGTAGGGGCCCTTGGCGCTGTCGGGGTCGTTGACGGCCTTGAGGTACGGCCGGCCGCCGGCGACCGAGCGACCGCCGTTCGACGAGGAGTACTGGGCCAGGATCGGCTCGTCCTTGTAGAGCAGGAGCTGGCCGGACGTGGCCTGCACGGCCTGGACCCAGCGGTCGCCGCCGTCCGAGCGTTCCTTGGCCATGCCGATGTACACCTGGCACGCCTGGGTGGCGCAGATGTCGGCCCCGACGCCCCGGGCAGCCGAGGCGGCCTCCTTTCGCATCTCGTGGAGGGCGAAGGTGCGGGCGGCGATGGCCTGGGCCTTCAACGCCTCGACCGGCCACGTCGAGGGCACCTCGGCCACACCCCGCAGGTAGTCGTCGAGCGAGAGCTCGTTCACCACGGCCACGCCGCCCCCGGCGGGCACCACGTCGAGCACACCGCGGACGTCGCCCGTGCCCGGCGCCCGCAGGAAGCCGTCGGGCGCCAGGTTCTCGAACCTCACCCGGTCGACGACCCAGCCGCGGGGCGGGGCGGCCGGCGGGCGTTCCTTGGCGCCGGCGGCGGCCATGGGGAGGGTGGCGGCCTGTGCGACCAGTACGACCCCGGCCAGCATCAGGCGGCCCCGCCTGCCGTCTCGCATGGCGCCGAGGTTAGGCGGCGGTCTGGGGCATCCTCGAACCAGATGACCCGACCGGGCCCGGGGATGGGTCCACGCGTGGGGGTTGCCGGCATGGTTCACTTGTCGCAGCGATTCCACCGGATGCCGTCAATGGCGTCAGAAGCAAGGGGGCGTCATGGATCTGAGCAAGCTCACGATGAGCGAGAAGATCGTGGGAGGGGCGGGGATCGTTCTGGTGGTCGACCTGCTCCTCTTTCCCTGGCACAAAGTCGACCTTGGGATCCTGAGCGTGTCACGAAGCGCCATCGAGTCGCCCAACTGGTTTTGGGGAGTCCTGGCCATGCTGGTGGCGCTGGCGATGGTCGCCGTCGTCGTGGCGACCCGCTTCACAGCGGCCAAGGTGCCGGACCTACCGATCCCGCTGGGCCAGGCGATGTTCTTCGCCGGCATCGCCGTCGCCGCCCTTCTGCTGATCAAGCTCGTCGTCGAGACCGACTTCCTCGGCTTCGGCGCCTACCTCGGCATCCTGCTCGGCGGCGCCATGGCCTACGGCGGCTTCCTGTACCGCAAGGAAGCGGGCGACGCACCGGCCGCTCCCCCGGCCAGCCCGATCTAGACATCCTGGCACCCTCACCACGCCAGGGCCCACAGGGCCAGGCCGAGGGCGTCCTCGGTGGCGGTGATCGTCTCGCCCACCACGAGGTCGGCCATGGCGTCGACGAACCCCTCGCAGCTGGGCGCCATGGCGGCCAGGGCGAGCGCCATCTCGCGGGTGGCGGCGGGGGCGCCGGGGACGAGCGGGTGCTCGTTGATCCCGTCAACCGTCACGACGGCGTTGGTGGCGCCCGGTAGGTGGGCGTGGGGCGCCGGCACCACCACGTCGGCCCGCCCCGCTATCGACGTGACCCGGACGCCTTCAGGTAGGGGCTGGTTGTTGAGGTGCCGCAGGAAGGCTGACGTCTCCGACAGCTGGCGGACCGAGGTGGACGTGGGGTCGATGCCGCTCACGCCCAGGCGGGAGACGCCTTCCTCGAGCACGGCGCCCTTCGGGGTCGTCGCCACCAGGTCGAGGACGGTGGCCAGGTCGGCGCCCTGGTGGGGCGTGGCCAGCGTGATGAGGTTCTCCACGCCGGGCGGCGGGCTCGGGCCCAGAGCGACCCGGGCCACCAACCCACCCTGGGAGTGGGCGATCACGTCGACCGGTACCCCGGGCTCCGCCGCCAGGAGTCGCTCCAGGAGTGCCCGGAGCCGGCGGCCCGACTCGGTGATGTCGACCTGCGTATCGGCCGCCGTATACGACGTCTCGGCCGTGGTGCCGCCCCGGTAGGAGAACCGCTGCACGTCGCTCGACCCGTAGCCGAGCGCCGCGGTGTCGACCCCGTCGATGCCGGCGCCGGGTGTCGACGTGGACCCGAGACCGGCCACCAGCACGACCCGGCGCCGGCCGGGAGGCCGGAGGGGCGCCGCCCCCGAGGGGGTGCAGGTATGCCGGCGGCTCCACCAGTCCTGCATGCCGGTCGCCAGGCGGGCGAGCGACGTGGGGCTGAGCGGGACCACTGCGTCGATCCACGCCTGGAGTTCCTCGGCCGTGGCCAGGGCGCCGGAGCCGACGGCGACCACGCCGGTGCCGACGGCCACCACCCCGTCGCGCGCCCACCCGACGGCCGTGCTGCTGACGCCGCCCACTGCCCCGGTGACGGCGCCGAGGAAGCGTCGCAGCCCGTTGCGCTCGTCGGCCTCGCTGCCCGTGACCCGCACGTCGTCAGGGACGAGGTGCACCACCATCGGGCCGGTCGCCGCCTCGAGGAGCACCAGCGGGTCGAAATAGGCGTCGCCGGCCCGGGCGCCGAAATGCAGGGAACTGCCCGTGGTGCCGAGGGGCTGCCCGGCCACCACCGTCTGGCCACGACGGACGTCGATCGACGCCAGGAACGCCGAGGTGGTGCGGATGCCGTCGGCGTGCAGCACCACCACGTGCAGGCCGTCGCCTACCCGCCCGGCGAACACGACCTGGCCGGCGGCGGCCGCCCCAACCGGCGTGCCCGGGCCGGTGACGTAGTCGATGCCCAGGTTGCCCGGCCCGTAGGGCATGGCCGGTGGCCGGAAGAAGTCGACGACCGGCGCGGCCACCGGCGGCCGGTACCGGACGGCGATCGGCTCGGCACCACCGACCTGCGCGCCGGCGCCAAGGGTGGGGCCGACACGTCCCCGCGGGGCGCCGGCGCCTCGAAGGACAGCGGCGGTGGCAGCGCCGGCCGGAGCGGGCGGGACGGTAGTGGCGACGGCGACGGCGACGACGGCCACCGCCAGGGCCGCTCGGGCGAGGCGGCGCATGGCTCTCCCCTGGGGTCACTTGGACGTCAGGGGGAAGCGGCGCCGGGAGGGCGGTTCGATGGGGTCAGCAGCCGACCGGGCCGCCTACCGGCCGGGACAGCGGTGGAGCGGGCTAGCCCGCTTCGCGCTCAGGGCCCATGCGGGCCCGGAGCTGGAGGACGGCCTTGGTGTGGATCTGGCAGACCCGGCTCTCGGTGACGCCGAGCACGTCGCCGATCTCGGCCAGGGTGAGTCCCTCGTAGTAGTAGAGGGTCAGCACGATCTTCTCGCGGTCGCCCAGCCGGTTGATCGTGGCGGCGAGGATCTGCTTCATCTCCTCCACCTCGAACACGGCGACGGGCCCCTGCCCCTTGTCGGCGATGGTGTCCCCCAGGGTGGCCGACTCGCCCCGCTCCCCCACCGAGAGCACCTCGTCGAGCGCCACCAGGCCCACGAACGAGATCTGGGTGAACAGG
Organism: Acidimicrobiales bacterium; assembly: GCA_046596195.1. Taxonomy (GTDB): domain Bacteria; phylum Actinomycetota; class Acidimicrobiia; order Acidimicrobiales; genus JAHFUS01. The sequence goes on along the minus strand of JBKJNA010000003.1, from coordinate 16,510 downwards.
GTGTGCAGCTCGGCCTCGCCGATGCCCATCTCCGTCGCCACCTCGCCGTCGGTAGGCGTGCGCAGCAGCTTGGCCTCGAGCATGGCGTAGGCCTTCTCCACGCTGCGGGCCTTGGCCCGCACCGAGCGGGGAACCCAGTCGATGGAGCGCAGCTCGTCGATGATCGCCCCCTTGATGCGGGCGATGGCGTAGGTCTCGAATTTGATCTTGCGCTCGATGTCGAACTTTTCGATGGCGTCGATGAGCCCGAAGATGCCGTAGCTCACCAGGTCGGCGTGTTCGATGTTCTGGGGCAGGCCCACCGAGACGCGGCCCGCCACGTACTTCACGAGCGGCGAGTAGTGGACGATCAGCCTGTCGCGGGCGCGTTGCGACGCCGTGGACTTGAACTCCTTCCACAGCTCGTCGAGAACCTTCTGGTCTTCGCTTTCCACGCCGGTCCTGACGCTGCGGGCACGTGTCGAGGGGAAGCATAGGGCCTGCTACCCCACATTCGACTGGGTCAAGTGGCCAATACGGTCTCATCTGCTCGACACGCGCTCCCACCAGCCGCCACGGCCCCGCGCCCAGCCGGCGATCTCGAGCCGGGTCAGGGCGACGGCCACCTGAGAGGGGGCGAGGTCGGAGGCGCCCACCACCGTGTCGACGCTCACCGCCTCCCAGGCGAGCAGGTCGAGCACGACGGCGTCGACGCCCTCGGGCGGCGGCCGGGTGTCGATCCGGGCAGGCCGCCCCGCCGTTTCCAGGGCGAGGGCGACCAGCACGTCGCTCGGGTCGCACGCCGGCGGGCACCCGTCGGCCAGGAGGTGGTTGGAACCCGCCGACGCGGGACTGCGCACCGGGCCCGGCACCGCCATCACGGTGACGCCGCGCTCGGCCGCCGCCCTGACCGTGTGCATCGACCCGCCGGTGGCATGCGACTCGACCACCACCAGCACCGATGACAGGGCGGCGATGAGCCGGTTGCGGGCCGGGAAGCGCCACGGTTCGGGCCGGCAGCCGAGGGGTGCCTCCGACAGCAGGCAGCCGTCGGCCGCTACCCGCCGCCACAGGTCGGCGTGGCGACGGGGGTACACGACGTCGAGCCCGCTGCCCACCACCCCGACGGGTCGCGCCGCCGCTGCGGCAAGAGCTCCCTCGTGCGCCGACCCGTCGATCCCGAGGGCCAGGCCCGACACGACCCCCACGCCGGCCTCGGACAGCTCGCGCCCGAACTGGCGGGCCACGTCTCGCCCGTACCCGGTCGCCCGGCGGGTGCCGATGATGCCGACCAGCACACCGTCGAGGGCGGCGGCACCGCCCTGTCGGAACAGCACGGGCGCCGCCTCATGGTCCTCGGCCAGCGCCTCCGGGTAGGCGGGATCGCCGCGGACGACCACCTTCACGCCCGCCTGCACGTGGGCGGCGGCCACCGCCGCCACCGACACGGACGCCGCCGCCTGCGCCCACGCCCTCCCCGCTGCGCCGGCCACCACCCGCCGCCACGCCTCGCTCGGCGGCGCCGCCGCCAGCAGGGCGGCCAGGTGGTCCCATGCCATGTACCGCAGGCCGGCCAGGGCGGCCGCATACGCCCACTCCGGCTGAGCGACCTCGGTTTCGTCGGGGGGACGCGGGCGACTCACCGTGCCCACCTGCGCGCCGGTGGGCGGGCTTCTCGTCCCGATGTGCGACACGAGGTGTCGCGAATGCGGAGAAGAATGGGGCCCGGGCGGGCTCGCGGTGACAGCGGCCGCCCGCACTCGCTGGTCAGGGCGGCAGTGCGGTCGGCGCCGGGCGCCTGCGGTGTGCGGGCGGTCATGATGCGGCGGCCATGGCGTCGGGCTCGGTGCGCAGCTCCAGGGCGCCGCACACGTGGTCCTCGCCGACGACGGTGGGACCGTTGTCGAGGTCGGCCAGGGTGCGGGCCACCCGCCGCACACGGTGCAGGCCCCGGGCGCTCAGCGAACCGGCCCGGAGGCGGTATTCGAGCACGCGCCAGGCGGCGGGGGTGAGCGGGGCGACACGGTCGAGGTCGGCGACGGGCAGGTCGGCGTTGGCCCGCACACCCCGCTCGGCGGCCAGGGCCCGAACGGCGGCCACACGCGCCGCCACCACCTCGGTGCCCTCACCGGCCGGGCCCTGGAGGAGCTCGGTGACGTCGGGTCTGCTCACGGGCACCCGGAGGTCGAAGCGGTCGAGCAGCGGGCCCGACAGGCGCCGGCCGTAGCGGGCCCGGGCCGCCTCGCTGCACCGGCACGAACCGGGCGGGCCGCCCTCGCCGCACGGGCACGGGTTCATGGCCGCCACCAGCAGGAAACGGGCAGGCAGGGTGACACTGGCTCGGGCCCGGCAGACCCGTACCACGCCTTCCTCGAGCGGTTGGCGCAGGGCGTCGAGGACGGCGGTGGGGAACTCGCCCATCTCGTCGAGGAAGAGCACGCCGTTGTGCGCCATCGAGATCTCGCCGGGGCGCAGCCAGGATGACCCGCCTCCCACCAGCGACACCGGCGACGCCCCGTGGTGCGGCGCCCGCAGCGGCGGCCGCCGGACCAGCCCGCCCGGCGGCAGTTCGAGGCCGGCGGCGGAGTGGACCCGGGTTGTCTCCAGGGCCGCGCCCCGGCCGAGGGGCGGCAGCAGCCCCACCAGGCGGCGGGCCAGTAACGTCTTACCCGCCCCAGGCGGACCGGCCAGGAGCAGGTGGTGGGCGCCGGCCGCCGCCACCTCGAGCGCCCACCGGGCGAAGCGTTGGCCCCGCACGTCGGACAGGTCGCCGACCACCGCCTGCTCCCCGCCCGCCGGAGGTTGGGGCGCCTCTTCCCACTCCCCGTCACCCCGCAAGGCGTCGAGCACGACCCGCATGCTGGAGCCGCCCCGCACGAAGTGGCGGCCCACAAGCGACGCTTCGGCAGTGCACGGCGTGGGCACCACCACCGCGGTGGCGTCGATGGCGTCGACCAGGGGCACCATGCCGGGCACCCGCCGCAACGACCCGTCGAGCCCCAGCTCGCCCACGAATGCGGTGTTGGCCACCAGCTCGGGCGCCAGGTCGCCGTTGGCCACCAGCAGGGCGATGGCAATGGGGAGGTCGAGACCGGGCCCGCCCTTGCGCACGCCGGACGGCGCAAGATTGACGGTGACCCGCTTCAGCGGCCACGTGAGCCCGGTGGACATGAGGGCGGCCCGAACTCGGTCGCGCGCCTCCCGGCAGGCGGCATCGGGCAGGCCCACGACGGTGAAGCCGGGGATGCCGTTGGAGACGTGGATCTCCACGGTGACGGGGCGGCCCTCGACGCCCAGCAGGGTGGCGGACGCAACGATGGCGATCAACGGCGGGCTCCTCGACACGGGTGGTGTAGGAGGAGGGGCCTTGCCGCGGCCGCTCGAGCGCTGTGAGAAACCTACAGGGTGGGTGTGACTTTGGGAAGAGGTGCGGTCAAGAGGGAACGAAGGGGACGAGGCAGGCGTTGGGTACGTGCGGGCGAGCGTGTCGCCGGGCCCCCGTTCCCGACCCCCTCCTCCTCCGGCCGTAGCTTGCCCGGATGACCGCCGTCCCACCCGCCGACGGCACCGACGAGCAGCTCGAGGTACGGCGCATCCAGCCCTACCAGGCCACCAAGGCCTACCGCTGCCCGGGCTGCAACCAGGAGATCCCGGTCGGCGCCGGGCACCTCGTCGTGGTCCCCCTCGAAGCCCCCGACCTGCGCCGGCACTGGCACGCGCCATGCTGGGAGCACCGATCTCGCCGTCACCCCGGCCGCTGGTAAGGGCCCCGACCGGGAAAACAAGTCAGAAGGCGCCTTCGAAGACCTCGATCTGATCGCCGACCACCGACGCCACATCGAAGCGGATCTCACGGGGCCGCAGCGGCGCCTCGGTGAGCCAGCGGGCGGCCAGGCGCCGGAGCCGCTCCTGCTTGGCTCGGTTGACCGCCTCCACGGGGGCCCCGAAGGCATCGGAGGTCCTCGTCTTCACCTCGCAGAACACGAATGCCCTGCCGGCACGGACGATGAGGTCGAGCTCGCCCTCGCGGCAGCGCCAGTTGCGAACGACGACCTCGTAACCACGCTCCTGGTACCAGGAGGCAACCGCCTCCTCGCCACTGGCGCCAAGGGCGCGCCGCCGGTCCGTCATGTCTATAGCTCCTTCTCGGGTAGCTCCTCCACGTTCACGTCCTTGAACGTGACGACCCTGACCGAGGAGACGAAGCGGGCGGGGCGGTACATGTCCCACACCCAGGCGTCGCCGAGCTCGACCTCGAGGTAGGTGCGGCCACCGTCGCCCTTCACTTCCATCTTCACATTGTTGGCGAGGTAGAAGCGGCGCTCGGTCTCGACCACGTAGTGGAACATGGCGAGGACGGCCTTGTACTCCTGGTAAAGCTGGAGTTCGATCTCGGTCTCGTACCGCTCCAGATCCTCCGCGCTCATCCCCGTATCGTACGGCCCGGGCGGGGCCTCCTGCGGGACGCCGCCGGAGTGTCACAGGAACGAGGCTTCGGGGATGGGCCACACGCGCAGCACCGTGCGGCCCACCACCGTCGATCTTGGGATCGGGCCGAACACCCGGCTGTCGGAGGAATTTCCGCGGTTGTCTCCCATCACCCACAGGTGCTTGGCCGGTACCTTCAGCGGCGCGAAGTCGGACGTGACGGTTTCGGGCGGCAGGTACGGCTCGATGAGCCGCCGACCGTCGATGTAGATCGCGCCGTCCCTGCCCTCGACTGTCTCGCCGGGAAGGGCGATCACCCGCTTGATGAACTCCTCGGTGGACGGCTGCACCACGCCGACACCCTCGGCGACCTTGCGGAAGAGGCCCCGCACGCCACCGTCGTCCTCACGCTTCGGGTTGACGCACGAAACGGCCGGGCAGTCGAAGACGACGATGTCGCCCCGGCGGGGGTCGTGGAGCCGGTACGAGAGCTTGGACACCACCACCCTGTCGTTGATCTGCAGCTGGGGCAGCATCGAACCCGACGGGATGTAGAACGCCTGGGCCACCAGGGTCTTCAGCAGGAAGGCCAGCACGGCGGCGCTGATGACCAGGATCGGGACCTCACGCGCCGTGTGCGTCCACGAGCGGCGGTGGCCGCCGCGGTTCGACGCCAGGTGCGTCAACGGGCGGTGCGCTTTTCCTTAATTTTCGCGGCCTTCCCGGAGAGGTCCCGGAGGTAGTAGAGCTTGGCCCGCCGCACGTCGCCGTTGCGGACGACCTCGATCTTGGCCAGCACAGGCGAGTGCACCGGGAACGTGCGCTCGACGCCGACGCCGAAGCTGGTCTTGCGGACCTTGAACGTCTCGCGGATGCCGTCGCCCTTGCGGGCGATGACGTCGCCCTGGAACACCTGCACCCGCTCGCGCGTCCCCTCGACCACCCGCACGTGGACCTTCACGTTGTCGCCGGGCTTGAACTCGGGGATGTCGTCCCGCAGGCTGCTGCGGTCGACCAGATCGGTGGGGTTCATGGCGCGTCTCGCTCCTCGTCGGCTGCCCCGGCCGGGCTCTGCTCCCGCCACGTCCCGGAGGACGGGAGGGCTTCGCCGGGGGACGGGACAGGATACCCGTGCTCCGACAGGATGCGCACCTCGTCGTCCGAGATGCCCCCGCGTGCCTCGATGAGGTCGGGTCGGGCCGTCCGGGTCCGGTGGAGTGCGGCGGCCTTCCGCCACCGGGCGACGCGCCCGTGGTCGCCCGAGCGGAGCACCTCGGGGACGGCCCAGCCCCGGAACTCGGCCGGGCGGGTGTACTGGGGCTCCTCCAGCAGCCCGTCGCTGAAGCTCTCGGACGCGGCGGACGCCTCGTTGCCCATCACGCCCGGCACCAGACGCGCCACCGCCTCGACGACCACGATGGCGGCCGCCTCGCCGCCGGCCAGCACGTAGTCGCCGATCGACAGCTCACCGTCCACCAGGTGCTCGACCACCCGCTGGTCCACCCCCTCGTACCGGCCGCACAGCAGGGACAGTCCCTCGCCGCCAGCCAGCTCCTGCGCCATCCCCTGGTCGAAGCGCCGACCGGTGGGCGCCAGCAGGTACAGCGGTCGGGGCGGCTGCACCAGCTCCACCGCCCCGAACACCGGCTCCGGCGCCAGCACCATGCCGGCGCCGCCGCCGAAGGGGGCGTCGTCGACGCTGCGGTGCGGATCGGTGGCGGCCGAGCGCAGGTCGTGAACGCGCACGTCGAGCAGACCTCTGGTGCGGGCCTTGCCGATGAGACTGGCGCCCAGGTAGCCGTCGACCAGGTCCGGGAAGATGGTGAAGACGTCGATGCGCACGGGCGCGCGTGCGCCGTCAGTCGTCGAGGAGGCCGGCGGGGAGGTCGACGACCACCCGTCCCGGCTCCTGGGACACGACGAAGCGCAGCGGCACCAGTCCCCCGCCTTCGAGCACCAGCAGGTCGCTGGCCGGGTTGGCCTCGACCGCCACCACCGGGCCGTGGGACACGCCGGCCGTGTCGACCACCTCGGCGCCGACGAGTTCGTGCACCCACAGGGCGTCGGGGTCGTGGAGCGCCTCGGCCGACAGGACCACGTCACGCAGAGCCTCTGCGCCGGCATGGTCGACCACGCCGGCGAAGGCCACGATCCAGCGGTGGTGGTGGGCCGACGACCGCACCACCTCGAGCGGGCCGCAGGCGGTGTCGAGCACGGTGCCGGGCGCCAGCCGCTCGGTGCGGTTGGTGAACAGCTCCACCACGACCTCGCCCCGCAGCCCGTGGGGCTTCACGACGCGGCCGACCTCGAGCGTGGGAGAACCCGCTTCAGTCGACGATGTCGACGCTGGCCTCCACGCCCTCGCGGGCGCCCGCGGCGCGCACGACGGTGCGGATGGCCTGGGCCACCCGGCCCCGCTTGCCGATGATCTTGCCCATGTCGTCGGGGGCGACGTGAAGGCGGATGTCGATGCGGCCCCTGCCCTCGTCGGCCTCGACCACCACGGCGTCGGGCTCGTCGACGATCTGGCGGGCGATGTAGTCCACCACGTTGCGAGGGATGGCTCCGACCAGGCGGTTGCCGGTGTCGTCGCCGACCTCGTCGTCGCCGCCCTCGATGTCCTCACCCTCGACGTCCTCGCCGACGACCTCGCTCATCGATGCACCAGCCCTGCGGGATGGCGCACCGATGGTGTCTCCCGCTCGGAGGGCCGCTCGGGCCCCGCTCGCCCTTCGGGCTCGCTCATGCGGGCACGCCCGGCTTGAACTGCTCCCACGCGCCGGTGAGCTTCAGCAGCTTCTCCACCCGCTCGGTGGGCTGGGCGCCCTTGCGGAGCCACGCCACCGCCTTGTCGGCGTCGATCTTGATGACCGACGGCTCGGCCCGGGGCTCGTAGGTGCCCAGGATCTCGATGAAGCGCCCGTTTCGGGGCGAGCGGCTGTCCGCCGCCACCACCCGGTACGTCGGCTGCTTCTTCTTGCCCATCCGCATGAGGCGGAGCTTTACTGCCATGGATTCTCTTCTCCGGCTTGAAGTTCGTTCTAGTTGAAGTTCGGCAACGAGGGGAGCTTGGGAGGCGTGGTGCGCCCGCCCTTCTTGCCCTTCTTGCCGCGCTTCTTGTTGTTGAGCATGCGCCCCATCCCCATGGCGCTCAGCTGGACCTGCATCTCCTTGAACTGCTTCAGCAACGCGTTCACCTGGGTGGTGGTGGACCCGCTGCCGTTGGCGATCCGCAGCTTCCGGGAACCGTTGATCAGCTTGGGATCCTGACGCTCCGCGGCGGTCATCGACCGGATGATGGCCTCTACCCGCCCCAGCTCGGCGTCGTCGATCTTCGCCTGCTTCAACTCCTTGGGGACCCCGGGGATCATACTGAGGATCCCCTGCAGGTTCCCCATCTTCTTCATCTGCTGCATGTGCTCGAGGAAGTCGTCGAAGTTGTAGCGGCCCTCCATGAGGGCCTCGGCCGCCCGCTCGGCCTCTTTCTGGTCGAAGGCCTCCTCGGCCTTCTCGATCAGGGTGAGGACGTCGCCCATGCCCAGGATGCGGCTTGCCATGCGGTCGGGGTGGAAGGTCTCGAACTCGCTCAGCTTCTCGCCCACCGACGCGAAGGCGATGGGCTTGCCCACCACCTCCTTCACCGACAGAGCGGCGCCACCGCGGGCGTCGCCGTCGAGCTTGGTGAGGATGACGCCGTCGAGCGAGAGCGTCTCGTGGAACGCCTCGGCCGTGGCCACCGCGTCCTGGCCGGTCATGGCGTCGATGACCAGGAACGTGTAGTGGGGAGACACCGCACTCGAGATGTCGCGCACCTCGGCCATGAGCTCGGCGTCGATGCTCAGGCGGCCGGCGGTGTCGACGATCAGCACGTCGCGCCCGAGGCGCTTGGCCTCCTCGAGGCCCTTGGCGGCGACCGACACGGGGTCGCTGGCCTCGCTGAACACGGGCACGGCGATCTGGCTGCCCAGCACCCGCAGCTGTTGCACGGCGGCCGGGCGCTGGAGGTCGGCGCCCACCAGCAGGGGCTGGCGGCCCTGATGCTTGAACCAGCGGGCCAGCTTGCCTGCGGCGGTGGTCTTGCCCGAGCCCTGGAGGCCGGCGAGCAACACCACCGTGGGCGGCTTGGAGGCGTAGCTGATCTTGAGCGTCTCGCCGCCGAGGGTGGCGATGAGCTCCTCGTGCACGATCTTGATGACCTGCTGGGCGGGCGTGAGGCTCTGCGACAGATCGATGCCGACCGTGCGCTCCCGGATGCGGGACACGAGGCCACGGACGACCCGGATGTTGACGTCGGCCTCGAGCAGGGCGAGGCGGATCTCCCGCAGGACCTCGTCGACGTCTGCCTCCGTGAGGCGGCCGCGCCCGCGCAGGCGCGTGAAGATCCCATCGAAGCGGTCGGACAGGCTGTCGAACATGCGGGGGCCAAGGGTAGTGGACGGCCCCGCCCGGGCCCGAATGGCCGGCCGGCGGGGTCAGCCGCCGGTCAGGAGGTAAGGGTTCGGGTTGGCTGGAAGGGGCTCCCGCCCGACTCGGTGCCCAGGTCAGCGCGTCAGGCCGTTGCTCTCCTTGTCGAGCCATTCGTCGGTGACGGCGACGACCGGCACGCTGCCGCCCTCGGCCAGCTCGAACACGTAGGCAGGCACCAGCGCGTCGCCTGTGAACAGCAGGCCCAGGTGGACACCGGTGACGGTCTGCACGAAGGGCACGGGCGGCATCTCGGGCCGCTCGACGCCTTCACAACTCGTCGCCGGGTCGTCGCACGCCGGCACGGGGTCGACGACGACACCGGGCTCGACGGCCGGGGCGACGGCGATGAGGCCATCCACAGGGCCGCCGTAGAAGGCCTTGAGGCGCTCCAGCCCGGCGGCGGCACCCACCAGCGGGTAGTCGCCGATCCGGTCGGGGGCGACCAGGTAGCCGTTGCCGCCCACGATCTCGCCCTTCGGCCCGATGGAGACCGACGTGTCCATGCCGATCACACCGAGGCCGTCGACCCGCATCTCGACCCGGGCGTACCAGGCCGTCCACCCGTCCTCCACGACCATCCCGTCGGTGCCCACGCCCAGGGCGGCGAACGCCTTCAGGGCCAGCCTCCCGGCCTCGGCCTTCGTCGGGAGGTCGGCGGGACGGACGGGCTCGGGGGGCACCGGGAACACGCAGAGCAGGTCAGGCGCGCAATCCGGGGCAACGCACTTCGCGTCAGGAGGGCAGGTGGGGACCGGGGGTGCAGCCGGCTCGGCGCATGCGGCGCCTGACTCGCACGACCGGAGGGCGCACTTCAGCGTGGCGCCGTCGCAGACCGGGGTCGACCGGGGGACGCACTTCAGCGTGCCGCCTTCGCAGACCGCGGTCGGCTGGGGGACGCACTGCGGCGTGCCGCCGTCGCAGACGTGGGTCGGCGGCGAGGTACAGGAGGCGCCGGCGCCCTCGCACAGCCGAGGTGCCGGTGCCACGCAGTCGGTGGAGGAACTGCACTCGGGCACCGGGGCGGGCGCGATCGCCACGTCCGTACAGCCACCGTTGGCGCAGCCGGCGGCCGAGCCTGTCGAGCCGCCCCCTGCGGTCGCCGCCGGCGTGTCCAGCGCCACGGCGCAGGTCGTCACGACGTCCTCGTCCGCCTCCGAGCGCACCGGCACGTCCGGGCACGCGGGCCCGAGATACCAGGGCAGCCCCGCCACCCGCTCCACCCGGAGCTGGCGACCGCCGGAACTGACCACCCAACCGGTGGCGTCGGCCTGCACGTCGCCCGCCACGCCGAGGGACGCGGCGAGGCGGGCGACGCCGGCGGCCGTTGTGGCCGAGCCCAGGCGGTACCCAGGCGCCTCCGACGGTAGCTCCGGGAGGGTTCCGTCGACCTTGTACTCGACCGATCCGGGGTACGGCAGCGAGCTGCGGGTGGACAGATCGCCCGACGCCGGTGCCGCCTCGTCGGTCACGGTCGCCGTTGACGAGCCAGCCGGCAGCTTCACCAACCGATCGCCGCCACCCTGCCCGGCGAAGACGGCGATGAGGGCCACCGCCACAGCGAAGACCACGACGGCGACGAGAGCGGGAGCACGGGAGCGCATGACCTTTGGACGCCCGTCCACTCCATCGGGTTCCCGGCTGGCCCGAAGAACCCGAAAACCGTTCCTCAGCTCCCGGCTGGGTGCTCCCAGTCGAGCCACTCGTCGGCGACGGCCGGAGCTTCGGCCGTGTAAGCCTCCAGCTCGAACGCGTAAGCGGGGACGAGTTTGTACCCCTCCAGCTCGAACTCGTAGGTCGGGACGAGGTAGCCGCCAACCTCGTCCAGCACCAGGTGGACGCCGGTGACCGTGCGCTGAGGGGGCGGCGGGGCCCCGCACGTCGCGGCGGACGCTGCACAGCGGGCGGCAGCTGCGGCGACGGCGGCGGCAGCCCTCCCGTTCAGGCGCCGCAGCCCGGCGTCGACGCCCACCAGCGGGTAGTCGCCGATGCGATCCGCCCGGCCGAGCCCGCCCTGCCCGAACGCGATCCACCCCCCGGCACCGAATCCGAGCTCGTGGACGCGGCCGTCGATGCGCAGGCCACCCAGGCCGGGCGCCATGCTGGCGACCCAGTAGGGAAGATGGCCGCTAACGGATGCGAAGCGGTACGGGTCGGCGTCCACTTGCAGCACGTCCCGGCCGAGCCCTTCGAAAGCCCGCTGCGCCACCTGGTCGGCCTCGGCGAGCGATGGCAACGGGGGGCCGTGGAAGTAGAAGTCGGTCGGCGGCGGGGTCGGGGGGCAGGGCGGGGCGGCGTCACACACCGCAGGGCCGACGTCGACATGGAGGTCGGCGCACCCGCCGCCCGGCTCCGGCGCCCTCCGCCCGTCGCCGCCCCGCGCCGGGCACGGTCCCAGGAACCACGGCAGGCCGGGCTCGGCCCGCACGACGAGACGGCGGTCTCCGGATGCGACCGCCCAACCACCGTCCTCCTCCGTGACCGGCCCGTCGAGGCCGAGGCCTTGCGCCAAGCCGGCCACCGCCTCGGGAGTGGTCGTCGAGGCCAGCCGGTAGCCGGGCGCGGTGGCGCCCGGGTCCACCAGTGGCGCCTTCACCCGGTACGCCAACTCCTCGGTGCCGGAAGGCGGCGCGGTGCCAGGGGGGACGCTTCCGGCGGGCACGGGAAGCTTGACCAGGCCGCCGGCTGCGTCCCTTCCGGCCAGGGCGGCGACACTCGCCACCGCCAACGCGAAGGCGGCGACGGCCAGCGCCGGGGCGCGCATGCGCCGGGACTTCGGGTGATCGTCGATCCTGACCGGGTCCAGTCGGTCGTCCGACCCGGGCGACGAATCAGGAGAAGAGGGCATCCACGAATTCTGCCGGATCGAACTCGACCAGATCCTCGGCCTTCTCGCCCAGGCCCACAAGCTTGATAGGGAGCCCCATCTCGCAGGCGATGGCCAGGGCGATACCGCCCTTGGCCGTGCCGTCGAGCTTGGTGAGCACCACGCCCGTCACGTCGACCGCGTCGGCGAACTCGCGGGCCTGCACGAGGCCGTTCTGGCCGGTGGTGGCGTCGATCACCAGGAGGACCTCGGTGAGCTTGGCCGGCGGGCGCTCGGCGATGCGGCGCACCTTCTTCAGCTCCTCCATCAGGTTCACCTTGGTGTGGAGGCGTCCGGCCGTGTCGGCCAGCACCAGGTCGGCGCCGCGTGCGGCGGCCCGCTCGACGGCGTCGAAGACCACCGACCCCGGGTCGCCGCCCTCGGCCCCGCGCACCAGGTCGGCCCCGGTGCGCTCGGCCCACAAGCCGAGCTGTTCGGCGGCGGCAGCCCGGAACGTGTCGCCTGCGGCCATGACCACCTTGCGACCGGCCTGCGCCTCCCGCAGCCCCAGCTTGCCGATGGTGGTGGTCTTCCCCACCCCGTTCACGCCCACGAACAGCCACACGCTGGGCGACCCCTCCTCCAGGCGCAGCGACCGGTCGCCCTCGGCGAGGTGCTGCTTCATGTCGTCCTTCAACACCTCGAGCAGGCGGGCGGGCGTGGTGATGCCCTCCGCCTTCACCCGTGTGCGCACCTCGTCGAGCAGGCTGGCGGTGAGGCCCACGCCCACGTCCGCCCGGATCAGCGCCTCCTCGATCTCCTCCCACGTCTCGGCGTCGATCGTGGACCTCGACAGCATCGACGACACGTAGCCGGCGAACAGCGAGCGGGCCTTGCCCATCCGGTCCCGGAACCGGGGGCGGACGGCGACGGGCTCCGGCTCGGGCTCCGGCTCGGGGAGGGCCTCCGGCGGGCGGGGCGGGGCCTCCACGGCCGGCGCAGGCGGGGCCTCCACCACCTCGGGCGGTGCCTCCACGGCCGGGCGGGGCGCCTCTTTGGGACGGGTCGGTGCAGGCGTGCGGGGGGGCGGCTCGAGCTCGACACCCCGGTTGCGCCGGCGCGAGATGGTGACACCGGTCACGGTGGCCGCCAAGGCGAGGACTACGACCAGGATGAGAACGATTTCCATGACGCGAGCCTATGGGCCGCCCCGGAGCACCCGCCGCTGGTGGGCGCCGGGTGCTTGCGACGGCCTGGGGGTTCGGATTCCGCACCCTGGTGCCGTCTGGGCCCGGGGTGACCGCCGGACGGGGGGGTTCGGATCCCGGACACCGGCGCCGCCGCGCACCGAAGCCGGCGCCGCGGAGGGACAGCCGGGCTAGGGCTGGCCGCCGATGGTCCCCTCGATGGCCCGGTCGTGCGCCTCCTGGGCCTCGGCCGTCTCCTTGGCCTTGTTGACCGGGCCGGTGATGACGTTGTCCGACGACGGGTCGACGGCGGCGGCCGGCTCGGCGGGGGCGGCCGGCGTCTGGGTGGCGCCGCCTCCGCCACCTCCGCACGCGCTCAATAGTGCGGCGGCGGCCAGCGCAGCAACGACGACAGCCCGACCTCGGCGGATCAGCGCGGTGCCCACCAAGTGGTCGTCGGCAGGTTCAGCCGGGCGCTGAAGCGAGGATCAGGTGGCGGCCCGGACCCGCTCGCTCAGGACCTTGGAGCTCCCGCCGGGCGACATAGTGACGCCATAGAGGCAGTCGGCCGCTTCCATGGTGCGCTTCTGATGGGTGACGACCAGGAGCTGGGCGTGGGTGCGGAACTCCTCAATCAGCCCGATGAAGCGGTGCAGGTTCACGTCGTCGAGGGCGGCCTCGACCTCGTCCAGCAGGTAGAAAGGCGACGGACGGCTGCGGAACACGGCGAACAGGAACGCCAGCGCCACCAGCGACCGCTCGCCGCCCGACAGGAGCGACAGCTTGCGCACGCTCTTGCCGGACGGACGGGCCTCCACCTCGATGCCGGTCTCCAGCAGGTTGTCCGGGTCGGTGAGCCTCAGCTGCCCGCTGCCGCCCGGGAAGAGCAGGACGACGAGGTCGGAGAAGGCGGTGGCCACGTCGGCGTAGGCAGCGGCGAAGGACGAGGCGATCTCGGCGTCGACGGCGGTGATCACCTTGGACAGCTCCCGGCGCCCCGAGCGCACGTCCTCCAGCTGCTCCTCCACGAAGCGCTGGCGCTCCTCGAGCTCGTTCAGCTCCTCGAGAGCGAGCGGGTTGACCGGCCCCATGGCCCGCAGGTCGCGGTCGAGGGCGGTGGCCCGGTCGGCGGCCGAGACGCCCTCGGGCAGGGGCGGGCAGACCGCGCCGGTGGCGGCGAGCGGGTCGACGTCCAGATCGCGGTGCACTCCCTCGACCGCCGTCTCCAGCCGCAGGGCGACCTCGGACGCCTCCAGCTCGGCCCGCCTGGCCCGGTCCGCGACCTCCGTGAGCTGGCGCTCGATGGACGTGCGCTGTGCCCGCAGGGCATCGAGGTGGGCGACTGCCGCCCGCAGTGCCTCGCGGTGCTGGCGACGGTGCTCGTGGAGACGGCCGAGACCGGCCTCCACCAGGGCCAGGTGGCCGGCGACGGACGCCGCCAGGCGGGTGAGGGTGGTGGCCCGGCGCTCGAGCTCGGCCCGGCGGGCGCCGGCCACCTCGGGGGAGCCGCCGCTGCGCTTCAGCCGGTCGGCCACCTCCGACCGCCGTGCCACCAGCATCGTGCGGCGCTCCTCGAGGGCGCCGAAGCGCACCTCCAGGTCCGTGCGCAGGGTGGCGAGGGCGGTGGCGCGGGTGACCAGGCGGGCCCGCTCGCTGCGGGCGACGGCCACCCGCTCGACGCCGGCCGCCTCCTCCTGCTCGAGGGCCGGCAGCATCGACTCCAACTCGACCACCCGGGCCGACGACGACTCCTGGCGCTCGGCCAGCTGGCCCAGGTGCTCGGAGAGGGAGTCGCGCTCGACCTCGGCGTCAGCCAGGTCTGATCGGCGGCGCTCCAGCGTGGTGGTGGCCGATGCCAGGCGGGCCTCGTTGGCATCGAGCCGCCGCACCAGGTCGGCCTCGGCGGCGCGGGCGTCGGTCAAGGCGGCACGAGCCGGCCCGACGGCGCCCGCCGCCTCCGCCGCCTCGTGCTCGGCCGTCGCGGCGCGGGCCTGGGCCTCGGCCAGGGCGGTGCGGGTGGCGACCGTGCCGGAGCACCCGACCCGCCAGCCGCCGGTGGCGAAGCGGTCGCCCTGGCGGGTGACGACCACCAGGCCGGGGTCGGCCAGGGCCAGGTCGAGGGCCTGCTCCCAGCCGCCGTCGACGGCGACGGAATCGGCCAGCAGCGTGTCCAGCAGCGAGTCGACGCCCGGGTGCCGTGACCCCACGTGGGCCCGCACCGGTTCACCGGCGGCCGTGTGGAGAGCGGCGCTGGCCGGCGCCCGTCCCTTGCCGAGGGCCAGGACCGCTGCACCTACGGCCGACCCGTCGCCGTGGCGCAGCGCGCCGAGGGCGGTGCGGGCGGCGGCGGCACCGTCGACCACGACGGCCGCCACCGCCTCGCCGGCGGCCGCCTCGAAGGCGTCCTCCCAACCCTCGTCGATGTCGACCAGCTCGACCAGGGTGCCCACCACGCCGGCCACGCCGGCCAGGCGCTCGGCGCCGGCCTGCGCACGTGCCTCGTCGAAGGCGGAGCCGAGCGCGTCGGCCCGGGCCGCCCAGGAATGGCGGGCCTGCTCGGCGTTCCGGAGGCGGGCCTCGGCGGCGGCGAGGACGGGCTCGGCGAGCGCCCGCTGCTCGCGGGCGCCGGCCAGCGCCGGCCCGAGCTGCCCTGCCGCTTCCTGCATGGCGGCGACCTCCGCCGCCAGTGTCGCCACCTCTGCGGCGAGTGCGGTGGCCCGCTCGCGGGCAGCGGCGAGGCGCGTGGCCAGCCGTCCCTGCTCGGCGACGGCCTGCTCGGCGGCCCGGCGCAGGGCGCCCAGCTCGCCCCGCAGCTCGGCCGCCCGTGCCGCCGGCGGGCGCTCCACGTCGCCCCACTGCTCCTCGAAGGCTGCCCGCTCCGCCGCCAGCGCGGCGTCCGACGCAGCCAGCTCGTCGGCCTGAGGCGCCAGTGCGGCCGCCTCGGCGTCGACCGCGGCCAGCGCGTCACCCAGCGCCGCGCTCTCGGCCTCGAGGGAGGCCACCACGTCGGCGTCGACGGCGGACTGCAGCTCGCGGGCCACCGACCGGCGGCGCTCGGTCAGCACGGCGGCCACGCCCCGGGCCCGCTCACGCAGGCCCTCGAAGCGCACCAGGCCGTCGCTCGGGTCCTCGGCGCTGCGGCCGGCGACGGCCGCCTCGGCCAACGCCACCTCGGCGTCGATGCCGCTGATGAAGGCCCGCAGCTTGCCCTCGGTGGACGCCAGCTCCGTTCTCTCGGCCACCGCCGACCGCTGGCGGGCCTCGAGAGCCACCAGCTCACGGCCGGCGAGGTGCAGGCGAAGGGCCCGAAGCTCGTCCACCACGGCGTCGTGGCGGCGGGCGGCGTCGGCCTGGCGCTCCAGGGGCCGGCGCTGCCGGCGCACCTCGCGCAGCAGGTCCTGGAGGCGGGTGAGGTTGGCCTCGGTGGCGTCGAGGCGGCGCTCCGCCTTCTCGCGGCGCCGTCGGTACTTGAGGACGCCGGCCGCCTCCTCGATGATCGAGCGGCGGTCCTCGGGCCGGGCGTCGAGGACGCCGGCCAGCTGGCCCTGCGACACGATCACGTGCTGCTGGCGGCCCACCCCAGTGTCGGACAGGAGCTCCTGGACGTCGAGCAGCCGGCAGGGGGCGCCGTTGATCGCGTACTCAC
>JBKJNA010000071.1:0-4531 GCA_046596195.1 Acidimicrobiales bacterium | reverse complement strand
GCCACCGGCAAGGGCCAGAAGAAGACCCGTGCGCTCAAGCGCCTGCGTGTCGTCACTGCCTTCCAGGTGACCCGGAACCATCCGACCGGCATGGTCCTGGACTGCGTTCCGATTATTCCGTCGGACCTGCGTCCGATGGTCCAGCTCGACGGTGGCCGTTTTGCCACCTCGGACCTGAACGACCTCTACCGCAGGGTGATCAACCGCAACAACCGGCTCAAGCGACTGCTTGACCTCGGCGCGCCCGAGATCATCGTCAACAACGAGAAGCGGATGCTTCAAGAGGCGGTCGACGCCCTGTTCGACAACGGCCGCCGCGGCCGTCCTGTAACTGGGCCGGGTAACCGCCCGCTCAAGTCGCTGTCCGACATGCTCAAGGGCAAGCAGGGCCGGTTCCGCCAGAACCTGCTGGGCAAGCGCGTCGACTACTCGGGCCGCTCCGTCATCGTGGTCGGCCCCACCCTGAAGCTGCACCAGTGCGGTCTGCCCAAGCTCATGGCGTTGGAGCTCTTCAAGCCCTTCGTGATGAAGCGGCTGGTCGACACCGAGCTGGCCCAGAACATCAAGTCGGCCAAGCGGATGGTGGAGCGCCGCCGGGCCCAGGTCTGGGATGTGCTCGAGGAAGTCATCACGGAGCACCCGGTGTTCCTGAACCGGGCGCCCACGCTGCACCGCCTCGGCATCCAGGCCTTCGAGCCCGTGCTGGTCGATGGCAAGGCCATCCAGATCCACCCGCTGGTGTGCGCCGCCTTCAACGCCGACTTCGACGGCGACCAGATGGCCGTGCACCTGCCGCTGTCGGCGGAGGCCCAGGCCGAGGCCCGCATCCTCATGCTGTCGGCCAACAACATCCTGTCGCCCGCCACCGGGCGCCCCATCACCGTGCCCTCGCACGACATGGTGTTCGGCGCCTACTACCTCACCTTGCCCAAGGAGGGCGTGAAGGGGGAGGGCCGGGTGTTCCGGCATCTGTTCGAGGTCGAGCAGGCCTACGAGGCGGGCGACATCGACCTGCACGCGGCCATCAAGGTCCGGGCCGCCGCCACCAACGGGAACGGCAGCGAACACGAAGACGGTGACGAGTCGGGCGTCGAGGAGCTGGAGACCACGCCCGGCCGGTTGCTGTTCAACACCGCCCTGCCGCCCGGCTTCCCCTACGTCAACGAGCTGGTGTCGAAGAAGGGTCGCAGTATCGCCTCCATCGTGGAGGAGATCGCCGACAACTACCCGAAGGTCGACGTGGCCCAGTGCCTCGACCGTATCAAGGACCTCGGGTTCCGCTACGCCACCCAGTCGGGGCTCACCATCTCGATCGACGACGTGAAGACGCCCCCCGAGAAGGCCGCCATCCTCGACCGCTTCGAGAAGGAGGCGGAGAAGGCCGAGAGCCAGTTCAAGCGGGGCATCATCACCGACGACGAGCGGCGCCAGAAGGAGATCGAGATCTGGACGCAGGCCAACCGTGAGGTCGGCCAGGCCATGGACAAGACCTTGGCCCTCATCCAGTTCAACCCCCTCGACATGATGGTGAACTCCGGCGCCCGAGGCAACAGCCAGCAGGTGCGCCAGATCGCCGGCATGAAGGGCCTGGTGTCGAACCCGCGGGGCGAGATGATCCCCCGACCCATCAAGTCCTCGTTCCGTGAGGGCCTGTCGGTGCTCGAGTACTTCATCTCCACCCACGGCGCCCGCAAGGGCCTGGCCGACACGGCCCTGCGCACGGCCGACTCCGGGTACCTGACCCGCCGCCTGGTCGACGTCGCCCAGGAGCTGATCATCCGCGAGGACGACTGCGGCACGACCCGCGGCATCTGGCTGGAGGAGGTCGTCCCCGATCAGCCCAACAAGCGGTCGTACCTGGACACCCGCCTCTTCGGCCGGGTCCTGGTCGAGCCGGCCGGCGACTTCCCGGCGGGCACCGACGTCGGCGACGAGGAGATGGCCGCCCTGCGCGACGATCCCCGTGTCACCCGGCTGCGGGTCCGCACCGTGCTCACCTGCGAGGCCATCCACGGCATCTGTGCCACCTGCTACGGGCGTTCGCTGGCCACGCTGAAGGGCATCGAGATGGGCGAGGCGGTGGGCGTCATCGCCGCCCAGTCCATCGGCGAGCCCGGCACCCAGCTCACCATGCGTACGTTCCACACCGGTGGTATCGCCGGTGAGGACATCACCCACGGCCTGCCCCGCGTGGTCGAGCTCTTCGAAGCCCGCACGCCCAAGGGCGCCGCCGTGTTGGCCCGCACGTCGGGCGTGGTGCGCATCAGCGAGGAGGAGAACGGCCGCCGGATCACCATCATGGGTGACGACGGAAGCGAGGACACCTACAGCGTGTCCCAGCGGGCCCACCTCGAGGTGGCCGACGGCAAGGACATCCAGGCCGGCGACTCCCTCGTCGAGGGCCCGAAGGACCCCAAGGAACTGCTGGAGATCAAGGGCATCCGCGAGACCCAGCAGTACCTGGTGGAAGAGGTCCAGAAGGTCTACCGGGACCAGGGCGTGTCGATCCACGACAAGCACATCGAGCTCATCGTGCGCCAGATGCTTCGCCGGGTCTCGGTGGCCGAGCCGGGCGACGCCCCCTTCCTCCCGGGCGAGCGGGTCGAGTCCCGCAACTACGCCGACGTCAACCGCGAGCTCGTGCAGGCGGGCAAGCGGCCGGCCGAGGGCCGTCCCGAGCTGATGGGCATCACCAAGGCCTCCCTGGCCACCGAGTCGTGGTTGTCCGCCGCCTCGTTCCAGGAGACCACCAGGGTGCTCACCGAGGCCGCCATCGAGGGCAAGTCCGACCTCCTCTACGGCCTGAAGGAGAACATCATCATCGGCAAGCTCATCCCGGCCGGCACGGGGATGACCCGTTACCGGGAGTTCGACATGGACGCCCCGGACTACGAGCCCATGGCCGGGTGGTCCTCCGACGACGAGACCGAGGACCTGGCCGCCTGGCTGGCCAACATCGGCACCACCACGGCCGCCGCTGCCGTCGGCGCCGCCACCCCGTCGTGGCTCCAGGCGCCGGCGCCGGATGGCGACGGGTCCCCGCCGGCCGAGGACGCCGGCTAGCGCTAGCGCCGCTGACACCTGCCGTTCTGGTGCGGCTCCAGCTCCCCAAGGGCTGGAGCCGCAGCCGCGTGCGGGCACTGGTCAGGGAAACGGGACCGCGGCGGCCCCATGCGGCTGACCGGAGTAGGCGGCTCGGTCAGCAGGGGGTGGGGACGACCACGTCGGGCGTGCGGGCCTGATTGCCGCGCCCGTCCATGGCGCTCACCCACCAGATGAGCGGCGCCAACGCAGGCGGCAGGGTGGCGGTCGACTTGGCGTCGACCGGTGTGCTCATGGAACCGGTGGCCTCGGTGCCGTTGACCCGCCAGTGCAGGGTGAGGACGACGTCGCCCTCGTCCTCCACGTCGGCGGTCACCCGGCACCCCTCGGCCGTCGCCCCGAGGTCGGGCGGGTGCTCCACTGTGCCCGCCACCGCCGCCATGGTGGCCGACCCGTCGTCGCCGGTGACGCGCACCGACGCCCGTACGGCTCCTTCGGGTGGCGAGCCCCGCAGCGCGAGGACCTGCTCCGCCCCCGGTTCGAGCCGCCCCGACGGCGGTGTCACCTCGAGCCACGGCGCGCCGCCCGTGGCCTCCCACGCCACTGCGGTCCCCGAGCGGTTGGTGAGGGCCACCCGCCGGGCCGTCGGTGGGACCTCGGCCGGGACGAGGCGGAGCGAGCCCGCCTCGGACGGCAGCCGGGTGAGGGTCATGAGCGAGTCGCTGCGGGTGCCCTCGTCGCCACCGGCCGTCGTGACGAGGGCCGCTGCGCCGGCCAACGCCACCACCACGACCGCCACACCGAGGCGTCGTAGGCCCCGGCCCCGGTCGCCCGGTTGCAGCGCCGGCGGCGGCACCGGGGGCTGCAGCGAGCTGCCGCCGGCGGCCACCGTGACCTGCCACGGCGGCTCCGGGAGCGCAGTGCCGGCGAGGAGGTGGCGCACCGAGGCCATGGCCCGCTGGCGGTCGGCGCAGGCGGGGCAGCCCGCCGTGTGGGCGGCGATGTCGCCGGCCACGGCGAGCAGGTCGTGGGCGGCGGCCACGGGCCGGCCGTCGAGCACCCTGGCCAGGCCCTCGCAGTCCCCGGCGCCGAGAGAGGCGAGGAGGGCGGGATCGAGCTCGGCGTCCCACAACCGGGCCACGGCGGCCACCCGCTCGGCGGCGGCCGACGGGGTCATGCGCAGGGCGATGCCGAGCCCGGCCCGTCCGAGGCCGTACCGCCCACTGAGGTCGACGAGCGCCAGCTCGAGCGGAGGGCGGGTGGCAGCCAGCGCCCACGCCACGTCGGTCGCCCCGGCATCGGGCCGCAGCGTCACCGGCGGAGGCTGTTCGGCGGCGACGGCGGCGAGGGACTGGTGACGGGCGTGGCCGAGCACCGCGCTGAGGGTGCGGCCGCCCGTGCGGACGGCCACGACGGCCAGGCGGGTGGCCACCTCCTCGTCGCGCGTCATCGCCAGGCAGTGCCCGAAGGCCGATGCAGCGACGTGGCT
>JBKJNA010000051.1:0-2911 GCA_046596195.1 Acidimicrobiales bacterium | reverse complement strand
CTGGCCGTGAACCCGGCCGACCCGCGCCACATCGTGGAATCCGAGGTGAACCCCCGCTACGGGCTGTGCCAGTACAACGTGAGCTTCGACGGAGGCGACACCTGGACCACCGGCGTCCTCAAGGCGCCCGCCAGGTTCGGGTCGATGCCCTGCGAGCTGTTCAACAACGTCAACCGCCTGCGCATGGACGGGGGCATCGCCTTCGGGTCCGGCCAGAACGTGTACATCGCTTTCGACACCCGCCCAGCGGACAGGTCCGAGGGCACCACGACGCTGGTGGCCCGGTCCACCGACGGCGGCAGGACCTTCGCCGAGGCCCAGATCGTGATGGCGGGCACCACCGGCATCGACCCCGGGTTCGGCAACCAGGCCGGCCAGCAGGCCTCTTTCGTGCGTCCCAAGCTGGGTGTCGAGCGCCGGCCAGGCGGTGACCGGGTCATCGTCGCCTCCAACGGCCTGAACTTCAACGTCCGCTCCGCCGCTGTGGCCGTGTCGAACGAC
Source organism: Acidimicrobiales bacterium (assembly GCA_046596195.1). Taxonomy (GTDB): domain Bacteria; phylum Actinomycetota; class Acidimicrobiia; order Acidimicrobiales; genus JAHFUS01. Next base: position 2,410 of record JBKJNA010000051.1, on the reverse strand, counting down.
AGCGGCGCCACGTGGGGCCCGCCGGTCAACGCCCAGCCCCCTGGCGAGTTCGCCCAGTTCCTGTCCAACCCCGTCGTCGGCCCGGACGGGACGATCTTCTTGACCTGGCGCACCCAGAACGCCGTGGCCTTCGGGTTCACGGCCACGGCCGACGAGTTCAACTGGATCAGCAGGTCCTCCGACGGCGGCGTCACCTGGTCCGCAAACGTGGAGCGCAAGCTGGCCGTCCCGAACAAGACCTCACGCGTGAACGAGCACCGGCTGGGCATCGACGCCGGCGACGGCACCCTGTATGCCGTCGACAACGAGACCCGCACGGCCACCAACCCCGACATCTTCCTGACCCGCTCGACGGACAAGGGTCTCACGTGGTCGGCCTCGCTCCGGGTGAACGAGGACCCGGCCACGCCCGTGCAGCAGTCCCTCCCGAATGTGTCGGTGGCGCCGAACGGGCGGGTCGACGTGGTGTGGAGCGACCGGCGCAACAGCTACAACGGCCCCACCGGCTACCACGACATCTACATGGCGTCGTCGATCGACGGCGGGCGGACCTTCTCGGGCGACCGCCGCATCAACGACCAATCGATCAGCCTCACCAACGGCCTCACCACCGTGCGGAGCAACGACTTCTTCGTCCCCGGCATCGTCCCGCTGGGCGACAACGAGGTGCTGGTGGCGTGGTCGGACGCCCGCCTGACCGACTTCGAGACCGAGAACATGGACATCTTCTCGACCCGGGTGCGGGTGAACCCTTCCGGGCCGCCGCCGTCGACGCAGCTTCCGCTCGCCCAGCCGGCCGGGCTCTCCGCATCACTGTCGCGCCTCGCGTATCCCGGCGGCGCCGAGAAGTTCGTCGCCGGCGCGCCTGCGCCGGGTAGCGCCGTGGTCGTGGTCAACGACGCCGACGCCGGCTCCGCCGTCGCCGCCGGCGTGCTGGCCCGGGCCAATCTGGGCCCGGTCCTCGCCTCGCCCTCGTTCGGGCTGCCCCCCGACGTCGAGGCGGAGGTCAAGCGCTTCGGGCCGGTCGCCGCCTTCGTCGTCGGCAACGAGTCGGCACTGTCGCCCAACGTCGTCGGCGGCCTCATCAGGGCGGGGTTGCCGGCTGACAAGGTGTTCCGGATCGCCGGCGCCAACGCGCCCGACACGGCGAGGCTCATCGCCGACACGTACAAAAAGATCGAGGTGGCGGCGACGCGCACCGTGCCCACCACGGCCGTGATCGTCGACCCCACCTCCAAGGAGGCGGGGACGGCGGCGGCCGTGGCCGCCTTCTTGCGCTTCCCGGTGCTGTTCGCCGAGCGTGATGTGGTGCCCGCCCCCACCACGGCTGCTCTCGGCGCCCTCGGGATCACCACCACCTTGGTCATCGGTGGCCCCCAGGTGATCAGCGACGCCGTGCTGATCACCCTTCCCGGCCCCACCCGCCTCGGCGGGGCGAACGTGTACACCACCTCCCGGGCGGTAGCCGAGTTCGGTGCCGCCCGCGGCATGGCGACCAACGTGACCTACGTGGCCGACGGCGACCGTCCCATCGACGCCGGCCTGCTCGGAGCCGCTGTCGCCCGTCTCGGAGGCACGGTCGTGGTGACGCCCTTCGCCGATCCCGGACTCACCGGCGGGTCCCCCGACCGGTTCGTGGTGGCCCGCAGCGTCAACGAGGGCCCGCTCGGTTACCGGCTGGTGGCGTCCGACGGGGGCGTCTTCGCCTTCGGCGGGGCCCGCTTCCTCGGCTCCACCACATCGCTGCGCCTCGCCCAGCCGGTGGTGGCGACGGCGTCCACGCTCGGCGGCGGCGGCTACTGGCTCGTGGCCGGCGACGGCGGCGTCTTCGCCTTCGGCGACGCCAAGTTCCACGGCTCCACCGGAGCAATCAAGCTGAACAAGCCGATCGTCGGCATGGCCCCCACACCCACCGGGCTGGGCTACTGGCTGGTGGCCTCCGACGGCGGCGTCTTCGCCTTCGGCGATGCCGTCTTCAAGGGTTCCACGGGGTCCATAAAGCTCAATCAGCCCATCGTGGGGATGGCGTCGAGCCCGACGGGTAAGGGTTACCTTCTCGTGGCCGGCGACGGCGGCGTCTTCGCCTTCGGCGACGCCCAGTTCCGGGGATCGACCGGCGCCCTCAAGCTCAACAAGCCGATGATAGCGATGGCCACGACGCCGAGCGGCCGGGGCTACGTCATGGCCGCGTCCGACGGCGGCATCTTCGCCTTCGGCGACGCCCAGTTCCGGGGTTCCACGGGCGCCCTCAGGTTGAACAAGCCCATGGTGGGCCTGTTCACCACTCCTTCCAGCGATGGCTACTGGCTTATTGCGTCGGACGGCGGCGTGTTCGCCTTCGGCGCTGCGCCGTTCTTCGGTTCCACCGCGTCGCTCAGCCTCAACGCACCGATCACGGCAGCCGCCCGGT
>JBKJNA010000232.1:0-44082 GCA_046596195.1 Acidimicrobiales bacterium | reverse complement strand
GAAGGTGCCCTCCGACTCGGGGTCTTGGCTGGTGTCGTAACCGCCATTCTCCCAGCTCAGAGGGCACTTTTGCGTGATGGTCAGGCCGTCAGGCCGTAGCTATTCGGTGGATTCGGGCTTAGTGGGGACTGCACCTCGTCTTCGACCACGACGGGGCCCTCGTGGGCAATGCCGGCTGGAAGGGTGAGCCGGTCGAAGAAGTGGCGGAGCTGGGCTATGCGGTGGCGCCGGAGCGGCAAGGGCGTGGGGTGGCGACGGCCGTCGTCCGCGAGCTGCTCGCCCGCGCTCGCACTGCCGGACTGCGTGAGGTCATTGCCCACACGCGTGCCGAGGTGTCGCCCTCGACCTCCGTGCTCACGCGATGCGGATTCATGAAGGTCGATGAGCTCGTGGACCCCGACGAAGGGCCCGTCTGGCAGTGGAAGGTCTTGGTCGCCGACGCCTGATCTGCGGGCGTCGGCGGTTAGATCGTTCGGGGCGACGTGAGGTGCCGAAGCCGGCGACAGCGGGCGAGGTCGTTGCCGACCCAGGTAGCGGGCGTGCTGGGTCAGCTCGGGGGTGACCTGAGCACGCCGGTGCCGACTCCGTCGCTGGTATTCCCGCGGTGCGTCGCGCCGGCCGAGCGCATAGTGCCCGGAGGGCGCTCGTCGTGGAGTCCCGCGCCTGGCTACAGATCGCCGCTGCAGGCGTCAGCCTGGGGTTCGTCGATAGGTACGCGTTCCGAGGGGGTCCCAGGACGAACCCGAGACGCGTCGAGCGGCACTCCGGGGCGGCTACTTTCTTTGGCCGGAAGCCGATGAAGTAGCGGCTGGAGACCGACGCCGTGCGACCATTCATAGATGGCCAGAAGACCATGGTCGAAGCTCCCGCGCTGGCTTTGGACCTCAAGAGACGAGCTACCGAAGAGGGACTTCCCCGCCTGGCGGTCGAGGGGATACGTCACCGCAGCTCTGCTCATTCCCGGCGGGCTGCTTGTCCTCCTCGTCCAGCGCGACGCGGCCAGCATCGTCGCAGGGCTCGCGCTTGCTGGAGTTGGCCTCTGGTCGTGGTGGGTCGCCCGCGAGACCGGCAACTGAGAAGAGGACTGCACCGTCGACCACGCCGATTGCCGGATCGTCGCGCCGGCCGTCGAGGCAGGCGGCGAACCGAACGGGAGTACCGAATGCCCGAACTCGGTCCCAATCGGATCTCGGGCTGGGCGCACAGAACGTCGGATCGACCTGCCGCGGACTCGGCGCGCGACACTCCCAAGATGACGACCGAGACGGAGTGCCGACGAGCCGGGGAGGCCCTCCGAGGGGAGCTTCTGGCAGATGTTCGCTACGTCGGGCTCTCCTATGAGAGCGCAGACGATGTGCGATGGGACTACGACCATTGGCACTGGCCTGAGGTCGGGGTCGAGATCAGCACCTCGTCGGGAAGGACCTTCCATGCCATCTGGGACGATGAGGTAGCCCATTTCGCGCTCCGCTTCGCAGAAGGGTCCCTCAGCGATCAGTGGTTGCCCCTCCAGGAGGGCTCGGAGGAGCCAGCCCGCGCATGGAATGTGGCAGCCCATCCGCGATGGCGGCCCCTGATCGGCGCACGGGTGGAGGACTTCGAGCTTGTGGTCCTAGACTTGGTGTTGGCGGCCGAGCTGTCTGCACACGGGCCGGCAGCGCTGTGCACCCATTCCTCGGCAGCGCTCGATGGTGATCTTGGGGTGAGGGAGCCATCGATGTCGATGCGCACGAGGCTGGCGACGATGCCGTGGTCCTGCAGATTGTCGACCATCGTTGCGGCCACGAGGTGCGCCCAGATGTAGAGGGTGACCGGGCTGTCGTCCACCTCCAAGACGATGCCCACCCGCACGTTGTCGTGTTCGACCGTCATCGTCAATCCCTCGTGAGCTCAGCGGCGGCCCGCTTGGCGCAGACGTCGTCCACGAGGTCCTTGCCGTCGGCGGCAGCGGCGATGAGGGCGGCGGTCGCCGCGTTGTTGAGGGCCCGGGGCAGGCCGTTGGCCGCCCGGTGGAGGCGGGCGACGGCGTCGTCGGCGAACAGCGGCTCGTCCCGGCCCACCAGCGACAGCTGGTGGCGTAGGTAGGCGGCTGACTCGGCCAGGTCCATGGCCTTGATGTGAAAGCGGGTGGCGATGCGCTGGTCGAGGGCAGCGAACATCCCCATGCGCAGCTGACGGGCGAGGGTGGGTTGGCCGACCAGGATCCCGGCGAAGGGAGACGAGCTGTCCATGTCCTGGTTCGACAACAGCCGCAGCTCCTCGAGCTGGGCGGGCGAGAGCAGGTGTGCCTCATCCACCACGATCAGCACCCGGCGGTGACGTTCGGCCTCCTCAGCCGCCAGCAGGTTGGCGGCCTGGGCCATGACCTCGGCCTTGTGGAAGCGGGGCTCGGCCCCGAGGGCGCGCACGATGGTGACGTACAGGCCCCGGGTGCCAAAGGCGGGGTTGGCCACGTAGATCACGGTGTGGCGGGTGGGGTCCAGGCCCGCCACTGCGGCGCGCACCGACACCGTTTTTCCCACACCGACATCACCCACGACCACCCCGAGGGCGGCCTCGGCGATGCAGAACCCGATGCGGGCCACCGCCTCGGCGTGGGCCGGGCGGGTGAAGAGGTCGCCCGCCGCGATCCGCTTGGAGAACGGGGAGCGCTTCAGCCCGAAGTGGGCCACCCACGGCGCCCGGCTCATCGGGCGACCTCGTCGCCAGCGTCGAACAGTGGGACCTCGGCATAGGAGATGGGGCCCACCGTCTCGGCCTCATGGGCGGCGGCCACCAGTCCCAGGTAGTCGACGCCGGTGGCCGGCGGTGCCGGCCGGGCCGCTTGGGGCACGGCCTTGTGGGTGTGGTGGCCGATGACGAACGGCGTGGCCACCCCGGCCGGGCGGCCCTCGACGAACACCTCGATGGTGCTGAGGTCTTCGGGGTTGAAGCGCAGCTCCACCCGACGACCGACCAGGGCGGGGTCGACCGAGTAGTGGTTGCCGTCCATGGAGACAGTGGCAGTGCGGGTCACCTTGCGCTGGGCCGACCACCGGAACGCCTCGGCCAGGGCTGCCGCCTCCGCTGCCCGGGGCGGGCCGCCCGCGTTCCAACGGGCCTCGGGGGCCTCGCCCGTCTCGGCGTGGATGCGCCGGTTGGCCACCTGGTCCACCCACGCCCCGAAACGGTCGTTGAGCTCGTCGAGGCTGTCGATGCCGATGTGGTCTGCCTCGGCGATGAAGCGCTCGCGGATGTAGCGGTTGAGTCGTTCTTGCTTGCCCCTGCCCTGGGGCGAGTAGGGCGCCGAGTGCACCAGGCGGATGCCGAGGACAGCACACGTGCGGGCCAGCATGTGGTTGGCAAAGGGAGCGCCGTTGTCGGCATACAACACCTCGGGCAGGCCCCGGCGCACGATGGCTGCCCGCAGCACGTCCTGGCCGGCCCGGGTGTTCTCGGCGCCCAGGAACCGCCCGTGCACCAACAGCCGGGAATGGTCGTCGACGATCAAGAAGCACTTGGCCCGGATGGAGGAAGCCACCTTGGGATGCGGCACCCACGGGCCCACCAACACGTCGGTGATCCAGCGCTCGTTGGGATGGGCCGCCTCATAGCGGCCGAAGGCCTTGGGCTCGGCAACCAGCGCCTCGCGGTGCAGGCCCCGCCGGCGCAGCTGGGCCCGCAGGGTGCGCTCGGCTACCCGCACCCCGTGGCGGTGCCAGATGATGTCGGCGATGGCAGCCGCCGATCGGGTGGGCAGCTCCAGGCGCAGCGAGGCCGCCTCGTCGAGCAGCTCGGGGCAACGGCGCACCACACCGGCGTCGGCCCGGGCCTGGGGACGCAGGCCGTCGAGGCCGTCGGCCCGCCAGGCCCGGATCCAGCGGTCCACGGTGTTGCGGGAGTAGCGCCGCTCGGAGCCGTCGGGGTGGGCGTGGGATCGGCCGGCGGTGGCGCGCACCACCGCCCCCCGCTCGGCCGGGCTGAGCCGGGGGTTGGTGGCCTGGGCGATCACCGCCCATCGGTGCAAGGCGATGGCCTCAGCGTGGTCGTCGGTCATGTCGTGGTCCTCCTCGTCAGTGGCCTCGTGGGACGGGAGCGATGAAACGACGCTTGCCGAGGACGAACCAGGGCGGATTCATGGTGGTGGCGAGCAGCCGGCCGCCGGTGACGAGGGAGGCGAAGGTCCACATCCCCGAAAGCGCCGGCCCGCCACGACACCGCTACCTGAGGGCGAGCTCCTCCGCCGGTCCCCGGCAGGACGTGGCCAGCCGGTCCAGGCGGTCCGACAGTTGGCCGGTGAGGGTGAGGGCGCGCCGCTCACCGATGGATTCGCGCCGCTCGGACTTGTCGTAGAACCCGGCAGAGTCGACCGGTAACGACCCCCAATGACCCCGGCGGGCGCGGGCTTCCAGTCGTGCCCGTGGCGTCGCGCACCATGGCGGTGGTCATGGACGACGACTGGTAAGCCGACTGCTTGAGGATCTTGGTGCGGGCCTTGGACAACACGCCCGGCCTTTTCCCCACTGCGACCAGGTCGGCGGCGTCCACCCGGGCTGCGGCCCAGCCGGGAACGAAGGTTGCCGAGATGGCTCAGCTTGGCCTCGACGTCGATCAGCGCGACGGCGTGGTCCCGGCCGCCCCGGCGGCAGTGGGTAACGAGTCCCCGCCGCTCGTCACCCTCGTAGTCGACGCCCACCACCTCCACGGGCGAGCCGACCACCTCGGCCGGGAACGGGAAGGTGGCCTCGTCCTCGAAGAACTGGTGGAACGCCCAGAGCTGCTCGTCCTCCCCGTAGGCGTCGACCACGATCTCGCCGACCTCGGCGTCGATGTCGTCGCTCATCGACGCCAACATAGAGGCCCGGCCGCCGGCCGACCGGCGGCCGGCGCAGACGCCATATAGCATGGTCGCTATGTGGGGTGAGGTCGAGCTGGAACCGGAGGTCCGTGACTGGTTCCTCACCCTCGACGAGACCGACTCCGCCCGGGTGCGGTTTCACGTCGACCGCCTCGCCGAGCTCGGGCCGGTCCTGGATGAGCCCCATACCCGTCAGCTGGACGGCAAGCTGCGAGAGCTGCGCTTCTACCTGGCCGGGCGGCCGACGCGGCTCACCTACTGGATCGCGTCCGGAAGGCGGATCATCGTGTTGACGGTGTTCGTCAGACCCAACGCCAAGAACGCGGTGAGATCCGCAGGGCCAAACAGGCGATGCAACGGTGCGTGGCCGAGGGGCACACGGCTACGGAGGAGGAGCAGGAGTGATGGACAGGCGAACGAGTTGGGACGACGTCAAGGCGCAGCGGCCGCTGAGCGCCGAGGGCCGCGTTGCCTACGAGGACGAGGCCCGGATCAGCGCGTTCCGCGCCATGGTGTTCCGGCTGCGGAGCGAGGCCGGGCTCACCCAGGCCGAGCTGGCCGAGCGGATGGGAACCACCCAGTCGGCGATCGCCCGCATGGAGGGCGGCGGGGCCCGCCCCACCCTGGAGACCCTCGAGAAGCTGGCCGGCGCCGTCGGGGGTGAGCTGGTGGTCGGGGTCGGTGTGAACCTGTCGGGCAACCGCAGCATCGCCAAGCTCGTGCGCGACGGCCACGCCGTCATCCGCCGGGCCAGCTGAGCCAGGACGTTGCGGGGTCATGGTCGGTTTCGGGGCCGGTCGAGCTCGCCGACCGGGCCGATGACTCCTTTCGGCTCGCTCGGCACAACGGCTCGGCTCGGACCACGCCGGCTCGGTGCTCGCGGCACGCACGTCGACGAGGCCGGTTGACGCCCACCGCCCGAAGCCCGGCCGAGCGCCGGGGGTCCGGGCGGTCCGGCTGGCATCAGCGGTGACGATGCCGGGCGGCGCCGGCCGCTTTGCGCTTCGCCCGGGCCTTGTCGGCCCGGCTGCCCGTCGACCACCGCTCACGGCCCGGCGCCGACGTCTTGGGCGGCACCGACCCACCATCGGGGCTTGCGCCCGTCGGTCCACTCGCCGAGCCCGAACGGTCTTCAGGGTCAATGGCGCCGTCCCACAGGTCCGTCATCACGGTCTTGGCAGGGCCCCCAGCCGGCAGGGTCGGCGGCGGCGTGCTCGAACGCCGCCGCCCGCTTCGGCCACCCGCTTCCGGGTCGGCGATGTCGAAGCTGCGCTTGAAGTCGTCGGACCAGCGGGCGACCTCCTCGCCCACCAGGGCCCGCAGTCGGACGGCCGCTTCGGGCGAGCCCATGTCGAGCGACACCGCCTTGGCCCGCTCCTGGACCGCCCGCTCGACCTTCTGGAGCGGAGAAAACGTGCTCATCGGAGAAGGTTCCTAGTAGTTGTCCTGCCTGCGGGGCGCCGTCAACGAATTCCTTGTCATCTCGTCCTCGCTGCGGAACAAGGAGCGCTCGAAGGGCGACCCTCGGGACTCGCATCGCTCCGAGTGGAGCAGAAGTGGTACGATATTCGGTACTACTCTGAAGGGACCGTGATGGCAATCACCGCGAGCGAAGCACGGAAGAACCTCTTCCCTTTGATCGAGCAGGTCAACGAGGACCGCATGCCGGTCGAGATCACCTCCAAGCGCGGTGATGCCGTGCTCGTCTCCATCGACGACTATCGGGCGCTCGAGGAAACGGCCTATCTCTTGCGTTCACCCGCCAACGTGCGGCGACTCCTAGAGAGCTTGGACCAAGCCCGCTCCGGCACCACGCAGGAACATGAACTTGACCGGTGAGGTACGTCTTCACGCCTCACGGGTGGGATGACTACGTCCACTGGCAGACCACCGACCGAGCCACGCTGAAGCGCATCAACCGTCTGCTCGATGACATTGCCCGAGGCCCCTTCGACGGGATCGGCAAGCCAGAGCAGCTGCGACACGCTCTCGCCGGCGCGTGGTCACGCCGCATCGACGAGGAGCACCGACTCGTCTACAGGGTCGAGGGCGACGACATCGTGATCCTGCAAGCTCGCTACCACTACGGCTGAGCACCTCCAGATCGGACGGGCGAGTCCCGGGTGCCAGGGGCGGAGCGCCGACAGCCGACCTCGGGTGTTCACCGGTTCGCAGCGGCTGTATCCACCTTCAGTCACGTTGGACAGCGGGATGTCGGCCTCGCAGACCTTCTCGACGATCACCACCCGCAGCGACGGGTCCAGCCCGGCCGCGCAGCACGAGAGCAGGGTCGTCTTGCCCGACCCGGGCGCCCTCGCCACAACGATGGACAGGCGGGTGAGGATGTCGCGAGGGTAGATCGGTCGGTACCCGGTTGAGGAGGTGGCCGCCATCGGACCGGACCAGTCGAGAGACGTTGCCATGCTCAATCGCCGGATGGGCGACGCGGACCTTCGATCACAGATGTGGAGGAACCCCGGTGTGCTCGCGAATGTATGCAGAATGTACGAAACTGCCGCCCACGGGGTGTAAAGAGGCACCATTCCACGGACAACGAATGAGACAAAGACCCAGGTCAGACCGTTGCGGAGCGAGAACGATTCTCGCTTCGCAGCGGCTGCACCACATCTGCACCACATGAGAGTCCGGTTTCTGTGGTGCGGGCAGCGTCGAGCGCCGCCGCTGCACCCCGGAGGTCGTCCGGGTAGAGGTGGCTGTAGACCCGCAGGAACATGGCGGGGTCGTGGCCCAGGGCGGCCGCAGCCGTCGTCACTGGGACGCCCTGTTCGGGGCTGGTGTGCGTCTTGCCGTCCGTCGCCACGATCCGGCCCCGGACCTCGACCAGCCCACCCTCGATGACGAGCTGGCCGAAGTCGTCGCGATGCCGGCGCCGGAGGGCGAACGCCTCGTTGGGCCGCAGCCCGCAGTAGGCCAGCACATGGTTGTCCTCTTCCGCGGTGTCAGACGAGGCGGGGCTGCGTGAGGTCGATGTACTCGTCGACGGCGGCGGCACTCGTCCACTCCTCGAACATGGCCTGCATCTCGGCCGGGACGTCCTGGGTCTCGGCGCTGCGGGCCTCGGCCTCGGACGTGAAGTACACGACATCGGTGTAGGTGCCGTCGGGGTGCATGGCGGTGATGTCCCCGATCACGTCGGGGCGGGCCTTCGCCATCGCATCCTCGAACTCCTTCATCCGGTCCCGGAGCTCCGCCATCTTGGCCGGGTCGAGCACGTGGCCCCGCATGACCTGCACGAAGCCGGCGTCGTTCGACCCGCCACCGCCCATCACCACGACGTCGGTGCTGTCCTGGAACGACACGTCGTCCAGCGTCTTCTCGGTCTCCGCCCACCAGCCGGCCTGCTCGGGCCGCTCGCTGTTGCGCCGGGCCGACTCCTCCGAATCGAACCGGGCCATCACGAACAGGCGGCCGTCGTCGGTGGCGCCGCTCGTGCTGCCGAGGAACCCTTCGGCCCCTGGTCGGATCTCGCTGTTCCAGCGTTCGACCTGGCGCCACAGCCCGTCGGCGTCCACGATCCTGGCGGTGATGACCTGTGCGAACATGCCAGCCTCCTCGGTGTAGGGCGCCGCCTCCGGCTCCGCCCGCCAGCGTACGTCCGGCCGCCGCCGCTGGGAAGACCTCCCCATTCCCATCGGGCGCCCCTTCCGCCAGCATGGGCCCATGGTCAGGACGGGAGCGGACACCGGCGAGTTGTGGGCCTTGACCACCCTCCATCTGGACTCCCGCCAGGGCGGTCGACACTTCAGCCAAGCGATGGGGGCCTGACATGGGTATGACGACCACCGTGGCGCTGGCGCCGGTTGAGCGCGGGCGCATCGAAGCGGTCCACGACCTGCTCGCCCGCCTCGATCGCCACCTCGGCATCGACTACCGCCGGGGCCGGGCCCGCCACCTGTGCCCGAGCTGGTCGGGGCCGGGCCGGGACCGCTGGCAGGCCCGCCAGGAGACGCTCGGGGCTGAGCTCGAGCAGCTCCAGGGGCAGGTTCACGCCCTGCGCAAGCGGCTGACGGAGACCCTCGGGGAGTAGCGGCCCCTGCGCTACAGGTGCGAGGCGGCGGCCTGCTGGACAGCTTCCACGATCGGGTCCCAGTCGGCCCCTGCGCTGCGGGTGACGGTAACGAAGTCGTTGACCCCGAAGATGGCGGCCACCCCCGGCGCGGCGAAGACCGCCTCGGCGAAGGGGTTGCCGGTCGCCTCGCCGGCGCTGTTCACCGTGAGGGTGCCCGGCAGCGTGACATCGAGCTGGAACCGGACGGCGTTGGGGTTGGGTGACGGGGAGGGGACGGCGGTGGCCATGTCGGGGATCGTACCGACCGCGCCGACAGGCGCCGGGCGCCGGGCCCTGCGCAGTAGATTCAGGGGATCATGAGCGGGCTCTACTGGGTGGAGACCCTGGGCTGTCCCAAGAACCAGGTCGACTCCGACAAGCTCGTAGGCACCCTCACCGCCGACGGGATGTCCCCCGCCGCGTCCCCGGGCCAAGCCGACGTGGTGGTGGTGAACACGTGCGCCTTCATCGAGGCGGCCCGCCAGGAATCGGTCGACACCGTGCTGGCCCTGGCCGGCGCCAAGGCGGAGGGCGCCCGCCTGGTGGTCACCGGCTGCATGGCCGAGCGCTACGGCGAGGAGCTGGCCGCCGCGCTGCCCGAGGCCGACCTGGTGGCCGGGTTCGGCGTCCCCGTCACCCTCGGCAGCCGCCCGGACAAGGCCCGCCTCGACCTGTTGAACCTGCCCCGCCCGCCGGCCACCGCACCGTGGGCGTACGTCAAGATCGCCGAGGGCTGCGACCGCACGTGCGGTTTCTGCGCCATCCCCTCCTTCCGGGGCCCCCAGCGGTCCCGGCCGGTCGAGGCGATCCTCGACGAGGTCGACGCTCTGGCCGCCAAGGAGATCGTCCTGGTCGCCCAGGACCTCGCCTCCTACGGCAAGGACGTGCGCGGCATGGGCGCCGGCTCCGTCGTCGGCCTGGTGGAGGCGGTAGCCGCCCGGGTGGAGCGCACCCGCCTGCTGTACCTGTACCCGTCCGACCTCACCGACGCGCTGGTCGACGCCATCGGCGCCACCGGCGTGCCCTACTTCGACCTGTCCCTCCAGCACGCGTCGAAGTCGCTGCTCCGGCGCATGCGCCGCTGGGGCGACGGCGAACGTTTCCTGCGGCGTATCGCCTCGATCCGCGACCGGTTCCCCGACGCCGCCTTCCGCACCAACTTCATCGTGGGCTACCCGGGCGAGACCGAGGCCGACCACGACGAGCTCCTGCGCTTTCTGGACGAAGCCCAGGTCGACTGGTGCGGCTTCTTCGCCTACTCACGCGAAGACGGCACCTACGCCGCCGATCTCGACGGTGCGGTTCCTGCCCCGCTGGTGCGGGAGCGGCTGGCCGAGGCGGGCGAGCTGCAGGACCGCATCACCGCGGCGCGCCGGGAGGCGCTGATCGGGCACACTCTGGAGGTGCTCGTCGACCGGCCCGGGGAAGGGCGCAGTCACCGCGAGGCGCCGGAGATCGACGGCGTCGTGCGTCTCGCCGGTCGGCTGGCGACCGGTAGCTTCGCCAAGGTGACGGTCACCGGGGCCGAGGGCCCCGACCTCGAGGCCCAGGCGCTCTAGGCCCGGGCGTGTCCACCGTGCCGTTCGGGCCGACGGCCCTCGCAACCCCGGCCAACGCCGTCACCTTCGTGCGGTTCCTGGTGACGCCCGTGTTGTTGGCCATGATCCTCGGCGGCGGCGACTCGTGGCCCGCCTTCGCCTTCTGGATCGTGCTGTCGGGCACGGACTGGGTCGACGGGTGGCTGGCCCGCAAGCAGGGCAGCACCCGCTCGGGTGCCTTCCTCGACCCGCTGGCCGATAAGTTCCTCGTGCTCGGCGCCATGTACGCCCTCGTGGCCGAAGGCGTGTTCTGGTGGCTGCCGGTGACGCTCATCGCCGTGCGCGAAGTGGCGATCAGCGTCTACCGCACGTGGGCGGGCAGGCATGGCGTGAGCATCCCGGCCCGGTGGTGGGCCAAGGTGAAGACGGTCGTGCAGCAGGTGGCGGTGGCGTGCGCCCTGCTGCCGCTCACGGCCGGGACCCGACAAGTGGCCAACGTGGGGCTGTGGGCCGGCGTGGGCCTGGCCCTGGTGACCGGCGCGCAGTACCTGCTCGACGCCCGCAAGGTCGTCGCCGCCGAGCGGCCGGCGTCCGGCCATGCGGTGTGAGCTCGTAGCGGTCGGCACCGAACTGCTGCTCGGGCAGGTCGTCGACACCAACTCGGTCTGGCTCGCCGAGCAGTTGGCGGCCTCCGGGATCGACTGCCACTTCCACACCGCGGTCGGCGACAACGTCGGTCGCATCGTCGACGCGCTGCGCATCGCCCTCGACCGCTCCGACGCCGTCGTCGTGAGCGGTGGCCTCGGCCCCACCCAGGACGACATCACCCGCGACGCCATCGCCGAGGTGATGGGGGTGCCGCTCGAGCGCGACGAGGCGGTGCTGGCCCGCATCCGTGCGCTGTTCGAGGACCGGGGCAGGGAGATGGTGGTGAGCAACGAGCGCCAGGCCGACGTCCCGGTGGGCGCGGTGGTGATCCCCCAGACAAGGGGGACGGCGCCGGGCCTCATCTGCGCCGTCGGCGACAAGGTGCTCTACGCCATGCCCGGCGTGCCCCATGAAATGAAGGACATGGCCGCCCGCGCCGTCCTCCCGGACCTGATGACGCGGGCCGGCACCCGCTCCACGATCGTGTCCCGCGTGGTGCGAACGTGGGGGTTGGCCGAGTCGACCCTGGCCGAGCGGGTGGCGCCACGGGTGGAGGCGCTGGAGGCGGCGGGGAACCCCACCATCGCCTTCCTGGCCAGCGGGGTCGAGGGCATCAAGATCCGCGTGACGGCCAAGGCGGAGTCAACGGAGGCGGCCCTGGCCGTGGTGGAGGCGGAGGACGCCGAGCTGCGGGCCATCCTCGGCTCGCTCGTCTTCGGGGTCGACGACGACACCATGGAATCGGCCGTCGGCGCCCTACTGGAGGACGCCGGCCTCACGCTCGGACTGGCCGAGTCGATGACCGGCGGGCTGGTGGCATCACGGTTGGTGAACGTGGAGGGGTCGAGCGCCTGGTTCAAGGGCTCGGTGGTGGCCTACGACTCGCAGGTCAAGTTCGACGTGCTGGGTGTGCCCGAGGGCCCGGTGGTGTCCGAGGAGGCGGCGGCCTCCATGGCCGAGGGGGCGGCCAAGGTCCTCGGCGCCGACGTCGGCCTGTCGATCACGGGGGTGGCCGGCCCGGCCGAGCAGGACGGCATGGCAGTGGGCACCGTGTTCTTCGGTCTCCACCTCGACGGCGCCACCGACGTGCGCCACCAGCGCCTGCCCGGCGACCGTGAGCGCGTCCGCCAGTTCGCCACCATCTCCCTGCTCGACATGCTGCGCCGGCGCCTCCTCGATCGGTCGGGGCCGACGGGGTGAGGTGGTGGCGTCGCCGCCGGGCTGCGCCCCCGACCGCCGCCCGCCGGCCGTCAGGGCCGGGGGAGTGGCTCCTTGCCGGGCTCGCCTTCGTGCTGCGCATGCTCGGGGGCGGGCCCCGTCGGCGCTGAGGTGCGCTCTGGTAGCGGATTCGTGCCCCATGGTGCTCGATTCCGCTACCGGACCGACCGGGCCTCCTCGACGCCGTCTGCTGCCGACCGATCCCCGAGGGTCCTTGCTCGAACACCCGTTCGCAATTACACTGACGGAACTTCAACGATGTCAGTGTCACACCCTCTTCGTAGGGTGACCTTCGACAAGAACGGACGACCAAATGAGGGGAGCACCGATGGAGCGGGACACCGCACTCGACGTGGCACTGGGGCAGATCGACAAGCAGTTCGGGAAGGGCTCGGTCATGCGGATGGGCGACCGTCCGAACATGGCCATCAAGGCCATCCCCACCGGGGCCATGGCCCTCGACCTCGCCCTCGGCGTCGGCGGCCTGCCCCGTGGGCGCATCGTGGAGATCTACGGCCCAGAGTCGTCGGGCAAGTCCACCCTCGCCATGCACGTGGTCGCCGAGGCCCAGCGCAACGGCGGCATCTGCGCCTACATCGACGCCGAGCACGCCATGGACCCGGTGTACGCCAACGCCATCGGCGTCAACATCGACGACCTGCTCATCTCCCAGCCCGACACGGGGGAGCAGGCCCTCGAGATCTCCGACATGCTCATCCGCTCCGGCGCCCTCGACGTGCTGGTGATCGACTCGGTCGCCGCCCTCACGCCCCGGGCCGAGATCGAGGGCGAGATGGGCGACACCCACGTCGGCCTCCAGGCCCGCCTCATGTCGCAGGCCCTGCGCAAGCTCACCGGCACGCTCAGCCGGTCCGACACCATCGCCATCTTCATCAACCAGCTGCGGGAAAAAATCGGTGTGATTTATGGCTCACCTGAGGTCACCCCCGGCGGTCGGGCGCTGAAGTTCTACAGCTCGGTCCGGCTCGACATCCGCCGCATCGAGTCCATCAAGGACGGTGGCGAGGTCGTCGGCAGCCGCACCCGGGTGAAGGTCGTGAAGAACAAGTGCGCACCGCCTTTCAAGCAGTGCGAGTTCGATATCGGGTTCGGCAAGGGGATCAGCCGCGAGGGCTCGCTCATCGACGTGGGGGCCACGGTCGGCATCGTGAAGAAGTCCGGTGCCTGGTACACCTACGAGGGCGAGCAGCTGGGTCAGGGGCGGGAGAACGCCAAGCAGTTCCTGATCGAGCACCCCGAGATCATGGTGGAGCTGGACGACCGGATCCGCCGCCAGGTGGGCCTGGTCCCGGGCGCCGAGGCGGCGGCCGACGACGCCCTGGGCCAGCCCGGCGACGACGATCCCATCCTCCTGAACGACTGATCGACCGGGGCGGGGGCTGCTGTCGTCCGGAACCGGGACGCGTCGCCGCCGAGAGAGGCGACGTTCTCCGGTTCCACTCGCATAGCGCGCTCAGATGACCGGAGAAGGGCATAGACGGCGGCGGTGGGCACGTGGCCTGGCAGTCAGCGACTGCGCGTGCTCGCCGGGGTCGGGGAAGCCACGGGCGACGGCGGGAGCCGGGGGGCGGTGTTGTTGGCGTCGAGGAATGACTCCATGGCCTCAGCCGGCAGGGGGCAGGCGTACCAGTAGCCCTGGCCCATGTCGGCGCCCATGGCCAGGAGCTCGGCCGCCTGCTCCGGGTGCTCTATGCCCTCCGCCACGGTCTGCAGGTTGAAGGTGTGGGCCAACTTCACCGCGGCGCGTGCGACAGCCGACTGCTCGGGGCCGTGGGTGACGCCGACCACGAACGACTTGTCGATCTTGAGGATGTCGAGAGGTAGGGATCGCAGGTAGCTCAAGGACGAGTAGCCGGTGCCGAAGTCGTCGACGGCGAGCTTCAGCCCCAGCTCCTTGAGCCGACGCAGCGTCACCACGGTGGCCGTGAAGTCGTTCATGAACAGGCTCTCGGTGATCTCGAGGGTGAGGAGGCTGCCGTCGAAGCCCGAGCCGGCGAGGGCGCGGACGACCTCGTCGTAGAAGTCGGGGTGCTCGATCTGGCGCACCGAGGTGTTGACACAGATGCGCAGCGGCTCGTTGGCGGGGTACCGGCGGTGCCACTGGCGGGCCTGATGGCATGCCTGCTCGAGGATGTGGCGGCCGAGTTCGCGTATGTAGCCGCTGTCCTCGGCCACCGGGATGAAGTCGAGGGGCGGGATGAGGCCCCGCTCGGGATGTTTCCAACGCACGAGCACCTCGGCCCCCGTCACCTGGCTGGTGGTCAGGTCGACGATGGGCTGGTACGCCAGGTACACCTCGTCGCGGCCGACGGCCCGTCGCAGGTCCGCCTCCAGGTCCAGCCGGCGCATGGCGGCCTGGTGCATCTCCGGCTCGAAGACCCGGTACTGGCCCTTGCCCGCTCCTTTGGCCCTGTACATGGCGGCGTCGGCGTTGCGCAGGAGGGCGTCGGAGTCCTGGCCCGCCTCGGACATGGCGATCCCGATGCTGCCCGTGAGCACGACTTCCTTGCCCTGCACCACGATGGGCGCCAGCAGCACGTCGAGGATGCGCTTGGCCATGACGCCCGTGTCGATCTGCGAGGTGTTCTCCAGGAGCACGGCGAACTCGTCCCCGCCGAGACGGGCGGCGGTGTCGCCCGGTCGCATCCAGCGCAGGAGGCGGTGGCCGACCTCGGCCAGCACCTCGTCGCCGGCGGCGTGGCCCAGGCTGTCGTTGATCGTCTTGAAACCATCGAGGTCAACGAACAGGACGGCATGCGGACGGGCGGGGGTCCGCCGTAGCCGGGCCAGCGCCTTGTCCACGTGCTCTTGGAACAGGACCCGGTTGGCCAGCCCCGTCAGAGGGTCGTAGAGCGCGCGCCGCACCAGGCTCTCCTCGTGGGCCTTGCGGTCGCTCACATCCCGGATGTTCAGCACCCGGCCCACCACCGCAGGGTCGTCCCCGAGGTCGATGGCGGTGATCTCGGTCGGCACCCAATGGCCGTGGAGGTGGGAGAGTCGCACCTCCTCGTACGACCGCACGCCCGATTCGACCCGCCTGGTGCGCAGCTCGTCCAGCCGGGCCCGGTCCTCGGGGTGCACCAGGGCGGCCAGGCTCCTGCCCGCCATCCAGGCCGCCGGCCGTCCGAGCATGACGTCGGCCGACGGCGACGCATGCACGACGTCGCCGTCCGGGTCGACGGCCATGGTGACGTCCGGCGAGCGCCGCACAACGGTCAGGGCGCGCCGGCTGCTCTCGACCTCGGCGGCGAGGGCCTGCACCGCGTCCACCAGCGTGGCCATGTCCTGGGGAACGGCCGGCATGCCTTTCGGAGCCGACCCCACCACGGCCCGGTCACCCGCCATCACGTGGGTGGCGAGCTGTTCCAGGCGGTCGAGGGGAACCACGACGTGTCGACGGACGGTGACCGCCGACGCGACGGTCAGGGCGACGGCGATGACGGCGGTCCCGAGTGCCAGTGGGCCGGCCCAGCGACCGGCGTACAACGGTGTCCCTCCGGCGAGCCAGCTGGCCGCCACCACCAGTGCGATGGCGGACAGCATGCCGAGCGCGGCGACCGGGACATAGGCCGCAGTTCCGGCCTGGCGGGTACGCCGGTGCCGGACGACACCGCCATCGACACCCCTGTTGGTGGTCGTACCGGTCCACAGGAGGGTTTTCACGCCCTCCTTCATCGGTTCGCCCCGTCTGGTTGTGAGAGCGAATCAACGGCAGCGGGTGGGCCCTGGTCTCGCCTCCACCTCGCTTCGACTCGCTCGGGCTTTCGTTGGGGACCCGGCCGGGTAGATGAGACGGCCGATCGTTCTGCGCTCACAGGCCCGTCCGGCCTGCCGATGAAGACCCGTGGAGTCACTGGCGTCGCCAGGTCGAAAAAAACACGACGCGTTCTCGACGGCGGCGCTACGCAGCGCATCCACGTCGTCTTGGGACGATCCGCTCGCTCTGGGCCCCCTTCGCAAGGTGTACCTGATCTGGTTGGCGGGGGCGTCGTGCGAGGGATGCACGGTGGCGGCCACCGGGGGTACCCATCCACGCCTGGAGCAACTGTTGAGCGGCACGATCCCCGGCCTTCCCAAGGTCGAGCTGATCCATTCGCTGCTGTCCGTCGAGTCGGGCTCGGCATGGATCGAGAACCTGTTCATGGCCGAGCGGGGCGAGCTGGACGCGCCCTACATCATCACCTGGGAGGGCTCGGTGATGGACGAGTCCACCGCCGGCTCCGGCTACTGGTTCGGGCTCGGTGAGGACCCGCGCACCGGGCGCCAGATCACCAGCCGGGAGTGGCTCGACCGGCTCGCCCCCAAGGCGTCCGCTGTCATCGCCATCGGCACGTGCGCCTCGTGGGGCGGCATCCCGGCGGCCAGCGGCAACGTCACCGGCGCCACTGGCCTGGGTGAGTATCTTGGCGCTTCCTACCGGTCGGCAGCCGGCATCCCCCTGGTGAACATCCCTGGGTGTGCGCCCGCCGGGGACAACTACACCGAGACGGCGGCCGCACTGCTGCTGCACCTGAACGGCCTGGCGCCGCTGCCCGAGCTCGACGATCTGGGCCGGCCGGCGTGGCTGTTCTCCGAGACGGTCCACAGTGCCTGTCCCCGGGCGGGCTACTACGACGAGGGCGTGTTCGCCACCGAGGCCGGCGCCGAGACGTGCCTGGTCGAGCTGGGCTGCTGGGGCCCCATCGTCCAGTGCAACATCGCCGAGCGGGGCGTGATAGACGGCAACGGCGGCTGCATGGCGGTGGGCGGGATCTGCATCGGTTGCACCATGCCGGGATTTCCCGACCGCTTCGCGCCCTTCTACGAGCGCCACGATCTCACTGCCGTGACGCCGGTGGAGGAGGTCACCCGGCCGGTGGCCGGCGGCTTCCTGCGCCGGATGCGAATGGTGCGCGGCCGACACCGCCGGGGCGACGACGCTGCGGGGGCGGCGGCCGGCGGACGACCGCACGTGCCGCGCACGGAGGCCAAACCGGCAAAGCGCTTCTACCGGGCCGGCGGGCGCGGCCGGCTGGAGGAGCCCCTGGCCGGGGAGCCGAAGCCCTCGCAGCTCCCGCCCCGCTCGCGGTAGCCGGGCGCCCGGCCCTTGGGAGGCGGTCCGCAGGCGGGGTGGCGCGAGAATGGGCACCACATGGCGCGCACGTACCTGATCCGCACCTTCGGGTGCCAGATGAACGAGCACGACTCGGAGCGCATCGCCGGGCTGCTCGAGTCCGATGGCATGGAGGCCACCGACGACCTCGAGTCGGCCGACGTCGTCGTGCTCAACACGTGCTGCATCCGCGAGAACGCCGACAACAAGCTCTACGGCCACCTCGGCCATCTCAAGTCCCTGAAGGACCGCAACCCGGGCCTGCAGATAGCGGTGGCCGGCTGCCTGGCCCAGAAGGACCGCGAGATGATCCAGCAGCGGGCGCCGCACACCGACGTGGTGTTCGGCACCCACAACGTGGCCTCCGCCGCCACGCTCCTGGCCCGGTCCCGGGCCGAGGGCCCGGTGATGGAGATCCTGGAGGAGTCCGAGGCGTTCCCCTCGGCGCTGCCCGCCCGTCGGGACGTCCCGTGGGCGGCCTGGGTCACCATCCAGATCGGCTGTGACAACGCCTGCGCCTTCTGCATCGTGCCATCCGTGCGCGGCCGCGAGATCAGCCGGGCGCCCGGCGAGGTCGTGGCCGAGGTCGAACGCCTGGCCGCCGCCGGCACGATCGAGGTCACCCTCCTCGGCCAGAACGTGAACTCCTATGGACGGGACATCACCAGGCGGGGGCCGCTGTTCTCCTCGCTGCTGCGGTCCGTGGGCGCGGTCGACGGCATCCGCCGCGTGCGATGGACCAGCCCCCATCCAAAGGACCTGCGCCCGGAGACGATCGACGCAATGGCCGAGGTGCCGGCAGTGTGCGAGCACCTGCACCTGCCGCTGCAGTCGGGCAGCGACCGCATCCTCGCGGCCATGCACCGGGGCTACACGGCTGAGCGGTACCTCCAGAAGCTGGCCTCCGCCCGGGCGTCTGTGCCCGACCTGGCCGTCACCACCGACATCATCGTGGGGTTCCCCGGCGAGACCGACGACGACTTCGCCGCCACCCTCGAGGTCGTGGCCGAAGCGGCCTACGACAGCGCCTACACCTTCATCTACTCGCCCCGGACCGGCACGGAGGCAGCCACCCGCACGGCGGACTTCGTGGCGCCCGAGGTGGTGGCCGAACGCTTCGACCGCCTGAAGGTCGTGGTGGAGCGCTCCGCCTTGGCCCGCCACCAGGCCCGGATCGGGCGGGTCGAGGAGGTCGTGGTCGAGGGACCCAGCCGCAAGGACGCCTCGGTGCTCACCGGCCGCACCCGTCAGAACAAGCTCGTGCACTTCCCGTCGGCGCCGCTCGGCGCCGGCACGTTCGCCACCGTCAGGGTCACCAGCGCTGCACCCCACCACCTGCGGGGCGAGTTGGTCGCTGTCACCGCCCGCCCCCGGCACCGCTCCCGCATCCCGGTGAGCGCCGCCGAGTGAGCACACCGGCCGGAACGAGCGACGCCGGGGCGAGGCGGCCGGTCGGGGTCGGTGGTTCTTGGCGGTTTCAACACCGGTATGCGGTGTCAACCCCGTCAAGAACGGGAGACGGCCCGTTGTCGCCCGCCTCCACTTGAGCGCGCCGGGTACCAGGGCGCACCTGGCGCTCGTGGGTTCGACGGCGTCCGGGAAGTCGGCCCTGGCCGTCGAGGTGGCCCGCCGCTGCCCCGACGTGGAGCTGGTGTCGGTGGACTCCATGCAGGTGTACCGGGGCATGGACATCGGCACGGCCAAGCCGACGTCGGCCGAGCAGGCCGAGGTGGCCGTGCACCTGCTGGACCTGGCCGAGCCGTGCGAGGAGTACTCGGTGGCCGAGTTCCAGGCTGCCGCCCGTGCGACGGTGGCCGCCATCGAGGACCGCGGCCACCGAGCCCTGCTGGTGGGCGGCACCGGTCTCTACCTGCGGGCGGTGGTCGACGGCCTCCAGCTGCCGGCGCAGTGGCCGGAGATTCGAGCGGAGCTGGAGGAGGAGCCGGACACGGCGGTGTTGTACCGGCGCCTGGAGGAGGCCGACCCGGTCGCTGCCGCCCGCATGGAGCCGACCAACCGGCGCCGGGTGGTGCGGGCACTGGAGGTGGTGGTCGGCTCCGGGCGGGCGTTCTCCAGCTTCGGCCCGGGCCTCGATGTCCACCCGGCCACCCGCTTCCGACTGGCCGGCGTGTGGCTGCCCCGCCCGGTCGTCTCCGAGCGCATCACGGTGCGCCTGCAGGCCATGGTCGACAGCGGTTTGCTCGACGAGGTCCGGGCGCTGCTGGTACGGCCCGGCGGATTGTCCCGCACGGCCGGGCAGGCGCTCGGCTACCGGGAGGTGCTCCGCCACCTGGCCGGGGAGTGCACGCTGGAGGAGGCGGTGGCAGAGGCGGTGCGGCGCACGAGGGCCTTCGCCCGGCGCCAGCGGATGTGGTTTCGCCGGGACCCCCGGGTCACCTGGTACGGGGCGGGCGAGAATCCTGTCGCCGTTCTTCCCGCCCTGCTGGGAGACTGGGGGAACCAATGACCTCGCTCACCCTCACCAAGCACCACGGTCTCGGCAACGACTTCCTCGTCCTGGTCGACCTCGACGGCGTCCACCCGGTGGACGCGCTGGTCGCGCGCGCCCTGTGCGATCGCCACCGGGGGTTGGGCGCCGACGGCATCATCCGGGTCACCGCCGGCACCGAGGGGGCCGACGTCACCATGCAGTTGCGCAACGCCGACGGCAGCCTGGCCGAGATGAGTGGCAACGGCATCCGCTGCCTGGCCCAGGCCGTCCACGGCGCCGGCCTGGTGGACGGGCTGAACCTCACCGTGGCCACCGCCGCCGGCGTGCGCCGGCTCACCCTGCGGGGCGGCGAGGGGCCGTCGGTGGTGCAGGTGAGCGTCGACATGGGGCCGGCCAAGGTCGGCCCCGAGGAGCCGCAGCCCACGCCGGACCGGGGGGTGCGCCCAGTCGACATGGGCAACCCCCACCTGGTCGTGTGGGGCCCCGCATTCACCACAGAGGACGTGCTCGGCATGGGACCGCAGATCGAGGCCCGCACGGCGGGCGGGGTGAACGTGGAGTTCGTCACCCTCGGGCCGGGTGCCGACGAGCTGACGATGCGGGTCTGGGAGCGGGGCGTGGGCGAGACCCAGGCCTGCGGCACCGGCGCCTGCGCGGCAGCCGCCGCCGCCCACGAGTGGGGGCTGGTCGGGTCCCGTGTGGTCGTGCACCAGCCGGGGGGCCATGCCGAAGTCGAGCTTCGTCCCGACACCGTCATCCTCACCGGGCCCTCCCAACTGGTGGCCCGGGTCGAGGTCGACGTCGAGGAGGTGATGGGCCGATGAGCCTCATCGAGCGGTCGTTCCGGGAGAAGATCATCCTCGTCGGCGTGGCCCGCAATGGGGCCGAGGTCGACGACGTGGAGGCCCACCTCGACGAGCTGGCGCTGCTGGTCGACACCGCCGGCGCCGACGTGGTGGGGCGGGTCGTCCAGCGCAAGGCCACCCCCGATCCCGCCACCTACATCGGCAAGGGCAAGGCCGAGGAGCTGCGTGAGTTGTCGCTCGCCGTCGACTCCGACACGGTGGTGTTCGACGACGAGCTGTCGCCCGCCCAGCACCGCAACCTGGAGAAGATCCTGGGCCGCACCGCTATCGACCGCACGGCCGTGATCCTCGACATCTTCGCCCAGAACGCCCACACCCTCGAGGGGAAGGCCCAGGTCGAGCTGGCCCTGCTCCGCTACCGCCTGCCCCGCCTCAAGGGCAAGGGCACGGCTCTGTCCCAGCAGGGCGCCGGCATCGGCACCCGCGGCCCCGGCGAGACCAAGCTCGAGGTCGACCGCCGGCGCCTCTTGAAGCGCATGGTGAAGCTCGAGGTCGAGCTCAAGGAGATGGACAAGAACCGCCGCGTCCAGCGTCATTCCCGCACCCGCAGCCGGGCCCGCACCGTGTCGCTGGTGGGCTACACCAACGCCGGCAAGTCCACCGTCCTCAACACCCTCACCGACGCCGGCGTGCTGGTGGAGAACCGATTGTTCGCCACCCTCGACCCCCGCACCCGTCGCCTGGAGTTGCCCGGCGGCGAGGCCGTTCTGCTGTCGGACACGGTGGGCTTCGTGCGCAAGCTGCCGCACCAACTGGTGCAGGCCTTCAAGTCGACCCTGGAGGTGGTGCGCGAGTCGGACCTGCTTGTGCACATCGTCGACTCGTCGGCGCCCAATCCCGAGGGCCAGATCGAGGCGGTGCGGGCCGTGCTGGACGAGCTGCACGCCGACCGGGTGCCCGAGCTGCTGGCGTTCAACAAGGCCGACGTCACCGACGAGGCCGAGCGCCTGGCTGCCAAGTACCCGGGTTCGGTGGCGCTGTCGGCCGTCACCGGCGAGGGCGTCGAGGAACTGCTCACTGCCGTCGGTGACCGGCTGCGGGCCGCCGCCTCGGTGGTCGAGCTCCTGGTGCCCTTCGATCGGGGCGACGTCATCGCCGCCCTTCACCGCGAGGGCGAGGTCATCGACGAGGAGCACACCGAAGGCGGCACCCGGATCCGGGTGCGGGTCGACCAGGCCGGCGCCGCCCGCTTCCCCGAGTTCCACGTCGCATGACGCCCGGAACCCTGGAGCGATGAGCGCTCGGCCGTTCGAGCCGCCGGTCTACCCGTACGAGCGTCTGATCGGTGCCAAGGAGAAGGCCGAGGTCCACCCCGGCGGCGCCGTCGACCTGTCGATCGGCACGCCCACCGACCCGGCGCCGGCCGCCGTCGTGGCCGCCCTGGCCACATCGGGCACTGAAGCCGGGTACCCGTTCTCGATCGGGAGCGCCCGCTACCGGGAGGCGGCGAGCGGATGGATGGCGCGCCGGCTCGGGGTGACCGTCGACCCGTCCACCGTGTACGCCTGCGTGGGAACCAAGGAGTTCGTGTCCACCCTGCCGCAGTGGCTGCGGCTGCGGCGGCCCGACCTCGACACCGTCCTCCACCCGGCGGTTTCCTACCCGAGCTACGCCATGGGGGCCACGCTGGCCGGCTGCCGGTCGGTCGAGGTGCCGGTGGACGGCGGGTGGCGCCTCGACCTGTCGGCCGTCGACCCGGCCGATGTCTCCCGCGCCCTGTGCCTGTGGGTCAACAGCCCCGGCAACCCGGCCGGTCAGCTCGACGACCTGGACGCAGCGGCGGCATGGGGCCGGGCCCACGGCGTGCCCGTGTTCAGCGACGAGTGCTACGCCGAGTACACCTGGGAGGGGCCGCCCCGCACGATCCTGGCGGGCGGCGCCGAGGGCGTGGTGGCCGTCCACTCGCTGTCGAAGCGGTCGAACGCGGCGGGCCTGCGGGCCGGCTTCTACACCGGCGACACCGCCTTGGTGCGCTACCTGTCGGAGGTGCGCAAGCACGTGGGGATGCTCGTCCCCGGGCCGATCCAGGCGGCCGCCGCTGTCGCCCTCGACGACGACGTCCACGTCGAACTCCAGCGGGAGCGCTACCGGCAGCGCCTGGGGTATTTCCGTTCGGTGCTGGCAGGCCTCGGGGTGGATGCGGCCATGCCGGGCGGCGGTTTCTACCTGTGGGCGCCGGCGCCCGACGGCGACGCGTGGGGCTTCACCGAGCGCCTGGCCGCCGAGGGGGGCTGCCTGGTGAGCCCCGGCGACCTCTACGGGGAGGCCGGCGCCGGCCACGTGCGCATCGCCCTGGTGCGCGACCTCGAGCGCCTGGTCCTGGTGGCCGAGCGCATGGGCATCGACGTGCCCCGCCGCACCGGCCCGTCGACCCCGAGTAAATAGCCACCGGATTCCGGTGGCTATTTACTCGAAAGCGGCGGGCCTGCCTAGGCTCGACTTGTGCGCCTGGGACTGGAGACCGATCAGCACCGCGTGGAGTGGCCCGAGCTGGTGGAGCGGGTCCGGTTCGGCGAGGACGCGGGCTTCGACGGGGCCTGGGTCTTCGATCATTTCAAGCCGCTCTACGGCGAGGGCGCCGGCCCGTGTCTGGAGGGCTGGACGCTGCTGTCCGCACTGGGCGCGCTGACGTCGCGTATCCGGCTGGGCACCCTCGTCACCGGCATCACCTACCGGCCGCCGTCGCTGCTGGCGGCCGAGGCCGTCACCGTCGACCACGTGTCGGGCGGGCGCCTCGAACTGGGCGTCGGTGCGGCGTGGAACGAGCAGGAGCACCGGGAGCTGGGCTTCGCGTTCCCGCCGGCGGGCGAGCGCATCGACCGGCTGGAGGAGGGCATCGAGGTTCTCCGGCTCCTCATGACAGGCGAGCCCGCCACCTTCAATGGTCGCCACTTCCACCTGGATGGGGCTGTGTACCGCCCCCGTCCCGTGCAGTCGCCTCATCCGCCGTTGTGGGTGGGCGGCTCCGGGGAGAAGCGCATGCTGCCGCTGGTGGGCCGGGTGGCCGACGCCTGGCACTGCTTCGCCCCGCCGACGGACTACGCCCGCAAGTGGGCCATCGTGGCCGAGCATGCGGAGAAGGCGGGCCGGGACCCGGCGTCGATCCTGCGCTCCACCAACCTGTCCCTGTCCGAGCCGTGGGACCACGTGCGCCGCAGCGCCGACGCCCACCGCGCCAACGGGGTGGGGTACCTGGTGTGCAGCTGGCCGTCGGAGGGCAAAGGCCGGCTCGACGAGTTCGTCGAGCAGGTCATGCCGGAGCTCGTCGCCGGCTGACGCCGTGGTGGCCGGCGACGCGCCGGAAGGTGGCCCACGTACCCCAGCCTGCATCGGCGGCCACACCGTCCCAGTCGCCGGGCAGGACCGCCTGCACGTCGGTGGCGGGGAGGTGGATCGGGGTGGCGACGCCGAGGGTGTTGACCCACACGAGCACGCCGTCCGGCGCCAGGACCCGGTCGACCTCGGCCGGGAACAGGAACATGTTGACCAGCGCCACCACGGCGGCGGCACCGTCACGTACCGGGAGGGTGGACGAGTCAGCCAGGACGCGCAGGGCGCCCGCCGGCGCCAGGGCGAGCATGCCGGGGGACAGGTCCAGCGACACGAGCGGTGTCAGGCGGGTGGCCAGGCGGGGGGTGACCAGGCCGGTGCCCGATCCGACCTCGAGGCACGGCCCGGACGGGAACGGGCCGCCCCTTGCCAACGCATCGTCGACCGCCTCGAACCGACCGGCCCCCGGCCGCTCGTGCCAACCCGGCGCCAGGCCGTCGAACAAGGCGGCCACCCCTGCAGCCCGATCGGACGTCCAGCCGCCGGGCTCGAGAGCGATCTGGCGGGTGACCTCCCGGATGGGGCGGCGGTCGTCGGCCATCTCCGGGCGGCCGGGCTCGGGCGGCACGACGCAGGGAAGGAATCGCAGCATCGACGCGACCCCTTCAGCGGGGGCGGAACTGGTCGCGCAGGCGGCCGAGGCGGTCGGTGAGGGTGCCGTCGCCCGTGCGGGCGGCGGACGCCTCGACCGCCCGGGCGATCGCCTCGACCTGTCGCGCCAGCCCGCGGATCTCGGCCTCCAGGGGCTGACTGGCGGCGCCCGCAGCGGCGCCGGCCGCCGCGTCGGACAACCGCCCGGCGATGCCGGCCAGCGCCTCCTCGATCCGGTTGAGGCGCAGGTGGACGGCCGTGTCCTCCTCCGCCTCGGCCGCGCCATGCGGGGTGAGCAGGTCCTCGATCCGCCTGAGCCGGTCCTCGGCTCCTCCGACATCGGCAAGGGCGGTGAGCTGCTCGTCGATCCGGTCGAGACGTGCACTCACGTGCTCGACGGCCGACCGTTCCTCGGCCAGACCTGCCAGCGCTGCATCGACCCGACCGACGAGGTCGGCGGCCACCGCACGATCGACGGCCCCGGCCGGCGGGCCGTCGGCCGGCGGGCCGTCGGCCGGCGGGGCCTTCCCGTTCTGCGCCCCGGGGCCGGCCGCAGGAGTGGGCGGACGGGAGGCGCCGGTCATCTCGCCGATGGCGGTGACCACCCGCTCGTTGCCCTCCGTCACCGCCACCCACACGTCGTCGATGCGCCCGACGATGCTCCGGGCCGAACGCACCTCCGGACCGGCCGGGACCGACGCCGGTGCGCTCGCCCGACGGCGGAGGAGTTCCTCGATGCGGTCGAGGCGGCTCACCAGGTCATCCGAGTCGTCGGCCACGTGCCCGAGTATGGCCAGCCGGTAGCCTCACCGCCATGGCCGACCTCCAAGCCACCATCGAGGACCTCTGGGAACGGCGCGCCGATCTCCAGCCCGGCGACACCGACGCGCTGGCCGCCGTCACCGAGGCGGTCGGCCTGCTCGACAGCGGGCAGGCCCGCGTTGCCGAGGTCGATGCCGCCGGCGCCGTCACCGTCAACATCTGGCTGAAGCAGGCGATCCTGCTGCTGTTCAAGCTGTCGGCCATGGAGACCACCGAGCTCGGTCCGTTCGAGTTCGCCGACAAGATCCCGCTCAAGCACGGCTACGAGGCGGCCGGCGTGCGGGTGGTGCCTGGCGCCTCGGCCCGGTGGGGCTCGTTCCTGGAGCGGGGCGTGGTGATGATGCCCAGTTATGTGAACATCGGCGCCCGGGTGGGTGCCGGCACCATGGTCGACACGTGGGCCACCGTGGGCTCGTGCGCCCAGGTGGGCGCCAACGTCCACCTGTCCGGTGGCGTGGGCATCGGCGGCGTGCTCGAGCCGCCCCAGGCGGCGCCGGTCATCATCGGTGACGACGCCTTCATCGGGAGCCGCTGCATGATCGTGGAGGGCGCCCGGGTCGGCAGCGGGGCCAAGGTGGGCGCCGGCGTGGTGTTGTCGTCCTCCATCCCGGTGATCGACGTGAACACCGGCGAGGAGCTCGGCCGCGGCGTCGTGCCGGACCGGGCCATCGCCATCCAGGGCACCCGCCGCAAGCAGTTTCCCGGTGGTGAGTTCGGCCTGCCGTGCGTGCTCGTCCTCAAGTTCCTTGAGGTCGGGGAGGAGCACGACAAGCTCAAGCTGGAGTCGATCCTGCGCGAGCACGGAGTGGCCACATGAGTCGGCCCGGACGGTGACCGACCTGCTGGCGTTCACAGCCCAGCTGGTCGACATCCCCTCGGTGAGCCACGACGAGGCGGCTATCGCCGACCACGTGGAGGGCCTGCTGCGGGCGGTGCCCTGGCTGGAGGTGGACCGGGTCGGCCACAACGTCGTCGCCCGCACGTCGCTCGGTCGCCCGCAGCGCCTGGTGCTGGCCGGCCACACCGATACGGTCCCCGCCAACGGCAATGAGCGGGCCCGCATCGAGGGCGACGTGCTGTGGGGCCTGGGGTCGGCCGACATGAAGTCGGGCTGCGCCGTGATCCTGGAGCTGGCCCGCACCGTGGCGGCGCCGGCGTGCGACGTCAGCTACGTGCTCTACGAGTGCGAGGAGGTCGAGGCGCGCCACAACGGGCTGCGCCGCCTGCTGGCCGAACGCCCTGAGCTGGTGGCGGGCGACGCCGCCGTGCTGTGCGAGCCCACCGGTGCGGTGGTGGAGGCGGGCTGCCAGGGCACCCTGCGTGTCGCCGTCACCATGGCGGGGGAGCGGGCCCACACCGCCCGCCCGTGGGCCGGCACCAATGCCATCCACCGGCTGGCGCCTCTATTGGAGCTGGCCGCCGCCTACGAAGGCCGGCGCCCGGTGCTCGACGGGTGCGAGTTCGCCGAAGCGCTGTCAGCCGTCCGGGTGGACGGCGGGGTGGCCGGCAACGTGGTGCCCGACGCCGCCACCGTCCACCTCAACCACCGCTACGCCCCCGACCGTGACAGTGATGAGGCGCTGGTCCATCTGCGCAACTACCTGCGCTCGGCCCTCGACGAGGCGGCGGGCGACACCATCGAGCTGCTCGACTTCGCGGACGGCGCCGGGCCCGGCCTCGGCCACCCGCTGCTGGCGGGGCTGGTGGCGGGTGCCGGTACGACACCGAGGGCCAAGCTGGGCTGGACCGACGTGGCCTTCTTCTCGGCCCGGGGCATCCCGGCCACCAACTTCGGGCCTGGCGAGCCCACCGTCGCCCACATGGCGGGGGAGCGGGTCGACCGGGCGCAGCTGGAGACGGTGTTCGCGGCGCTGGCGGCGCTGCTGGGCGGCGCGTCGGCAGCTGCGGGTACCACGGGTTGCAGGGGTCGATGAAACGTTCTTCGTTCCCGCGGGTGCGGCATCCGAGCGGAGATGGGCGGAGAACGCAGCGTTGTCGATCCGTCCGGCGGGCACTGCGCCGGGGCGCCTACCGGTAGTTAGCTGTCGGCGCGGGCCTGCGCCTGGGCTCGATCCTCGTCGTCCGCCTCGACCTGCTCGCACCGCAGCCGGCAGCGATGCCCGCCGCGTGCACCGCTGAGCAACTGGCGGACCTGGGCGGCGACGTGGGCAGCCATGTGGGCGAACACGGCCCGGACCGAGTACGTGCAGCATCCGCTGTCGGTGCTGCCTGCCACCGGCGAGAAGCGGTCCATGTGGACCGAGATGTTGTCCTCCTCGCCGATGATCACGTGGAGGCTGTCACCGTCGGTGACCTCGCGCAGGGACACCGCGCCGGGGTGCAGGATGCCGCCCAGCCGGGTGTCCCGGCAGAACCTCCCGCTGGCCACGAGGTCGGCGAGAAAGCCCCGGTCGGCGATGTCGTCGGCGATGTCGAGGTCGGCCGCTTTGAGCTGTGCCACGGCCCGTTCTACGGAACCGGGCGGTCGGGCGGATCGCGCCTCGCTACAGGAGCTTGGCCTCGAGGGTGATGGGCGCGCCGGCGAGGAGCCGGGCCACCGGGCAGTTCTTCCGGGTGTCCTCGGCCAACGCCTGGAAGGCGTCCTCGTCCAGGCCCGGGACGTCGGCTTCGGTGCGCAGGGCCACGCCCGTGATGGTGAAGCCTCCGCCATCGGCGGCGATGGTGACGTCGGCCGTCGTGTGCACCTTCACCGGCTCGTGGCCGGCACCGCCGATGGCGCCCGAGAGGGCCATCGAGAAGCAGCCTGCGGCGGCGCCGGCGATGAGCTCCTCGGGGTTGGTCCTGTCCCCGTCCACGAAACGGGACGCGAACGTATAGGCACCGGCGAAGGCGCCGCTGGCCAGGTTCATGGTGCCGGAACCGGACTTGAGCGGGCCTTCCCACTGGGCGTCGGCGGTGCTTGTCGGCATGGTGCCTCCTGGTGTCGGTGTTGAAGGAGCGCCCCAACCTAGGCGCCCGGCCGGCCAAAGGGACAGCGGCTGCCGGTGGGCCGACCCGGTCGAGTGGACCGCGGGCGTCGTCTTGAGACAAGTGTCCGATTGGGCCCGAAAGTGGCGTCTCGCGCGGTCAGAAACCCGTTCAGACCGTGCGATCATGGGACCGATGCCGTCCCGTCTCCGTGTTTCTGCTGCGCTCTCGGCGCTTGCCCTGGCCGCACTCGTGCCCGTCGTCACCGCCGGTACGGCGGCTGCCACCGATGATCCCCTGTGGAGCAAGCAGTGGGCGCCGGTGAAGATCGGTGCGCCCGCAGCGTGGAACGCCACGACCGGAGGTGGGGTGAAGATCGGCATCGTCGACAGCGGTGTCGACCTGAACCATCAGGACCTCCAGGGCAGGATCGTCGCCAACGCCAGCTGCATTGGCACGAGCGGCGATGCCGCCAGATGCGTGGCCGGTGGCGGCCAGGACATCGCCGGCCACGGCACCCACGTGGCGGGGATCGCCGCAGCCACCAAGGACAACGGAGCCGGCATCGCCGGCATCGCCCCCAGCGCCCAGATCGTCGTGGCGCGGGTGTTCCAGGGCGACAGCGCCGACCTGGCCGACGTGGAGGCGGGCATCCGCTACGTCGTGGACCAGGGCGCGAAGATCGTCAACCTCAGTCTGGGGGAGAACGTCCTGCTGGGCGGCCTGCTGGGCGGCGGCCAGGCATCGCTGGCCCCCGCCCTCAACGACGCCTGGGCGCGCGGCGCCATTCCGGTGGTGGCGTCGGGAAATGCGCAGTTCCTGTCGGGGTCGGCCAGCTACGCCAACGTGAACGCCATCGTGGTGGGGGCGACGGGCCCCGACGACGAGATCGCCAGCTACTCGGTGTCGACCGGCAGCGCCAAGTGGGCCATCGTGGCGCCGGGCGGCAACGGGGCGGAGCCACGACAGATCATGTCGACGTACTGGAAGGCGGGCGCCTCCAACCAGTACGGCTACCTCCAGGGCACGTCGATGGCCACGCCCCATGTCTCCGGCGCTCTGGCCCTGCTCCTCGCCAGGGGCGTGGGCCAGCAGCGGGCGGTGGAGATCATGTTGTCGACCGCCAACAAGGGTGTGGCGTGCGGCAACTCGTGCGTCGGGCGCCTCGACCTGGCCGCCGCCATGGCCGCGACCGGCGCCATCACCACTGCGACCAGCCCGCCGGCCACCTCCGCACCGACGACGGCGGCACCGACCACGACGACCCGACCTCCGCGCACCACCACCACCCGCCCGCCCACCACGGCTGCGCCCACCACGACCGCGCCCACCACGGCGGCTCCTTCGCCCGACACGACGGTGGCGCCGGCGCCGGCGGTCACCGACACGCCGGTGCCGGCTGCGCCTGAGCCGTTGCAGATTGCGTCGGCGTCGACGGATGCAGAGGACGACGACGTGGTGCTGCCCGGTATCGCCGCCGGCCTGTTGCTCCTGCTGGCGGCCGTCGGCACCGTGGTGGTGCGCCGACGGGCCGGGTCCGGCTGAGCCTCCGCCGGCTGAGCCTCCGCCGGCTGCGTCCTCCCGCCCACCGTCAGAGGCGGCGCAGCACCGTGACGACCTTGCCGTAGAGGCTCACGTCGCGCGGGTCGAGCTCTATGGGCGACATGCGGGGGTTGGCCGGCGTGAGCACCACCTTGTTGCCCTTGCGGGACCACCTCTTCACCGTGGCCTCCTCTCCCGGGATGCCGGCAACCACGATCTCGCCCTTGCGGGCCTCGGCCTGCTGGCGGACGACGACGTAGTCGCCGTCGAGTATGCCGGCGTCGATCATCGACTCCCCGCGCACCCGCAGCATGAACAGCGTGCCGGAGCCGGTGAAGTCGGCCGGGAGGGGCAGCAGTTCCTCCACGTTCTCCTGGGCCAGGACATCGGTGCCGGCCGCCACGTCGCCCACCAGGGGCACGTGCTGGGTGGGGCGCCGAGCCATGGCCGCACCCGACGCCGGGTCGTAGCGGACCTCGATGGCGCGGGGCTTGGTGGGATCGCGCTGGAGGAACCCCTGCTTCTGGAGGGTGGCCAGATGGGCATGGACGGTGGACGACGAGGTGAGGCCGACCGCCTCGCCGATCTCCCGCACCGAGGGCGGAAACCCGCGCTCCCGCAACTGCAGAGCGATGAAGTCGAGTATCTCGCGGCGCTTGCCGGTGAGCACGGTGGGCGTGTCTGCCTCGGGCATTGACCCCTCCTGTCCGGGATGCTGTCGGTGAACGGTTACGGGAAGTCGTGGCGGCTGGCGCACCTGCATCGGTGGCCGAGGCTGTAGTGACTCAAGCTGTAGTGACTCAAGCTGTGATGACTCAAGGCTGTAGTGACTCAAGGCTGTAGTGACTCAAGGCTGTGATGAGCTCGAGTGCGAACGTGCGTTCCAGGAGGACCGTAGCAGTCCGGGCCGAACAGAGCAAACATCTGTTCCCAAAGAGACCTTGACGGCGAACGCCCGTTCGTGGTGAAGTGGTGCGAACACCCGTTCGGCACAGCACCGGTTCCAGCCGGTCAGTGCAGCAGCGTGACTGTCACACCCCTCCGTCATCGTGGGGTGCATGCCTACGAGAGGAGCCCGACCGTGACCGCACTCGTCCATCCGATCCCCGTCGGCCGCCGGTGTGGCGCCGGGTCGCGCCGTCTGCAGGTCGTCCCCACCCCGCGGCCCGCCGGCCACCCCACGGCCGGCCGGCGGCCGACGGCCGCCCAGTTCCGTCGGCGCCGCGTCGTCGCCAGCCTCGTCGCCGTTGTGCTCCTCGGCGGAGGCCTGGCGCTCGGCGTGCCCGGAGACGTGCCCCTCACGTCCTCCGGGCGGGCGCCGGCGGCCGGGCCCGTCACGGTCGGTGGCGCCGTGGCGGTGGCGACGGCGTCCTACGTGGTGGAGCCGGGCGACACCCTCTGGGAGATCGCCCGGGCCCTGCAGTCGACGGGCGATGTGCGACCACTGGTGCAGCGACTGGCCGCCGGACGCGACGGCGCTCCCCTGCGGGCAGGGGAGCGCCTGGAGCTGCCGCCCGGTTGAGACCGGCTGTGGTCTAGGCCAGGCCGGAGGTGCCGCGGTGTTGGCCGGCGACCATGCCCTCGATGGGGCCGCGGGGAAAGCGGCGGTGACCACCGAGGGTGGCCATGTAGGGCAGCCGCCCGTCGTTGGCCCAGCGGACCACGGTCTTGGCCGACACATGGAAGAGATCGGCGACCTCCGACACGGTCAGGTAGTCACGCTTCGGCTTGGGCTTGGGCTTGTCACGCTTGCTCGAGTCCTGGCTCATGGTGTCGCTCATGGTTGATTCTCCGTTTCGAGGCCCGACGGCCGTTTCGAGAGGTCTGGGGAAGTGGGGAACTTCGTCGTCCTCGCTGCTTCTGACTCATGTTTCGGCACGCTGCGTGGTCGACCAAAGCGTCAACCCTGGCTAAATCTGGGCTGACCCGATATGGCCATGTCGTCGACTGCGTCAGGACGGCCGGTGTGGGTGACCCGCACGACGTAGCGTGGGGCCGTGCGCTGCCCGTCGTGCGCCAACCTCGACGACAAGGTGGTGGACTCCCGCACCGCCGATGACGGTGCCGCCATCCGCCGGCGTCGGGCGTGCCTGGCCTGTGGCCGGCGCTATACGACGTTCGAGCGCATCGAGGAGGTCCCGCTTGTGGTCGTCAAGCGATCCGGGCAGCGGGAACCGTTCGAGCGGGCCAAGGTGGCGGCCGGCCTGCGGGCCGCCACCAAGAACCGGGCCGGCGTGGCCGACCGGGTCGAGGAACTGGCCGCCGAGCTGGAGGAGTCGCTGCGCCTCGAGGGGCCTGAGGTCACCAGCCAGGAGGTCGGCGTGGCCGTGCTGGAGCGGCTGCGGGTGCTCGACGAGGTCGCCTACCTCCGCTTCGCCAGCGTCTACAAGGGCTTCGAGGACGTGGGCGACTTCGAGCGCGAAGTCGGCCTCCTCACCAAGGCCACCGAGCCCAAGCAGCGCACCACGCCGCCCGGCGACGACTGACGCCGCTCATTCGGGGTCGGTGAACCGCTGTGAAAACCCGATCTGGCGACCAGAACGGGATGACCGGTCAGGCGGCCGGGGCCGCCACCACCTCCGCCGTCACGGCGGCCACGCCGCCCACCCCGAGGGCGCGGGCAGCGGCGGCGCTGAGATCGAGGGCCCGGCCATCGATGTACGGACCACGGTCGTTCACGAGAAGGAGCACCCGGCGGTCGCCACGGCTGACGGCCAGCAGCGTGCCCAGGGGCAGCTCCTTGCTGGCCACCGTCCATCCCTCCTGGTCGTAGATGGCTCCGCTGGCGGTGGGGCGGCCGTTGAAACCGGGCCCGTACCAGGAGGCATTGGCCTCGAACCGCTGGCCGGTGAGGCTTAGGCCGGCCGGGAGCGCCACGCCGAGGGTCATGGGCCCGAACGGCAGGCGGCGCATGAGGGCGATCTGGCGGTCGGTAGCCGCCCGGTGGCGGGGGAGCAGGGCGTTCGGGTCGAGGGGGCTCGGCGCGTACCCGCCGGCCGAGGCGGTCACGATCCACGGCCCGGCCTGTGCCTGCCCCCGGGCGGCGGCCAGGGCGGCCGCGAGCTTGGCCTGGGCCGCCGTCCTGGCTTCGTCGGCCAGGCGCAGCTCGGTGGCCCGCCGGGCGTCGTCGGCGGCGATGGTGGCGTCGAGCTCGGCCTGGATGCCGGCCAGCTGGTCCTGGGCGGCACGGAGGTCGCCACGCGCCTCCTCGGCCCGGCGCTGCTGCTCGGCCACGCCGGCCAGTGCCGCCTTGTACCCGCTGACCAGCTCCTTCTCCTTGGTGGCCACCACCTCGAGGTAGGCCCGGGGCGCGGTCATGGCGTCCACCGATGCCCCAGTGCCGCGCATGTAGGCGGTCACCGCCCGCTCCCGCCGCCGGCTGCGCAGCACGGCCAGCTGGTCAGCCGTGTGGGCCCGGCGCAGCTGGGCGGCCACAACGTCGGCCTCGGACGTCTCCAGGTGGTCCGTCAGCTCCGCCGCCTGCAGGAGCAGCTCCGCACGCCTGGCGCGGGGGTCCTCGGCCGAGGCGGCAGGCGCCGGCCGGCCCAAGCCTGCCGCAAGCGCCACCCCCGCCAGGAAGGCGGCCAGCACTCTGACGCGCCGTACTTGGTGATTGCGGGCCATCGCTAGTGTTCGTCGGGCACCGGACGGGCCCCCTTGAGCACACCGGCCGGGCGGGAAGGGCGACGATGCGAGTTGGAGTGCTGACCGGCGGTGGCGACTGCCCGGGTCTGAACGCGGTCATCCGGGCCGTCGTGCGCAAGGGCGAGCGGGAGTTCGGTGACGAGCTCGTCGGTTTCGCCGACGGCTGGCGGGGTGTCGTCGAGAACACCACCCTGCCCCTCGACGTGGAGCGGTGCCGGGGCATCCTGCCCCGCGGCGGCACCATTCTCGGTTCGTCGCGCACCAACCCCTACAAGGTCGACGGCGGCGTGGAACGGGTGCTGGCAACGCTCGAGGACCAGCGCATCGACGCCCTCATCCCGATCGGCGGGGAGGACACGCTCGGGGTGGCGGCCAAGCTGGCGGACGAGGGCGTCGACCTCATCGGCGTGCCCAAGACCATCGACAACGACCTGTCGGCCACCGAGCTCACCTTCGGGTTCCACACCGCCGTGCAGATCTGCGTCGACGCCATCGACCGCCTCCACACGACGGCCGAGTCACACAACCGGGTGATGGTGTGCGAGGTCATGGGCCGCCACGCCGGGTGGATCGCCCTGTACGCCGGCATCGCCGGGGGCGCAGCCGAGATCCTCATCCCGGAGGAGCCGTTCGACATCGCCGAGATCGCTGCCAGTATCAAGCGCCGCCACGAGCAGGGCCGCTACGCCACTATCGTGGTGGTGGCCGAGGGCGCCGCGCCCCGCGAAGGCTCCCTCGCCCTCCAGTCGGGCGAGCTCGACCAGTTCGGGCACGTGCGCCTCGGCGGCGTCGGCAACCTGGTGGCCAGGGAGATCGAGGAGCGCACCGGTTTCGAGACCCGGGTCACGATCCTCGGCCACATCCAGCGGGGCGGCACACCGACCGCCTTCGACCGGGTCCTGGCCACCCGGTTCGGCATCGCCGCCATCGAGGCCGTCCATGATGGCGGCTTCGGGAACATGGTGGCGCTCCAGGCGGGCGAGATCGTGCAGGTCCCGCTGGCCGACGCCGTGGGCGAGCTCAAGCTGGTGAAGCCCGACGAGTTCAGGCGGGTGGCAGTGCCCTTCTTCGCCTGAGCGCCTGCGCGCCTGCGCGGCGATCCGCCACACTGAAGGCGAGGCGGCGAAGGGGGAGACGATGGCCACAGCTGTCCGTGTGGAGGCCGAGCACCCCGTCGACGTTGACCTGGTGGCCGGGCCCGTGCCGCTCCGGCGACTCGAGCAGCTCAGGTCCTGACGGCGGACCGACGGGCGGCGTGCGCGTGAGGATCAGCTCGACGCGCCGGCGCCTGCCCTGGCCAGCAGGTCCACCAGGGCCTGGTGCAGCTGCGGCGGCGCAGCCACGGCTGTGCCGTCGGCCAACACGGAGACAACGGCCCCTGCCTCGCGCGCGATCACCATCCCTGCCGCCCAGTCCCAGGGCTGCAGGCCCCGCTCGTAGTAGGCGTCGAGACGGCCGGCAGCCACCCAGCACAGGTCGAGGGCGGCCGACCCGGCCCGGCGGATGTCGCGCACGTGCGGCAGGACCTTCGCCACCTCGAGCCCCTGGCGGGCGCGGACGGCGGCGTCGTACCCGAAGCCGGTGCCCACCAGCGCGCTGGCCAGCGTGGGGGCGCCGCCGACCCGGAGTGACCGCCCGTTGCACCACGAGCCCTCGCCCCGCACGGCGCTGTACGTCTCGCCGTGGGTCGGGTCGTGCACCACGCCCACCACGGCCTCCCCGGCGAACTCGGCCGCGATCGACACTGCCCACTCCGGGTAGCCGTAGAGGTAGTTGGTGGTGCCGTCGAGCGGGTCCACCACCCAGCGGACGCCGCTGGTGCCGGGTCCGACGAGGCCGCCCTCCTCACCGAGGATGGCGTCGTCCGGGCGGGCGCCGAGGACGATCGTGGCGATCAGCGCCTCGCTGGCCCGATCGAGCTCCGACACCATGTCGGTGAGGCTGGTCTTGGTGGACACGTCGGCGGGAGCGGATGCCTGACCGTCGCGCAGGAGCGTCCCGGCGGCCAGGGCTGCTTCCATGGCCAGTGCCAGCAGGGCGGTCGGGTCGGGAGGGGTCACCGGCGCAGTCTCGCGCCAGCCCCGCAACCGTCCAATAGCCTTCGCCGATGGCCGGTGGCGTGGTGGACCTGCGCTCGGACACCGTCACCCGCCCGACGCCCGAGATGCGCCGGGCCATGGCCGGCGCCGAGGTGGGCGACGACGTCTACGGCGAGGACCCCACCGTCAACCGCCTGGAGGAGGCGTACGCCGAGCGGGTCGGGAAGGAGGCGGCGCTGTTCACGCCCAGCGGCGTGATGGCCAACCAGTTGGCGCTGCGGGTGCTGACCCGGCCCGGCGACACGGTGCTGGCCGGCGCCCGCCAGCACGTGGTGATCTACGAGGGGGGAGCGGCCGAGCGCAATGCCGGCGTGCGCATGCAGGCGCTGGCGGACGGCGACGGCACGGTGTCGCCCGACGACGTGGCCTGGGCCCTCGAGGCCGTGCAGCACCACCAGCCCCGCCCCACCCTCGTCTGCGTGGAGAACACCCACATGCCGGCGGGCGGGGCGCCCTGGCCGCTCCCCGCCCTCCAGAAGCTGCGGGTGGCGGCCGGCGGCCTGGCGGTCCACATGGACGGCGCCCGGCTGTTCAACGCCGAGGTGGCCACCGCCACGGCGGCGGCGACCTATGCGGCCGAGGTCACCACCGTGATGTCGTGCCTCTCCAAGGGCCTGTGCGCACCCGTGGGGTCGGTGCTGGCCGGGCCGGCGGACCTCATCGGCGCCGCCCGCGCCGAGCGGGCCCGTATGGGCGGCGGCATGCGCCAGGCGGGCGTGCTGGCGGCGGCCGGCCTGGTGGCCCTGCGCATGGTGGACCGCCTGGCCGAGGACCACGAGCGGGCCCGGCGCCTGGCCGTGGCGGTGGCCGACCGCTGGCCCGACGCCGGCTGCGACCCGGTCCGCGTACGCACGAACGTCGTCACCTGGCGCTGTACCGACACGGTCCGCCTCCTCGAACACCTGGCCGCAGCCGGCGTCCTGGCCGGCACCATCGCCCCGGGCGTCGTGCGCCTCGTCACCCACCACGACGTCGACGACACCGGCATCGACCGGGCCGTCGCCGCCCTCGCCGCCGCCCCCTGACCGCCCCACCAATCGACAGCACGGAGGAACCTGCACATGGCCGCACCCGTAGACGACGTCCCCGCCCGCGCCCTGGCCGTCTACGCCCATCCCGACGACCCCGAGGTGTCGTGCGGCGGCACCATCGCCCGATGGGCGGCGGCCGGGTGCGAGGTCCATGTGGTGATCTGCGCAGCGGGTGACAAGGGGAGCTCCGACCCGGCGGTGCGGCCCGAGGAGCTGGCGGCGAGGCGGGCGACCGAGGTGCAGGCCGCCGCCGCCGTCCTGGGCGTGGCCGGGCACCACCTGCTCGGCCTGCCCGACGGCGAGGTGGAGAACACCGTCGCCCTGCGGGCAAGGTTGGTCGAGCTGGTGCGCCGCATCCGGCCCGAGGTCGTGGTGTGCCCCGACCCGACCGCCGCCTTCTTCGGGTCCAGCTACTTCAACCACCGTGACCACCGGGAGACGGGCTGGGCCACGCTCGACGCCGTCGCCCCCGCCGCCGCCAACCCGCATTACTTCCCCGACGCCGGGTCGCCGCACCAGGTCGACGCCGTCTACCTGTCGGGCACGCTCGATCCCGACCTGTGGGTCGAGATCACCACCACCATCGAAGCCAAGGCCCAGGCCCTGTTGTGCCACGCCAGCCAGCTCGGGGAGACGGCCGAGTGGCTCCGCCAGGTCGTGCACCAGCGGGCCGAGGAGGGCGGCAAGGTGGCGGGCGTCCCCTACGCCGAGGGCTTCCGCATCCTGCGCCTCGCCGGCTGACGCCCGCTCAGGTCCCGTCGTCGAGCGGGGGATCGAGCGGGGGATCATCCACGTCGTCCGCTGCCGCCTCCACGG
Source organism: Acidimicrobiales bacterium (assembly GCA_046596195.1). Classification (GTDB taxonomy): domain Bacteria; phylum Actinomycetota; class Acidimicrobiia; order Acidimicrobiales; genus JAHFUS01. Next base: position 6,537 of record JBKJNA010000232.1, on the reverse strand, counting down.
CCGCGATCCGCCGCCACTCGTTCATGGCCCGCAGCACGAGGACGGCGACGATGGCCACCCCCACCGCAGCCACCAGTCCGCCGACCACGCCGGCCACGCCGCTCGCCGTGGTGCAGTCGCGCGAGCACTGGAGGCGCACGAACGACGAGCCGATGAGGGCGCCGCACAGCCCGCCGACCAGGATGGCGGCGAAGGCGAGGGCCCGCGCCCTGGTGGAAGGTATGGCGGAGAGTCGTCGGTCCTCCGGAGGCGCCACGGCGGCGAATCGTATGCTGACCGCCCGTGCGCGCCGTCATCGTGATCCCAACCTACGAGGAGGCGGCCAACGTGCAAGTGCTCCTGCCGCGGGTGCGGGCGGCGGCGCCGGAGGCCGACATCTTGGTGGTCGACGACGCCAGCCCCGACGGCACGGCCGACCTGGCCGAGAAGCTGGGCGCGGAGCTGGGACGCATCACAGTGCTGCGCCGGGAGGGCGCCCGGGGATTCGGGGCGGCTGTCCGGGCCGGCTTCGCCTGGGCCCTGGAGCGGGACTACGAGGCGGTGGTGGGCATGGACGCCGACCTCTCCCACGACCCGTCCGCCCTGCCCTCGCTGCTCGACGCGCTGGAGGACGCCGACATGGTCATCGGCTCGCGCTACGTGCCGGGCGGCGTCATCCCGAATTGGCCCGCCCATCGCCGGGCGCTGTCGCGCTGGGGCAACCGGTACGCCACCGGTCTCCTGCGCCTGCCCGCGTCGGACGCCACATCGGGGTACCGGGCCTACCGGGCATCGGCCCTGCGGGCGGTGGACCTCGACCGGGTGCGCGCCACCGGCTACGGCTTCCTCATCGAGATGGCCTACCGGGTCACCCGCACGGGAGGGCGCCTGGCCGAGGTTCCCATCGTGTTCGAGGACCGAAAGCGGGGCGGGTCCAAGATGTCGGGCCGCATCGTGGCCGAGGCGATGGCGCTCGTCACCCTCTGGGGCGCCCGCGACCTGGTGCGCCGGGTGGTGCCCCCGAAGGAGTAGCCGTCACACCACGGCCCGGGCCAGGTCGCAGACCAAACCGGCGGTACCCCGAACGAGGGTGTCGGGGGCGACCGGGAAGTTGACGTGGGGTGTGCCGGCCGCCGCCCACACCTCGTCGAACTGGAGCAGGTCGGCGTCGACGAACACCCGCAGCGGCTCCCGGTGGCCGAATGGTGGAATCCCGCCGACGGGGAAGCCGGTGGCCTCCCGCACGGTGTCGGCATCCTCCCGCCACGCCTGCTCGCCGCCGGCGGCGGCGGCCAGCTTGGCCTCGTCGAGCAGGTTGCTGCCGCTCACGAGCGCCACCACGACCTCCCCGTCCACGCAGAACACCAGCGACTTCACGATCTGGCCGAGGTCGACGCCGATGGCCAGCGCGGCATCGACCGCCGTGCGCGTGCTCTCCGGGAACTCGCGGGGCCGCACGATGACACCGAGCAGGTTCCCCGCCTCGATAACCGCCTTCACGTTGCGGTGCACGCAGCCTCCTCCTCCCGGTTCCGGAGCCACCCTGCCACAATCTGGTCGTGGACGGCACCGCCTCGGAGCCAACCATCCTGCACGTCGACATGGACGCCTTCTATGCGTCCGTCGAGGTCCTGCGCGACCCCTCGCTGGCCGGCAGGCCGGTGATCGTGGGCGGCGCAGGCGACCGTGGCGTCGTGGCGTCGTGCTCCTACGAGGCCCGTGCGTACGGGGTCCGGTCGGCCATGCCGTCAGCCCGGGCCAGGCGCATGTGCCCGGCCGCCGTCTTCGTGCACGGCGACATGTCGCGGTACGTGGGCTACAGCCGGCGCATCCACGAGGTGTTCTCGTCGTTCACCCCGCTGGTGGAGGGCATCTCGCTCGACGAGGCCTTCCTCGACGTGGCCGGCGCCCGGCGCCTGTTCGGCCCCGCCGAGCACATCGCGGCGCTGGTCCGGGAGCGGGTGCGGGACGAGACGGGCCTCGGGTGCTCGGTGGGCGTGGCCCCGTCGAAGCTGCTGGCCAAGCTGGCGTCGCGCCATGCCAAGCCCAGGGCATCGAGGGCCGGCATCGAGCCGGGGCCGGGCGTGGTGGTGGTGCGGCCGGGGGAGGAGCTGGCCTTCCTGCACCCGCTCGACGTCACCGAGCTGTGGGGCGTGGGCCCGGCCACGGCCGAGCGCCTGCGCAGCCGGGGCGTGCGCACCGTCGCCGACCTGGCTGCGGCCCCGGTCGAGTCCCTGGTGAGTTGGCTGGGGTCGGCCAACGGTCGCCACCTCCACGAGCTGGCCTGGGGCCGCGACGACCGGCCCGTCGAGCCGGAGCGGCCCACCAAGTCGATCGGCCACGAGGAGACGTTCGCCGTCGACCTGGTGGACAGGGGCGCCCTGCACCGTGAGGTCGTACGCCAGTCGGATGCGGTGGCCACCCGGCTTCGGGAGGCGTCGCTGGCCGGGAGGACGGTGACGGTGAAGGTGCGCTTCAACGACTTCGCCACCATCACCCGGTCGCGGACCCTGCCCGAGGCGGTGGACGTGGCCGGCGACGTGGCCGCCGTCGCCGGCGCCCTCCTCGACGGCGTGGACGCCGGCGGGGGGATCCGCCTCCTCGGGGTCAGCGTGAGCAACCTGGCGCCGGGCGGTGGCGCCCACCAGCTCACCCTGGGCGACGACGCCCCCGGATGGACCGACGCCACCCGGGCGGTGGACGGCGTGCGGGCCCGCTTCGGTGCCGCCGCCGTGGGCCCAGCCACCCTTCTCGGCGACGAGGGTGTCGCCGTGCGGCGCTCGGGGGATCACCAATGGGGGCCCGGCGACGGGTCGGTGCAGTAAGCGGCCATGGCCGCGTTGTTGTGCTCTCCGGGGTGCGCGAGAATGGCCTGACCGGAAAGGGTCCGTGCGGAAGGCAGGAGGGGTCGGCAAAGGTGCCGCTTTCGGAAGACGAGCAGCGGATCCTCCACGAGATCGAGCGGAGCTTCTACGAGCACGACCCCGCTTTCGCCAAGGGCGTCAGCGAGACCACGCTCTACCGCCATGCCGGTCGCAACGCCAAGTGGGCCTTCCTCGGTCTCATGGCCGGCTTCGTGCTGCTCATCGTCTCGTTCGCCTCGAACCGCTTCATCGGGTTCTTCGCCTTCCTTCTCATGCTGGTCTGCGCCCTGTCGCTCGAGCGCAACTTCCGCAAGATGGGCAAGGCGGGCTGGGCCGAGCTCACCCAGACCGTGCGCGAGCGCGGCTTCCCGAACGTTCTGGGCGAAACGCGCAGCAAATTGGGCAAGCGCTTCAAGCGCGACGACCAGTCGTAGCTTCTCCCCGGCTCCGCCGGGGGAGCAGGGGGCGGGGGTCGACCAGCCAGGCGACCCGCTGGCGCCGGGTGGCCAGGGCGTTGACCGCCGCCTCCACCGTGCCCGCGTCGGCAGCGGCGCGCGCCACCGCCTCGTCGGGCAGTGGCCCAGGGGCGTAGCTCGCTTCGGCTGCGTCCCGGGCCAGGGTGGCCAGTGCCATGGCGGCTCCGGCAGGCAGGGCGGCGCTGCCGCCGGCTCGAGTCGCGTGCTCGTCGAGCGTCTCCGCCGGCCGCCGGGGCGCGCCGGCCCGGGCCACGGCATCGGCCGCCTCGCTCCATGCCACCCACACCCGTTCGGCCGGCGTGGCCGCCGCCGCCCGCCGCCGGCGCCGGCGTGACGCCTTCACCATCGGGACGGCCGCCACCACGAGCAGAGCCACGGCGAGTGTGAAGAGCAGCACCAGGATCGCCGGATGGCGCCACAGCGGCCGGGCGGACGCGGGTGTGGTGGTGTCGATCTCGGTCTCAGGGGCGACGGTGGTCGACGGGCTTGCGGTGTCGTCAGGAGCGACGGTGGTGGCGGGCCCGGCCGTGGTGGGGGTGGTGCGGTCCCGCGGGCTGGCCTGCATCTCCGCCACGCCGGTGTAGTCCTCGGCGCCGGGCGCCCCCCGGCCCGGCGTGGGCTCGAACGCCACCCATCCCGAACCGGCCAGGTAGACCTCGGGCCAGGCGTGGGCGTTGAGCCCCCGCACGTGGTACGCCCCGTCGCCCTCGAGCTCGCCGGGCGTGAAGCCCACCGCCACCCGGGTGGGCAGGCCGGCGGCCCGGGCCAGCACGGCGTAGGCGCCGGCGAACTGCTCGCAGTAGCCCCGCCGGGCGACGAACAGGAAGTTCTCCAGCGCCCGGTCGTCGTGGCCCGGCTCGACGTCGAGGTCGTAGACGAAGCCCTGGCGGAAGAAGTCCTGCAACGCCAGGGCCTTCTCGTACGGCGTGGCGCCGGCCGGGGCGAGGGAGCGGGCCAGGTCGCTGACCCGGCGCGGGACCTGTGGCAGGTCGACGAAGCGGGCCAGGTCCGGCAGGGCCTCGCCGGCGCCGGCCAGCCGGTCGCCGCTGAGGTCGGGAACGGCCGACTCGACCCGGTAGGTGTACCCGTCTGTGGTGGACTCGCCGGTGATGAGGCTGCCCAGGTCGGCGTTGTAGCTCACGTCCTTGATGTCCTGCACCCGGACCGGCCGGTAGGCGGCGGGCAACCAGATCGAGGCCAGCGAGCGGATGGTGAACTCCTGGCGCACTGTCGCGGTGGGGGCGCGCCCGCTGCGTGCGGTGGGGATCCGCTGCCCGATCTGCTGGTAGCTGGCGTCGGACGACCAGATGCGACCGTCGAATGTGTCGAGCGAGGTGAGCCGCCAGTACGCCTTCTGGGTGGATCGAACGGTGAAGACCTCGCTGGTGGACTGGTCCACCAGACGGCCCCGGATGTCGACCAGGGGACTCACGGTGGTGCGCCGCCCGTTGCCGCCGGGCCGGTCACTGTCCCGCCACGCCAGTACGGCGTCGGCAGACGCTCCCGGCAGGAGCGGCCCCACGACGATGGCCGCGATGACGGCCACCGCCACCAGTCCGGCTGCCCCCTGGACCAGGGCCCCCGTCCCCCCCCTGGACCGGCTGGCGAACCACGACGACCCCTCCGACTCCAGGCCGGCCCGGTGGACAACCAGGAACAGCAGCAGCGTGACCAGGTAGAGGGCCACCATCGCGCTGCGCCCGCTGCCGTCGCCAAGGGTGGCGGTGAAGACGAACAGGGTGAACGACGGGACCACCGCCTCGAACAGCACCCGCATGCGGAACGCCGCCCAGTCCGCCAACACGGCCGTGAGACCGACGCCCACCATGGCGGCCAGCAGGAAGCCGTCGGTCGGTCTGGTGGGGGCGACGACGTCGCCGAACTGCGTCCACGCCTCGCCCAGCGCTTCCCGGGCGGCGCTGAGGGTGCCCGGTCCGGGTAGCCCGTAGGTGGTGCTGGCGGGCAGGAGGATCCAGGCGCCCGCCAGGGCGACGCCGGCGAGGGCGGCGAAGGCGCTCAGCGGCAGCGGGGCGCCGGCCCGGCGACCGGCCAGCATGACGCTGTGGCCCACCAGGGTGGCGGCGATCAGTGGGAGCAGGTGGTCGCCGCCGGCGAACAGCCGCCCCATGCCGATGGCGACGGCGAGCGTGAGGGCGGTGAGGGCGAGGGTAGGGCCGAAGGACGCCTCGGCGGCCAGCCGGTCCTCCTCGCTTCCGAGGCGCCGGCCGCTCATCGGTCCGCCATCCCTGCGGCATGGCGTGCCGATGGTGCTCCCCGCTCAGAGGGCCGCTCGGGCCCCGCTCGCATCGGCTCGCTCATCGGGGTGCCCCGGTGGCGAGGCGGCCGACGGTGGTGAAGGCGGCGCTCCATGCGCCGGCGAAGGGCCGGTCGGCGCCGACCCGCACCACCGTGCGGATGCCGGGCACGGCCAGCGACGCGGCGGCGTGGCCGGGCACGCCGGGGTCGATCACCGAGTGCTCGAGAAGGACGAGGGTGAGGCTGCCGAAGCGGTTTCGCAGGCGGGCCACCCGGTCGAGATCGGCACCCGGCGCGGCGGCGGTGGTGATGACGGCGAGCGCGCCGCCGTTGCCCTCCCGGCGCAGCGACGACAGGATCGGTGCCAGCGCGTTCTCCCTGCCCAGGGTGGCCCCGGCCAGGTGCTCCAGGATCGCCTCGACGTGGGTATGGCCGGCTGCGAACCCGGAGTCCACCCCGTCCGTGCACACCAGCCGCACGAGCGAGCGGTGGAGCCAGCACGCGCTGACCACGCTGGCAGCCGCGCTGAGGGCCAACTCGAGCGATGCCGGGCTGTGTACCTCGCGCCGCAGGTCCACCAGTACGGTGGCCCGCCCCTGCCAGGGCATCTCCTCCTGGCGGATCATGAGCTCGTCGAGGCGGGCGGTGGCCTTCCAGTGCACCCGGCGCAGGTCGTCGCCGATCTCGTACTCGCGCAGGGCGTAGAAGTCCTCCCCGGCGGCGGCCAGGGCGGTGGGGTGGTCGGCCCCGGCGTACGGGTCGTTGCCCCTCGTGAGGGGGAGCGGCGGGATGGCGTCGACCCGGGGGTACACCGTGAGGCGGGTGGCGGGCGCCGCCATGTGGGTGCTGGCGGCCAGGCCGAACGGGTCTTCCAGGTGGAGCTCCATGGGGCCGAGGTCGAAGATGCCCCGGCGCTCGGTGGGCAGCCGGTAGGCGGCGCGGGCCGACTCGTCCGGCGCCAG
>JBKJNA010000230.1:0-48397 GCA_046596195.1 Acidimicrobiales bacterium | reverse complement strand
GAAGGTGCCCTCCGACTCGGGGTCTTGGCTGGTGTCGTAACCGCCATTCTCCCAGCTCAGAGGGCACTTTTGCGTGATGGTCAGGCCGTCAGGCCGTAGCTATTCGGTGGATTCGGGGTTAGTCATCGTCGTCAGGGGAGGTCGCGTGGGAACTTCGTCCGTTGTCCGTCGAGGTCTAATCGTCCGGCCGGTAGACGACCAGATCATGCCGGGGATCGATGGGAACCCAGACGTAGAGCTTGGTGCCAGTCCAGGCCCACGGCCCGGGGCGTCGCTCCGTCGGTGGGCACCCAGCGCCGCCGATCCTCCTGGGGCCGATAGCCAAGGCAGCCGGTTCCCGTCGGCTCGTACTCCGACCCGGCCCCCCAGGTCAGTAGGTCCTGTCCGACCCAAACGCCGCCTCCTCCACTGGTAGGAGCGGTCGCAATCGGGCGCCAGGTATCAGAGTCCGGAGCATATGCAGCAACGTCGCGGGCCCGCCGGGCCTTGGTCTTTGTCGGGTGCAGACCACCCAAACGATGAACTCGCATCCCGTCCACGCTGAAGTACTCGACACGAGGCCCCACACGCACGATTCAGCCGTCCTCTGGTCGATGCGAATGTCGGGTGCCGACCGATTTTGCCAACCGCACTTCGACAGCGCTCCCGACGGCCGGCACGAAGACGCCCGGATGGGAGCCACCCGGCTACGATCTGGTTCCGCTCGACCACTCGGGAGCCGAAGTGAACGCTACTCCAGGCGGCGCGGATCGGACCGCTATCAAGGATGAGGATTCCGAGCATCCGCTGGCAACGACGTGGAGGCCGGTCCTGCGCCAGGTCGTGCAAGCTCTCGCAGCGCATGACTATGCGCTTGCGAATGGCGTCGAGGGCGTTGAGCCGGTGTCGGGCGACGTCGCCACCCAGATGCGGGAGTACATCGAGTCGTATGGAGCGACCTTGATCGACCTGCCCGAAGAGACTTGGCGTAGCTCCGTTGCTCAGTGGATGGGCAGCCACTGGGACGTCCTTGTTGACCTTTGGACGGCGGAGGAGGGCAGCAGCGACCTCGTGCTGCGACTCAATGTCTCGGAGTGCGAATCGAGGTACCGCTTCGAGATCGAGATGGTGTACGTCCCCTAACGCTGAGCGTTGGTAGTGGCAGCTCCGGCATGGACAGTCTCGACTGACGCCCGCTCACCTGTCGAGGCCCGCTATCAGTGGATCGACGCTCGTGTCCTCCGCTACTCGACGACCCGGGGCGCCCAATAGCGAGGCCGCCGGCGGTCATGCGCGACAGCCAGGATGCGGAGGTGATTGTCGACGACGACATACGGGAGGTGGTACGGAAACCGCGCCACGGGGGCTCGTCGAACATCGAGGCCGGCCGGGACTCCAGGTACCGGTGCGCCCGCTCCCGGCCAATCGGACAGGTAGCCGAGCGTCGCATCGACTGCGTCGAGAAATGTCTCGCCGAGGCCTGGCTGCTGGACGTCGTACCACGCCGCCGCCGCGTTGAGTTCCGATGCGGCCTCTGCCGAGAACCGGACCGGCAGGCTCACCGAGTGAGAGCGTTACGCACTCGATCTCGAAGAGCCGGCCAGGGCTCACCCGCGTCCTCGCCCGATCGGGCTCGTCGAGCCCGCTGCTCGAGCTCGTCGGCCCAGGCCGCCTGGACGGCGTCGGCGTCGTCGACGACCGGCTCGTCAAGGCTGGCGAGGAGCTCCGCAGCGACTGCGGCGCGCGCTTGAGTCGGCAGCGTAAGCGCCTCGCGGAGGACCCCTTCGAAGTCGATCGACATCATCACCAGCCTAACTTGACGACCGAGCAAGGAGCCGACGTGAAGGCCGACCCGCCGCCCGGTCATTCCGCCCCTGTCAGCGACCGAACCGGAGGTGAACGTCGAGCAGCGCCGAACCGGCGATCGCACCCGCCCGCAGGGGCTGGAGGACAACTCCAACGATCACTGCCTCTCTCTGGCGCTGGCGCGGACTCCCGGCGCCGGTCACGCTCTCCACGCTGGAAGGGACCGATCAACCGATACGGAGCGACCCTCGCAACGAGGCGGCGCGCGTGGGACCGCTTCGGAGGCTGTCAGCGGTCCTCGTGTACCACGAGCTGGTTGGGCCACACCTCGACGAAGCGGACTTCGTCCAAGGCGGCTGCGATCGCATCGAGATGGAGGCTGAACAGGGCGAGGAGGTCGTTGTTGCTGATGTTGCCGGTTGCGACGATCAGCAGGCGCCGTGGAGTCGACCGCAGGAGGTGGCCGTCGCGGAAGTCACGGTCCTTGGTGACCACCACCCGGTCGTCGGCGTCTGCTCGCCGGGCGACCTCGGCATCGGTCGTTCGGTTGCCATCGGGCAGCTCGGCGGTGTGGAGGACATCGTGACCGGCGGCTGAGATCTGCCGGGCCAGTCGAACGGGGAGCTGCGCGTCGACCAGGAACCTCACGCAGCGCCGAGGGGTACGACCCGCCGCATCCCGGAGGCAAGGGCCCCGAACTCGAGGGCGGCGAGGAGGTCGTCGCGATCAAGGTCGGGGTGATCCTCGAGGATCTCCTCGATCGTCATACCCGAGGCCAAGAGGTCGAGCAAGTCGGCGACTGGGTAGCGAAGTCCGCGGACGGTCGGCTGACCATGACAAATTGAGGCGTCAGAACTGATCCGATCGAGCCGCGACATTGCGTTTTCAGCGTATCGCCCGTTGCAGGCGGCGCCCGCACGAGGCGGGCCGAGCCCGGGTGCCCATTGGGCCGGGACTAAGCTAAGCGACAGCACCCGTCCCCATGCCTGCGCCCTCTCGTGCACAACGGGCTCAAGGAGGGCGTCGCACCACGGCTGACGCCTCCGGCGTCACGGTCACGAGGAGTGATGGCGGCGCCCAGCGGCCAGTGGCGGCGACACCGGGCTCGTGCGAAGCGTGGGGTGCGAATGGGGTGCGAGCACGTCGACGTCCTCGCCGCCGCCAAGGCCTCCAGGCCCCTGACCAGGGCTTTTACCCCGAAGTCGGGTACGAGAGCGGCCGACCCGGACGGTCTCGAAAACCGTTGTGGGGGCAACCTCACCGTGGGTTCAAATCCCACCCCCTCCGCCAACTGACCTGGACTTTCGCACGAAAGGCCAGGTCAGCGGCATGTTCGGGGCCGGTTGGCGAGTGGCCATAGGACCCAATTGCTGACCGCCATGACCGCTCATTTCGTGGTGCGGATGTGGTGCCGTGCAGAGTCCGTGGTGCGGATGTGGTGCGAGCGCCCGCCCTCCTCGCCCTTCGCAGCCGCCCCGGTCCGGCCGCGGAGCGTGGTCGCCCCGGGCGACAGTCAGGGGATGAGCTAGAGGTCGAGGCCCAGCGTGTTACCCAGGTGATCTGCGCAGGCGGACGACCGCCACGTAGCGAGCGGCGTCGTCCACGAAGTAGCTCACCGTGTACCCGCACGACAGCGGGTCGTTGAAGATGAGCGCTCCGCCGACGCTGCGGGGGTAGGTCCGCGGTGGGCCTTCCTCGGCCCAGCCGAACAGCTCTTCGACGACGGCAGCCCGATCCTCTGTGCTGAGCGCCTCAAAATCTGGCTCACAGGCTGGGGTCGTCAGGACCCGCCAGGTCACGCCGGCTTGTCGAGTGAGGCTCGCGTCAGGTGCCGGAGAAAGGCATACTTGTCGCTGAAGGCTGGGATCGTGCCGTCGGCGACGCCCCGCCTGGTTTCCTCAACCAAGCCCACGATATAGCCCTCGCCCACCTCGGCGATCCAGTCGTCAAGCGCGTCAGGCAGGCCGTGCTCCTGGTGAGATGACGCCACGTTCTCAGGCTACCCGTGGCGAGGCGAGTTCGGGCGCCCTGGACCTCAGATGGCGCCATCCTTCCGGTTCCGGGGCTGGGGAGAGCCGAGCCCGAGCCAGGCGGTTCGCGCCCAGCTCGGTTGTCACCACCGGCGGTACGACAGGATGCAAGGGCGACTCCTATCGGCAGGCTCAGATCCTCGCCACCTTCACGTTGGCGTGGGCCGCGGCGAGTGCCGTCATGTCGTCGGGGTCATGGGTGACCACGATGCCGCCACCCAGACGGATCGTCGTCGCCACGACCAGCGCGTCGACGGCCATCTCGCTGCCCGCGTCGAGCGAGGCCAGAAGGTGCCCGGCAATGCGAGCGATCCGGGCGCCGGTGGTGACGACCTGAGCGAAGCCCCGTGCCAGGACGGCGTCGATGGCTTCATCCGTGCCCGCGCCCCGGTAAAGCTCGACGAGCACGGCGGAAGGGACCCGGACCGGGTGGTTGTGGTCGTGGGCGCTGCGCATCGCGGCGCGCACGCGTTGATGGCGATCGAGATCTCGTCTGGGTCGGGCCAGTGCCGAGAGTGCCTCGCTGTCGAGGATCAGGACGGCCACAACTCGTCGAACTGCTCGACCAAACCGTTCGGCACGGCGCCGAACTCGCCCTCGAGCTCGAGCAGGTACTCATCGAGCAGGTCCCGCTCCAACTCATGTTCGACGGCGCGGGCCACGAATCCACTCAGTCCCCTGTCACCGACATGGGACTCGACGCGGGCAGCGAGAGCCTGTTCCACGCTGACGGACCATTTCGTCACGGCCACGACCGAAATCCTACCACGGTAGGAAGTTCTCGGCGACGGTCACCACGAGTGACGGCGGAGCCCGGCGGTCGGCAGCGGCGACCGTGAGCGGCGACACCAGGGTGAAGTCGACGACGTGTGACGCCGTCGCGAACAGGTCCCATCCCCGGCCCAGCGGGTCGCTGGCCAGGGCGATGGTGGCCTGCCCCTCCAGCACCAGCAACGAGAAGTAGTGGGCCACCGCATAGGCGAGGGCGATCGGCACCAGCGAGTGGATGAAGGCGGCCCGGAGTTCCTCGGGCGTCGAGGACCGGCGACCAGGCCGGCGGCCACCCGCATGGCGCCGATGTAGGCGAGGGCCACCGTGGCGATGGCCCACGCCAGCCCGGCGGTGGACGCGAGGACGGCGGAGTCGCCGCTCAGGTCGCCGGTGAGGTCGAGCCAGAAGCGGGTGCGGGTGACGCCGTCGAACGTGGTGGACCCGAGGGCCACGAACACCACCGCCTCCAGCCCCGGGCGCCACTCGAGGGCGGCGAGGCCGACGAAGGGAGCACGCAGGTGCAGCCGCCCGTCGTCCGCACGGTGCATGGGGGCCATATGGGAGACGACGCCGAACAGGGCGGCGAACGCCTCGCCCTCGCGCAGCCAGCCCCTTCCCCACCGGGCCGCACCCTCCAGCACGACCAGGGTGTAGGCGGCCATGAGGACGAACAGGTTCCGGGGCACGGCCCGGTCGGGATAGACGAGCTCGACCACACGAAGGCGAGCAACCCGGCGGCGGCCGGCCAGTAGCACCACTCGTGCCCGCCCTCGTGCCCGCCCTCGTGCCCGCCGTCGTCGTCGACATCGTCGTCGACGTCGACCTCGTGGACGTCGTCGACCGTCGGGGCACCGGCGTGCCCCGCGGCGGTGCGCCGGCGGTCCGGACGCAGCCGCTGCCCGATGGCGGCGAGGGTGTCGAACGGGCTGAGCACCTGCCACACGTCGCCGAGCAGGCCGCTGGCGAACAGCACGCCAACCCAGAACACCACGTACACGACCACCGGGGCCAGGTTCGTGCGGGGCGAGTTGTCGCCGACGGCCGCCGCCGCCAGCACCACGACGAAGACGGCCAGCCCGGCCGCCCGGGCGACCAGCGCAAGGGCCCGCAGGGCCGGCACCGTGGTGCGCGCCAGCACCCGTTCCCGTGTGCCCCGTTCGAGACGGGGGGTCGGCCAGAACAGGGCGAGGGCGGCAAAGGACACGACCACGGCGGCGGCCGCCCCGTACCCGAACATCCACGCCGGCAGGGGCAGGTCGGCCTGCCCCCCGAGCCCGTGGGCCAGGATCAGTGACGGAGTCACCGGACCTCGAGCACCTGCAGTTGCCTGCCGCTCTTCTCCAGTTCGACCTCGAACCGCCCGGGGATCGTCGCCGTGAACCGGACCTCCGCCGTCCGGCCGGCGGCCACGTCCGCCATCGCGTCGTAGGTGTGCACGTGCACTTCCTCGGCCACGTCGCTCGTGACCCGCAGCACGACCGTGGCGCCCACCCGCACCGACTCGGTGCGCACGCCGCCGCTCACCTGCCCGCCGGCGTACGCCAAGGACGGACACCGCATGCCGGTGTTGCGGCCGCCGAGAACGGCACCGCCGCCCGGGGCTGCCCGCCGGCGGGTGACGGATGGTCAGCCCGGCGACCGCGATCGCATCGAGATGGAGGCTGAGCAGGGCGACCCGGCCGGCGTGCGGGCTCGGCTGCTCTGCGCTGGGCGTTCGCGCGGAGAAGGGGCCCCGGAGGGCCCCTTCTCAGTTGCTGCGTGGACCGGAGTGCGTCAGTCCATCAGGGCTTCGGGACGCCGGGCCCAGCGGCGGACGCCGAGGGCCAGGGCGGCCATGCCGGCGGCCAGGAGGCCGAGGGTGCGGGTGTCGGCACCGGTGCGGGGCAGCGAGTCCACCGGAGCGGCCACCTGGGCGGGCGCCGGGGCGGCAGCGGCCCGGAACTGCGAGGCCGACTGGACCGACCCGACCTTGAGCGTGAGGCCCTTGGTGAGGGCGCCCACGGTGGCCGGCAGGTTGAGCAGGCTGCCGAGGCCGAGGATGTCCCCACCGAGGACGGGGAGGGCGGCGGTGGCGGCGGCCGGAGTGAGGCCGGCGCCGGTGAGGGCACCCAGCGACGAGAGAACGCCGTTGCCGGTGAGGCTACCGACCAGGTTGGTGAGCAGGGCCGGGGGCGTGATCTTCACGGACAGGACGTCGATGCCGGCGAGGGCGTTGTTGTAGCCGTTGGCGGCGGTGACGCTGGTGGACTTGTCGAGCACGCCCACCTTCACCAGGTCCTTCAGCGAGGGATCGATGATCCCGAGCACGCCGCTTAGCTGGCTGGTGACGGCGTTGACCGTGTTGCCCACCGAGAGCAGGTCGAGGCCGGGGAGGTTCAGGCCCAGGACGCTCAGCCCGCCCAGCTTGCCGGTGACGTCGGCGGCCGAATTGGCCAGCGTGTCGGCAGCCTTGGTGGTGGCGCCGATGGAGGCACCGTCGAGCTTGAGCAGGCTCAGGTTGCCCAGGGTGCCGAGGGCTGTGTTCAGCAGGCCCTGCAGCGTGCCCTGGAGGGTGCCCAGCAGGTTGGACACGGTGCCGAGACCCAGGGCACCGAGGTCGACCGGCACCAGGTTGGTGCCGCCCAGCGGGATCAGCGAGGTGAGCGACATGCCGCTCAACAGGCCGCTCACGACGGGCAGGCTGTTGACCACATCGGTGGGCAGCACGCCCGGCAGGGCCAACTGGTTGAGGACGCCCGTGATCGTCGTGGTGAGGCCAGTGACCGCCGACTGCAGGTCGGCGGCACCACCCGGCAGGGCCAGCGGGAGCTTGAGGGCCGACAGCAGGTTGCTGACGGTGCCGAGGGGCAGCTTGGCCAGGTCGAGGTTCAGGCCGGCCAGCAGGTCACCCAGGCTGAGCAGCGAGATGGCGTCGATGTTGAGGGCGCGGGTGCCGGTGGCGGCCGGAAGGGCGGCAGAGGTGCCGAGCTTGTTGCTCACGCTGTTGATCTTGAGCAGTCCGCTCACCAACGAGAGGTTGGCCAGCGAGGCATCGAGGCCCGAGCGGGCGCCGGTGCCGTCAAGGGCCGACGTGAGGCTGGTCGGGATGAGCGAGCCGCCGAGGAGGCCGAGCGGGATGCCGGCCACGCCGCCCGGGCTGGCCAGGTTGAGAGCGGCACCACTGACGGCGGGATTGCCGCCGGGCGTCTTCGATTCGAAGGTCGGCAGCTGGCCGGTGATGCCGGCGAGGCCGGGCAGCGGCCCGGACACGATCGACAGCGGCACCAGCTTGGAGACTGCACCAGCCGGCTGCAGGGCGCTGTCGATGGTGCTCTGGGCCGTATCGGCGAGCACGCCGAGGTTCAGGAGGGGCGCATCGGCGCCTCCCAGCAAAAGGCTCAACAGGGTCTGCGATGCCTTGGAGGTACCGACCCCTTCAGCCGATTGCGCTCCGGCCTGGCTGGGTGCTGCAACCGCTGCTGTCAAGCAGAGGGCTGCCGCACCCGCGACGAGTCGTACACCAAACTTCTTCTTTTCCACAGTCCCACCTGTCTCGAAAAGTTGCCCCGGTATGGATACGGCCCATTCTGGCGCCGGTGAGGCAAGAATGGGCTAGTGGTCAGTCTGCGTCAAGAGGTAGTTAGCACGGACGTAAAAGATCCCGGTATGACCGAAACGGGTTCGGCGCGAACGGTGCGTTTCAACCGTCGTTCCACTGTTTGACGAGGTCCACTAGCTCGAAGAGGCTGGTCACCGTCGCATCCGGCTCGACAGGATAGTTCGGTACGAGGGGATTTGGACGGAGCACCGTGCGCATGCCGGCACGCTTGGCGCCATGCACGTCGTCATAGGGTCGATCACCGACGAACACGGCTCGTGCTGGGTCGGTCACTCCCAGTGGGTCGAGGACGGCCCTGAACGCCGCAGGGTGAGGTTTCGTCCACGGCAGCTCGCTGGTGTAGCACCGTACGTCGAGGAACCGGGCTAGTCCGTCCCGCTCGAGGAAGCGCTCGTGGAACGTCCGCGGCCAGTGCGTGTTCGACAGCAGGCCCATGCGGACGCCCATGTCACCCAGCGCCGCGAGGGTGGCCGCCGCCTCCGGGTCGTGGCGGACGTGGGGCGTCCAGGCGTCGAGATGGTGGGTGGCCGCCTCCTCCAGCACGGCCTCGGCCAGGTCGAGGCCCAGGTCGGCGGACGCAGCGGCGAGCAAGGAGGAGAGCGTCGTGCTTCGTTGGTCGACGGCGATGCGGGCCCACGAGGCCTCCTCCACCGCCACCAGCCGGGCGCATACCTCCTCCTCCCGGTCCGCCGCCAGGTGGCGGGCGGCCAGGCGCCACATGTCGAGCATCTCGATGTCGGCATAGGTGGCGAGGGTGCCGCCCCAGTCGAAGATGACTGCCTCGATCTGTGTCTTCTCCCCGGCCGGGGCCCCAGCCCCGGCCTCCTCCACGAGGCGGGGGCCCCAGCCCCGCCCGTGGCCGTCGGTCTTCTCCCCGGCCGGGGCCCCAGCGGAGTCCCGAGCGAGCCGCAGCGCAGGGGAGGCGAGACCAGGGACCCCGGCCTCCTCCACGAGGCGGGGGCCCCAGCCCCGCCCGTGGCCGTCGGTCTTCTCCCCGGCCGGGGCCGTCACCGGGCCGGGCCGGCGGGTGCAGCCGCCCCGGCGCGCTGGTCGAGCCAGCGCCGGAGGCCGGCCGCATTGGAGTGGACGCCGTTGAGGGTCTCCAGCTTCTGGCGGTGGGCCTCGTCGACCCCCGCCAGCTCGGCTGCGAAGGCCGCCTCCAGGGCGGCGGCCACGTCAGCCCCCTGGCGCCACGCCTGCTCGGCCACCGACGCCCAGGCCGACAGGGTGGAAGCCGCCTCCTCGAGCACCGTGCCCGGCTCGGGCACGAGGCCGTAGTGCGCGAGGGCGATGCCCGACGGGCTGCGGTCGGCGAAGCGGCGCAGGGACGCCAGCGCCAGGTCGAGGTCGAAGTCCGGCGGAGGCGTGGCCGGGCGCAGGACGCCGGCATCAGGCAGGCGCACCCCGACGGCGTCGCCCGCGAAGAGGATGCCGCTCTCCGAGTCGTGCACGGCCAGGTGGTGCTTGGCGTGACCGGGCGAGTCGACGGCCGTGAGCGTGCGGCCCGGCCCCACCACCACCTCGTCGCCGTCCTCCAGCACCCGGATGCGCTCGACCGGCGTGGGGTCGAGGCGGCCGTAGAGGGAGTCGAGCAGGTCGCCGTAGACCTGGGCCGCCGACGCCACGAGGCGCGTCGGGTCGGCAAGGTGGCGCGCGCCCTTCTCGTGCACGTACACGGTGGCATTCGGGAAGGCGCGGGCCACGTCGCCCACCCCGCCCGCGTGGTCGAGATGGATGTGGGTGACGATGACGCCGGCCAGGTCCCCCGGGCCCATGCCGAGGCCGTCCAGCAGGGCAAGGAGGGTGGGTACCGAGGACTGGCTGCCCGTCTCCACCAGCACGGGGGCCTCGCCCTCGACCAGGTAGCCGGCCGTCATCCGCTCCCACCCGCCGAGCAGGGTGTCGAGCTGCACCACGCCGGGGCCGACGACCATCGGCCCGCCCTCGGGCGGGGGCGGGGCGGTGCCGGCTTGCTCACTGGACGGTCCTGCCGGGTTGCTGGCTGGCACGGGCGTACGGTAGCGGCATGGCCCAGTCGCCCCGGCGCTGCCCGGCGTGCGGGTTCGACCACCGGTCGGTGGGCCCGGCCGACGCCGTCGCCGCCGCCCGCTCGTTCCTGCGCCGATTCCGGGGCCTGCTGGTGCGTCCCGACGAGGCCGACCCTGCGATCGCCCACCGGTCGCCGGGCCCCGGCGAGGCGTCGGCCCTCGACCACGCTGCCGCTGCGGCCGACGGCATGGCGGCGGCGGCCCGGTCGCTCACGCAGGTGCAGGTCCACGACGGCGCGGCGGTGGACCTCGGGCCTGATCCCGGCGACGGTCGGGTGGCCGGGGCGGCCGGCGGGCAGTCCATGGAGGACGTGCTCGAGCTGGTGTCGCAGGCGGCGGGCGACCTGGCCGACGCCGTCGAGTCCGTGCACGGTGACGCCTGGGCCCGCACGGGCCTGCTTCGGGGAGCGGACGAGGTCCACGCCCTCGACATCGCCCGAGCCGGCGTGCACGCCGGCTCGCACCATCTGCGGGTGGCCGAGCGGGTGCTCTCCCGGGTCCGCCTCCTTCCCCGCTGAGCGCTTCTCGGTGCGGCAAACGACCCAGCGGTCGTTGCCCCTACCCAGAAGGAACAGGGGAGCGGGTCAGGCCAACTCGACCAAGTCGAGCATGTCCTCGCTGAACCAGTCGAGCGTGCCCTCGGGGAGGAGGAGCACACGCTGGGGGGCGAGCGACTCGACGAAGGTGGCGTCGTGGCTCACCAGCACCATGGAGCCGGGCCAGGCGGCCAGCGCCTCGGCCACCGCCTCCCGGGAGGGCGGGTCCAGGTTGTTGGTGGGCTCGTCGAGCAACAACAGGTTGTGGCGGCCGGCCACCAGCTGGGCCAGCGAGAGCTTGGTCTTCTCCCCGCCGGACAGGGTGGCTGCGTCCTGGAAGGCGACCTCGCCGACGAGCCCGAACATGCCGAGCAGCCCCCGTAGCTCCTGGTCGGGGAGGGCGCAGTCCTCCCGCAGATGGGTGAGCACGTCCTTGCCGCGGGTGATCCCCTCGTGCTCCTGGGCGTAGTAGCCCTTGGACACGCCGTGGCCGAGGTGCACGGTGCCGGCGTCGGCCGTGGTCTCCCCGGCCAGGATGCGCAGGAGCGTGGTCTTTCCGGCGCCGTTGAGGCCCATGACCAGCAGGCGCTGGCCGCGCTCCACCGACAGGTCGACGTCGTCGAGCACCGGCGGCCCGCCGTAGCTCTTGGTGAGACCCTCCACATCGAGCACCAGCCGGCCGCTCGGTGGCGCCGGCGGGAAGCGCACGCGGTAACGCCGCTCCTTGGCCGGGCCGGTGACGGCCACCGCCTCCAGTCGGGACACGCGGGTGTCGATCGACTTGGCGATGCGGGCCCGCTTGACCGTCTGGCCCCGCATGGAGTCGGCCAGCGAGGACAGGCGGTCGATCTCGCCGGCCTGGCGCTCGGCCAGCTTGGCCAGGCGCACCTCGTCACGCTCCCGGGCCGCCCGGTACTGGCTGTAGGTGCCCTTGTAGGCCACCACCTCGCCCTCGTCGAGGTGGAGGACACGGGTGATCGCCTCGTCGAGCAGGGCCAGGTCGTGGCTCACCACCAGCAGGGCCCCCCGATAGGACCGGAGGAAGTTGAGGAGCCACGTGCTGGCGTCGGTGTCGAGATGGTTGGTGGGCTCGTCGAGCAGGAGCAGGTCGCTGCCGGCGAACAGGATCCGGGCCAGCTCCACCCGCCGGCGCTCGCCGCCCGACAGGACCTGCACAGGCAGATCGATCCGGTCGGGCGACAGGCCGAGGCCGGCCACAATGCGGCGCACATCGGCCTCCGCCGCATACCCCCCGGCCTGGGAGAAGGCGTCCTCCGCTTTGGAAAAGCGGGCCACGTTGCGGTCCGACGGATTCTCCTCGATGGCGAGGCGCAGCTTCTCGATCCGCACCGCCGCCTCGTCGAAGCCACGTCCGGACAGCACGTGGGACAGGGCGGTGGCGTCCACGCCGCTGCCCGCCGGGCGGGCCTCCTGACGCAGGAACCCGAGGGCGCCCTGGCGTAGGGCGGTGCCCCCGGCGGGGGGCGCCTCTCCCGCCAGGACCGACAACATGCTGGTCTTGCCGGCGCCGTTGCGACCCACCAGGCCGACCTTCTCGCCGGCGCGCACGCCGAAGGTGGCGCCGTGGACGACGAGCCGCCCACCCACTTCCACCTTGAGGTCCCGGACCTGGAGCATCTCCCCATCGTGGTGGCTGGGCGACGAACTGACCAACCCCGACCCGCCCGGCGCGCCGAGGGTCGCGGCTAGGCGGCGGGCTGTCCGGGCACGGCCTGGATGTTCAGTTCGATCCCGAGCTGGCGCCCGACGAGGACACCGCCGGTCTCCAGCGCCATGTTCCAGGTGAGGCCGTAGTCCTCCCGGTCGACGTCGAACGCGGCCGAGAACACCACCCGGGGGCCGCCGTAGGCCGAGCCCACGCCCTCGAGCTCCACCTCGACGGTGATGGGCCTGGTGACGTCGCGCACCGTGAGATCGCCCGTCAGTGCCCAGCGGCCCTTCCTGGCCGGCTCGATCGAGGTGCTCCTGAACGTGAGGTGCGGGTAGGTGCACGTCTCCAGGAAGTCGGCGTTGCGCAGGTGCTCGTCACGCCGTGCGTCGCCGGTGGAGATGCTGGCGGCATCGATGGTGAGCTCCACCGAGGAGTCTTCTGGGCGGTCAGCCACGACGATCGTGCCGGCGAAGGCGTCGAAGCGGCCACGGACCTTGGAGATCACCATGTGCCGGGCGACAGCCTCGACGCTGGAGTGCGAAGGATCGATCACCCAGGTGCCTGGTACAGGCAGCTCGATGCCTTTCACGGTCCTGGTGGCGATTGCGGTGCTCGTGGTCATGAAAACTCCTCGGGTGGATTGTAGATTGCTCAACCATTGCAGATACAACTTGTATTCCCGTCCACACGGCTACCATGGGCCCGTGGCCAACGGGCTCGACGATCAGCGACTGGCCGCCTGGCGCGCCTTTCTCACCGCCCACGCCACCGTCGTCGACCGCCTCGACCGCGAGCTCCAGGAGGAAGAGGGCCTGGCCCTCACCTGGTACGAAGTGCTGCTCCATCTCAACCGGGCGCCCGATCACCGGCTGCGGCTCAGCGACCTCGCGGACCGCCTGGTGCTCAGCCGCAGCGGGCTCACCCGCCTAGTCGACCGCATGGTGGCGGCAGGCCTGATCGAGCGGGCGGTGTGCCGCACGGACCGCCGTGGCGCATTCGCCGTGCTCACCCCGGACGGCCTGTCCCGGCTGAGCAAGGCTGCGCCCACGCACCTGCGGGGCGTGGAACAGCATTTCACCGGCCTGCTCGCCGACGACGAGCTCGGCGCCATCCGCACCGGCCTCGCAAAGGTGGCCGAGGGCGGCCGGAGCGCAGCCATCCGGAGCGGCGCCGGCTGCTGAGCCGCCGCTTCGGCGGGCGGTCCCATTACCGTTGACCTGTGGAACGCTCCGTACTCCAGGGGCTGGCCATGTTCCGGTGGGTGGCGTGGGCGTGGATGGCGGTGGTGCTCGGCGTCTCCCGCCATGACCTGGCCCGCCCGGGTCTGGCCGCCATCCTGGTGGGCGGCGCACTGGCCGTCACCGTCGTCGACACCAGCCTGTGGCGCGCCGACCCCCGACGGCTGCTGACACCAGGGCCGGTGGCCGTCGAACTGGCCGTCGGCGCCGCCCTCGTGGCCCTCGACGGCTGGGCCCGGCGTCCCGGCACCGTGTTCCTGTCCGGCCAGTCCATCGGCTCCACCTGGCCCCTCGTCGGCATCCTCAGCGCCGGGGTGGCGTTCGGTCCCGGGTGGGGCGCTGCTGCCGGCGTGGCCATGGGCGTCGCCAGGGTCGGGTCCACCCTGCTCAATGACGTGGGCGGCTACACGTCGACGGGCGTGCTGTCTCTCACCAACACCGTCGTCTTCTATGCCCTGGCCGGCGGGGTCGCGGGCTACGTCTACCGGCTGATCGTGCGCGCCCGGGAGGAAGTGGCCGGCGCCCGCGCCCGTGAGGAGGTGGCCCGCACGCTGCACGACGGCGTCCTCCAGACCCTGGCCGTGGTGGAGCGACGGGCCGGCGACCCGGCCCTGTCCCGTCTGGCCCGCGAGCAGGAGCGCGACCTGCGGGAGTTCCTCTTCGGGTCCAAGCCTGCGGCCACCGACCTCGGAGCCGCGCTGCGCTCGGCCGCCGCCCGCTTCGAGGATGTCTTCGGCGGGCGAGCCCAGGTGCTGGTGCCCGACGACCTGGGCCTGCCCAGGGCATCGGTGGCGGCCCTGGCCGGTGCGGTGGGCGAGGCGCTCACCAACGCCGGCAAGCACGGCCGGGCCACAAAGGTGGTGATCTTCGTGGACGACGAGGACGGCGTGTTCTGCTCGGTGAAGGACGACGGCTGCGGGTTCGAGCCGGCCACGACCACCGAGGGAGTCGGGCTGTCGCGGTCGATCCGCGGCCGCATGGAAGAGGTCGGCGGGCGCGTCGAGGTGGCGGGCGCGAGCGGCAGCGGCACGGAGGTGCGACTGTGGCTCCCATGATCAAGGTGGTGCTGGCCGACGACCATCCAATCTGGCGCGACGGCGTGCGCAACGACCTGGGCGACGGCTTCACGGTCGTAGGCGAGGCGGGGTCGGCCGAAGAGGCCATCGCCGCCATCCGGGCCACGTCGCCCGACCTGGTCGTGTGCGACCTGCACATGCCCGGCGGCGGTGGGATCAAGGTCGCCCGCACCTGCGCCGAACAGACCCGCATCGTGATGCTCACCGTGTCAGAGCAGGAGCGCGACCTGCTGGACGCGGTGGCCGCCGGCGCCGTCGGCTACCTGGTGAAGTCCACCCCCGGCCCCGAGCTGCGGGCGTCGCTGGTGCGGGCGGCGAAGGGCGAGCCGGTGTTCTCCCCCGCCCTGGCCGCCCTGGTGCTGGGGGAGTTCCGCCGCATGGCCAAGACGGCCACCGGGTCCAACCCCTTGTCGGAGCGTGAGCGCGAGGTGCTGCTCCTGGTGGCCAGGGGACACACCTACCGCGAGATCGGCGGGCAGCTCTACATCGCCGAGAAGACGGTGGAGAACCACGTCCGCAACATCCTCGGCAAGCTCCACCTGAGCAGGAAGCAGGAGCTCATCCGCTACGCGGTGGAGCACGGCCTGGAATAGCTTCGCCTTCGCAACCGGAGGTTGCTCGGCGAGCTGATGGTGCTGCCCGTCACTCCTCGGCTCCTTGTTGGGGGAACCCCAGCGGCATTTGGGGGCGGGGACGGATGGGCCTCTCGGCGGCGCTCCTTCAGGCTCGAAGGCATGCAGACCTTCACCGCAGAGCCCGAGGGCGGGGCCGTGCCCCGCCCGCCGTCCACCGGCCCCGTTGCCGCGACCTGGGTCGCCGGCACCGGGGCCTTCCTGTTGCTGGCGGCGGCCGCCGTGTTCACGGCCGTCAGCTGGGACCGCCTCCCCGAGATGGCCAAGCTGGCCATCATCGGGGGCGTCACCGGTACATGCATCGCCGGCGGCCGGGCCGTGCGGCGCACGCTGCCCGCCACCGGCGACGTGATCTTCCACCTCGGCGCCTTCCTCCTGCCGATCGACGTGGCCGGCCTCGGCCTGCGGGCGTCGATCGGCTGGCGGGCCATCGTCGTCGCCGAGGGCGTGGTGGGCGTGGGTGCCCTCGGCGGCCTCGCCGCCGCCTCCCGATCCGTCGTCCTCGCCTGGGCGGCCACGCTGTCGATGGTGGTGCTGGCCGTCGGCATCGCGGCGGTGTCGCCCGTGCCCGCCGTCGCCGCCCTGGCCGTGGCCGCGGTGGCCGCCCACCTGATCGGCGACCGCCAGCGCGCCCTCGCGTGGTCCATGCTCGCCGCCCTCGGGCCGGTGCTCGGACTGGCCGTCCGGTCGGCCCTGTCCGGGACAGGGCTCGGTGCCGGCGTCCTGGCCGAGCTGGGGGCCGACGGGGGCATCGTGGCCCTCGCCGGCTGCCTGGCCGCCGCCGTGGTGCTCGGCCGCGAGGCGCGGGCGCGCGGTGACGTGGCCCTGGCCGGCCTGGCCGTGGCGGCCGGGCTGAGCGGCGTCGCCGCCACGTGGGCGTCCGCAGGGATCTCGGGCGACATCACCTGGCTGGCGTTGCCCGTCGCCTTCCTCGTGACCCAGGTCGTGGCCGTCCTGTGCGGGCGGGATGTGTTCTGGCGCCACCCGGCCCGCACCGTGGCCGCCGTGGCCGAGGTCGGCGCGGCCGTGGTCGGCGGGCTCTGGACGGCGCTGCTCGTGCTGGGCGCCCCCTTCGTGGAGACCGGCCTCGACGTCTTCACGGACGGCCCCGGTTGGGTGGCCCAGCCCGGCGCCGGTGCCTCGCTCGCCGCCCTCGCCCTCGGGTGGGCGGTCGCCGGCCTCCGCCGCCGACCCAGCGCGCCGGCCTTCGCCGACGCCGTCCGGGCCGTGGCCGCGCCGGCGACCGGCGTGTGGTGCGCCCTCGCCGCCGTGGCCGCCGTGGAGGTGGGCACTGCGTCCGGCCCCGCCACCGCCGGCGCCCTCCTCGCCGCCGCCGCTGTCCTGCTGTGGGCGGGCACCCCAGGGGCCCAGGTGACCGGCGCCGGCCTCGCCTTGTGGGCACCCGTCGCCATGGCCGCCGCCTCGGTCTCCTCCGTGGCCACGCTGGCGGCGGGCGCCGGCTCGACCGCCGTCGTGGCCATGGGGGCGGCCCTTGTCGGGCGGCTCGGGCACGTGGCCCGGGTGCGGTTGCTCGGCACCGCGGCGGTGGCGTGCGCCGCCGCCGGCACCATGCTCACGGTCGGCACCCAGGCCGGCCCGGTCGTTTCCGACAGGCTCGCCCTCGCCCTCTTCGTCGCCCAGGCCTGGCTGGTGGCGACTGCGCTGCACCGCTTCGACGCCGTCGCCGGCCACGCCGGCCGGTTGGCGATGCTCACCGCCGCCGGCCTCGCACTGGCACTGGAGCCGTCCGCCGGGCTGCCCGTCATCGCCCTCACCACCGCCCTCCTGGTGGCCGACACCCTGCGCCTGCGCGACCGCATCGCCGGCCTCGCCGCCGCCGCCTCCATCCAGGCGCTGGTGGGCATGTTGGCCGCCCAGGCCGGTTTCGACGTCCCCCAGACTGGCTTGGCGCTCGTGCTGGCGGCCGTCGTGTGGAGCGGCATGGCGGCCGTGGTGGACGACGAGTGGCGTGCGCCCCTGGTCTCCGCCGCCGTGCTGGGCGTGGGCGCCGGGCTGGCCCTGGCATCGGGCGACCAACGCATGCTGGCCGACGCGATCATCGTGAGCGGCGGACTGCTGGCAGCCGCCGGCATCGGCACCGGCCAACTCGGGCTGGCCCACGTGGGCGCAATGGCCACCACCCTCGGCATCGTCGGCCACCTCGAGGCCTCCGGCGTCACCGCCCTCGAGCCGTACGTCGCCCCCGTCGCCCTCCAGTTGGTCGCGGCCGGATGGCACGGCAGGCGGAACCGCACGCTCAGCTCGTGGACGGCCTACGCCCCGGCCGTCGCCCTCCTGGGCGGCGCGGCGGTGGCCGAGCGCCTGGGCGGCGGGCCGGCGTGGCATGCGGTGATCGCCGGCGCCGTCGGCGTGGCGGCGGTGGCCTGTGGAGGCTGGCATCGCCTGGCCGGTCCCCTCTTCGTCGGCACAGGCCTCCTCGTCGCCGTCACCCTGGTGGAGTGCCTCGGCGCCCTGGCCGGCGTGCCGACGTGGGCATGGCTGGCCGCCGGCGGCTCGGTGCTGCTGGGCGTCGGTGTGGCGCTGGAGCGGGCCGACGCCACCCCCGCCGAGGCGGGCCGCCGGCTGGTGGACGTGATCGCCGAGCGCTTCGAGTAGCCGGTCCGTCGTCGCAACCCCTCCGGGGACACCGCCTCTAAAGACCGTCGATGCCGAGGAGCCTGGGCCGGGTGACGGCCCGGGCTCCTCGCCACAACCCCGTGGCGGCGGCCACCCACGCCAGCAGTCCGACGAGCAGGTCGGTGCGGGCCACGGTGAGCATCCGCCGCCTGTTGACGCTCATGCCGATCGCCCGGCCCGGTCCTCATCGAGGTGGCCATCGGGCAGCGGCGGAGCGGGGGCCGGACCGACGACCCTGGCCGCCTCCCTGCGCACCACGAAGTACAGCTCCTCGAGCATCACCACCTGGTCGGCCAGCCCCTCGGCCTCGAGCAGCAGGTGGGTGCACATCACCACGGTCTTGCCTGCCGCCGCCAGATCGTCGATCAACCGGAGCACGGCGTGGGACGACTCCGGGTCGAGGCCCGACGTGGGCTCGTCGAGCAGGAGCAGATCGGGGTCGTGCAGCACCGACCGGGCCAGCGCCAGCCGGGTCTTCATGCCGGTCGAATAGCCGGCGACCCGCAGGCCGAGGGCGTCGTCGATACCGAAGCGGGCGGCACTCTCCTCGATGGGGGCGTCGTGGCCGAGCCCATGCAGGTCGGCCGAGTAGCGGAGGTTGTCGTAGCCCGAGAGGCGGTCGTAGAGCGCCGGCTTGGCCGCCACCACCCCGCACCGCATCCGGATCGCCTCCCCGTCGACCGACGGGTCCATGCCGAAGACCCGCACCAGGCCCGACTCCGCCGGCAGGGCGCCCGTGATCATGCGCACGGCCGTGGTCTTGCCGGCGCCATTCGGCCCGAGCAGCACGGTGACGGTGCCGGCGTCGGCCCGCAGGGTGAGCCCGTCGAGTGCGACCACGTCACCGAACGAGCGGTGGACGTCGTCCAGCTCGACCACCGCCTCGCCCGCCATCGGGTCAGGGTACCGGCGGCCCACTGGCTAGCCGGCGGTGGGCGGCGCCGCGCCGCTGACCTGCGTCCGGACGCGCCGGAGCCCCTGGACGAACCAGGGGCTCCGTAGCTCCCGGGGGGCGGGACAAGGATTACCCTAGTCAAATTCGAGCGGTTGTCCAGGCCGAATCTTCAGGATCGGCGGATTAGCCCGTCTGGGATTCCCGGCCGGAAGTCCCATCCTTTCGCTGTTCAGGCTTTCGTCAGACGGACAGGCGCTGGGCCAGCCCCCCGCCGGCCGCGATGTCGGCCCGGATCGAGTCGTGGCGGGCGAACACCCGCCGCACGTGGCCCATGTGCAGCGAGGCCCGCGACACGCCGAGCAGGAGGGCCACGGCCGAGGATCGGGCCGCGCTGGTGAGGAAGGCGTAGCCGGAGGACCCGGTGAGTGCGGAGAACACCAAGGCGACCACCAAGGCGGCAACAAGGGCCAGCCAGCCCGCCTGCGTACGAAGTACCTGCTGCCAGCCCTGGCCTGCCACAGCGCCTCCCGTTGGTCGGGCCCGTGCAAGCCGGGACCTTCAGCCCAAACGTTACGCACGGCCTCCCGCCACGCCAAGGCACATTCCGATGGGACTAGGCCGTTCATGGTCCTTCGAGCACTGAGGGTGACGAGGGATCAGGCGGGCCGGAGAACGACTTCACCAACCGCAACACCACGTTCATGACGTGGAACCTGCTGCACCTGGCCCGCATGCTCAAAGACGCCGGCGGCATCCCCGCCCACGGCAACCAGCGCTCCGAGTGGGACGCCGGGGGGCCGCTTCGACTTCGCCAACCCCGAGCACCGCTGAATCCCATGGTGAGGGCGGGCCCATGCTCCCGCTGAAGGCTGCCCCGAGGTTCAGTCGGCGGCGCCGGACAGGCGGAGGCGGCCGAGGCGGCGCCTGGCCACCAGGAGGCCGATGACGCTGATGAGGGACAGGCGCACGAGGGCACCGGCGCCGGCGGGGATGCCGTCGCGGGCGAGGCCCTCGGGGACGCCGGGGGCGAAGTCGACGAACACGGCCCGGGCCTCCCACATGGGCGACCACTGGGCAATGCCGGTGAGGGCGGTGCCGAGCAGCCGCTCGACCAGGAAGACGTAGGCCAGCGACCACACGGCCGCCCGCCGGGCCACGCACCCGATGGCGATGAACACCGAGATGTAGGCGGCTGCGCCCGCTGCCGCCGCCAGCGCGGCCGGCCCTGCCGCCCCGGGCTGGCCGGCGACGAGGGCG
The DNA here is from genome assembly GCA_046596195.1 of Acidimicrobiales bacterium. GTDB lineage: Bacteria > Actinomycetota > Acidimicrobiia > Acidimicrobiales > JAHFUS01. Next base: position 28,222 of record JBKJNA010000230.1, on the reverse strand, counting down.
GCGACGGCGCAGGCGGGGACAACCGTGGCGAAAGCGGCGATACAGCCGCCCAGCCAGCGCCCCACGACGATCAACCCGAGCGGTGTGGGCGTCTGCCAGGTGAAGTGGAACACGCCCGAGCGGACCTCGGCGCCGAGCACGGCGTCGCCGATCACCAGCGAGGCGATGGGCACAACCAGGGCGAAGATCCCGTCCGCCGCCACCCGGGCGAACGCCTCGCTCCCAGGCGCGTCGATGGCCAGGCTCAGGAGCCCGAACAGCAGGGCGCCGGCGCACGGCAGCAGGCAGCCCAGCCAGCGCTTGCGGCCGATGCACGACCGCAGCGTGTACTCGACGACGGCCCGCAACCGGGTCCCGGTCCAGCCCGCCGGCGCCGCCGGTCTCGTCGCCGCCGTCACCGGTCCCGCCTAGGCGCCGCTACCGCCGACGGCCGCTCCCCGCCGGCGGTTTGTGCGGCGTGGACCCCCGGATTCCAGAGGTCGGCGCCCGCAAAGGTGGCCCCCGTGGGGCGGCTCATCGGACCAGCTCGCGGAAGAGGCTCTCGAGGGAGTCGTCGAGGGGGCGGACCTCGTCGAGGTGGACGGACAGGTCGCGGGCCACGGTGGGCAGGGCCAGGGCGAGTTCGGCGGCCCGGCTGGTGGACACCACCAGGTCGGCGCCGTCGACCCGCACGCCGCTCACCGACCCGAGACCCACGAGGGCGGCGGCCAGGCGCCGGTTGTCGCCCGCCCGTACCAGCACGTGGCGGGGACGGTCGTTCATTGCGTCGCGGATGGCCCGCTGGCCGCCGGCTGCGGCGAGGCGCCCGTGGACGATGACGATGATGCGGTCCGCCAGCCGCTCCACCTCGTGCAGCACGTGGGAGCTGACGATGACCGTGCGGCCCTCGGCGCCGAGGCGGCGGAACAGGTCGATCAGCGATGCCCGCTGCACAGGATCGGCGCCGTTGAGCGGCTCGTCGAGCACCAGCACCGACGGGTCGGCAACCAGGGCGGCGGCCACCTTGGTGCGCTGGCGCATGCCCTTGCTGAAGCCGTCGACCTTGCGGCCGGCCACGTCGAGCATGCCCACCTGGTCGAGGGCGCGGTCTGGTGCGTCCCGGCCGCCGATGGCATGCAGATCGGCGACGTAGGCGACGAACTGGCGGGCCGTCAGCCCCGCCGGCACCGCCTCGTCCTCCGGGACGAGTGCCGCCCGGGCGTGCACGGACCGGTCGGTGCGAGGGTCCCGTCCCTCGATGCGCACGATCCCCTGGTTCACCGGCACGAGCCCGGTGATGGCGCGCATGAGCGTGGTCTTGCCCGCCCCGTTGGGACCGAGCAGGCCGGTCACGCCGGCGCCGAACGAGCAGCTCAACTCGGACAGGGCCACGTTCTGCCCGAACCACACCGAGGCGTTCGTCACCTCGACCGTGGCCGCCGGGGCGAACGCGGGGTCGCCGGCGTCGGTCATCGTTCCGTCCACCGGTAGCGGTACAGCAGGACGGCGGCGGCGACCGCGGCCACGACGAGGTAGGCGATCACCGCCAGCAGCCCGCCGCTGGCCACCCCGGTCAGGGGCGACTCCGCGTCGACATGGCCGAGGAAGATGATGTCGCGCAGGTAGATCGGAAGGGCGAGGACGTTGACGAGGGCGCCGAGCGAGCCCATGTGGTCGACCGCCTCGGGGTCGCCCGTGAGGATCGCCGACGTGATGGACGACACGAGGAAGAGGCCGATGAAGCTGGCCCCGGCCACGATGCGGCGGCTGGCCAACGAGGCGATGGCCACGCCCACCACGGCGTAGAAGGCAGCCAGGACGACGACGGCCAGCGGCACCTTCCAGAGCACCTCGGCGTTGTCCCGCACATAGTCGATGGCGCTGTCGCTCACCAGCGTCTGGCCGACGAAGAGCACGACCTGGGGCAGGAACGAGAAGGCGAAGAGGATGGAGAAGATGGCGCCCACCTTGGCGATCACGTAGTCGGCGCCGGTGAGCGGCCGGGCGAACAGCAGCGGCAACACCCGCTGGCGCCGGTCGGGGCAGATGATGTCGGGCGCGGTCAGGGCGACGAACACCAGCAGCGTGCTCGACACCCCCACGTACTCCCGGTAGGTGATGAACTCGATCGGGTTCCCGATGCGGTCCCTGGTGACGTAGGCGATGCCCACGTTGACGATGGCGGGGATGGTGACGATGCCGAGCAGGACGAACGGCGCCACCTTCTGGCGCCACGACCGTCGCAGCCCGAGCGCCCGGCGGATCGACGCCCGGTACAAGGCGAGGGTGGCCGCCCGCCGCCCGCCCCGAGGGCCCTCATAGGGCCGGTAGCCGCGGTCGTAGACGGCGCCGGCGCCAGCCGTCGTGGCGCTCACCGGGGCTCGCTCATCCGCTCGAAGGGCCGCTCGGGCCCCGCTCGCCCTGCGGGCTCGCTCACGGCCGGCCCGCCCGCTGGAGGAACACGTCATCGAGCGACGTGAGCCTGGATCCCATGCGGTACAGCGGCAGGCCCAGGTCGGCGATGGCGTCGCGCACTCGGTCGAGCTGGTCGTTGCCGTCGACTGTGGCCTCCACCCGTCCGTCCACCACCGCCGCGCTGATCCCCCGCCGCGCCAGCTCGGCCGCCAGGTGCTCGGCGGCGGCGCCATGGCCCACGTCGACGGTGACGGTGCCGGTGCGCTCGAGCAACGAGTCGGTGGGGCCCGACACCACGAGGCGACCGGCGTCGAGCATGAGGACGTGGTGGCACACCTGCTGCACGTCGTCGAGCAGGTGCGTCGACATCAGCACCGAGATGCCGAACATGCCGAGCCGGGCCACCAAGGCCAGCATCTCCTCCCGCCCGGCGGGGTCGAGGCCGGCGGTTGGCTCGTCGAGGAGGACGAGGTCGGGCCCGCCCACCAGCGCCTGGGCCAGCTTGGCCCGCTGGCGCATGCCGGTGGAGAAGCCGCCGATGGGGCGGAAGCGGGCCTCGTCGAGACCAACCAGGTCGAGCACCTCCGACGCCCGCTGGCGGGCGGCCCGGGCGGGCAGGCCGCTGAGCTCGCCGAAGGTGGCCACCACATCGGCCGCCGTCTGGTCGAGCGGGAGGCATTCGTGCTCGGGCATGTACCCGAGTCGCGAGCGCACGGCGACGGGGTCAGCGGCCACGGAGATGCCCGCCACGTCGACCGTCCCCTCCGTGGGCCTGGCCAGGCCAAGCAGGATGCGGAACAGCGTGGTCTTGCCGGCGCCGTTGGCCCCCACCACGCCGATGAGCCCTGGCGGCACCTCGGCCGTGAGCCCGTCGAGGGCTGCCACCGGGCCGTAGCGCTTGGTGAGCCCGGTGATCCGAAGGAGGGGCTCCACGCTCACCAGCGCAGTCTTACAGGTGACGATCGTGCGATCGCTCGTCGCTCGTCCCCATAGGCCCTCCGGCTATGCGACTGTTGCACGAGCACCCGCCTCAAGGAGCGACCACGTGAACCTCGCCAAGCTCGTCCGGATGGCCAAGCAGGTGGTGGACAAGAACGGCGACAAGATCGCGACCGGCGTGGGCAAGGCCACGGACTTCGTGGACAAGAAGACCAATGGCAAGCACCACGACAAGCTCGTGAAGCTCGACGACCTCGCCGCCAAGCTCGACAAGACCAAGGGCGACGGCGACACGCCACCCGCCACCCCGCCCGCCTGAATCCTCTACCTCGCCTGAACCACCGAGGCGATGGTGAGGTAGTGGCACGCCGCCGCGCCGGCGACCATGACGTGCCAGACCTCGTGGTAGCCGAACACGGCGGGTATCGGGTCCGGCCGGTGACGGACAAGCACGAAGCCGCCCACCGTGTAGAGCAGCCCACCCGCCACCAGCAGGGCGAGCGCGGCCCCGCTGATCCGCTCTGACAGCCGGGGCAGCGCCACGACCATCATCCAGCCCAGGGCGATGTAGCCGAGCAGGCTGAGGGCCGGCTTGCTAGCCACCTCGAACAGGGCGACACCCGCGCCGAGGGCGGCGCCGGCCCACACCGCGGCGAGGATGGCGAGGCCCAACTTCCCGCCCAGCGCCACAACGCACAAGGGCGTGTAGGAGCCGGCGATCATCACGAAGATGATGGCGTGGTCGAGCCTGCGCATCCGGCGCCGGCCGACGGGCGACCAGCGCAGGCGGTGGTATGCGGCGCTCACCCCGAACAGGGCACAGAGCCCGACGGCGTACACGCCGGCCGCCACCCGGGCGCTCGACGTGTGCGCACCGGCCACCAGGGCCACGCCGGCGGGTACGGCCACCAGGAAGCACAGCACGTGCAGCCAGCCCCGCAGCAGCGGAGCGACCTGTGCCACCACCGGCGGCACGCTCGCTTCCCCGGCGGCGTCGACCCCCATCAGTCGTCGTCCTCCGCGGCCGCCGCCCGCACGGCCAGGGCGGTGACAGCCCGGTCGAGCAGCGCGTCGAGGCGACCGGTGAACGCAGCCGGGGCGGCTCCGGCCACCTCGCCCACCCGCACAGCGAGATCCATTTCGGCGCCGACGGCCCGGAGGAGCACGACGTCGTCCGGGCCGGCCACCGGGTGGGCGGTGAGGGCCAGCACCTCCTGCACCGCTGTCCCACCGCCGGTCGGTACATCGATTGTGACCGGCGCGGCGTCGAAGCGAAACGCCTCGTCGCCCGCCGGCGGGGCCACCACCTCGGCGGCGGCCAGGTCCGCCATCCAGCCCAGGTCGGAGCGTCCGCGGTGCCGCGCCAGGGCGGCCTCCGCCGCCGGCGCCAGCAGTTCGTGCAGCCGGTTCGCCGTCAGCACCCTGCGCTCCCACTGCCGCACGGAGGCGACGCCGGTGGCGGTGCCCGCCTCCGAGCGGGCGCGCTCCACCTCGTCCACCACGCCGGCGCACCGCTGCGTCACCAGCTCCACCAGCAGGGACGGCTCACCGCGCCCGGCCGCGGTCAGGGCGGCGCGGTAGGCGCCGGCGCAGGGCAGGGGGACATCGAAGGGAATCCCCACCCCGCCGAGCAGCGGGATCGAGGCGAGCACCCTGGCCGCCCGCCCGTTCCCCGCTGCGAACGGCCCCACGTGGGTGACGGCGTGCAGCGAGTACGCGGCCTTGGACACGGCACCGAGGGCGTCGAACGCCTCGCTGCCGAGGGCCGCCGCCAGGGCCGCCATCTCGGAGGCGACCAGCTCGACCGGCGCGAAAACCAGCCGGTCGCCAGCCGCCGTGCGGACGTCGTTCGGGTGGTGCTTGTAGTCCCCGTGCCCGAGCAGGTGGTCGTGCGCACCGTGGTCGCCGGGCTCCGGGTGGGTGACCTGGGGGGCGCACGCCACCGCGTGCACCTGCCGGATCCACGCCTCGGTCGCGGGTACCCCGGCGGCGGCCGCGTCACGGGCCAGCGCGAGGGCGTCGTGGATCGCCAGCACGTGGGGCGCCACCACCGCGCCGCACGACCCGGCCCGCACCACACCGGCGAGCAGGCCGGACGCCATGTCCTCGTCGCCGTCATAGAGGCCGGCCAGCGCGCCTGACCGGTAGGCGGCGGCCAGCATCATCCCCTGGTGCATCATGTCGGCCCACGCTGGAGGCTGGTGCACCAAGTCGACCCACGCCGGTGCGTGGTGCGCCGGCGCACGCAGTCGCCCGGCGGAGGCGGCCGACGCATCCTCCACCGCAGGCAGCCATCCGGCCGGACCGCTTAGGGGCGCGTAGGCGTCGTCGGGACCCGGGCTCATGCCTCATTCTGCCGCCCGCCGGTCAGAACTCTTGCTTGATCCCCAGGTTGGTCCCCCTGCTGCCGGCAGCGGGAGGGATCGGGTCCAGCGTCACCAGCGCCCGGATCTTCAGCACGACGTCACCGATACTGGCCATGCTGTGTTCCCTCCCGCCGGCTAACGGGCCTTGGTCGCCTTCTTGGCCGCTTTGGGGGCGGTGGCCTTGGTGGTCTTGGCCGCAGCGGGTGCCTTGGCCGGCTTCTTGACCGCCTTCTTGGTGGCCTTGGCCGCCTTCTTGGTGGGCGTCGCCTCGACCGCGTAGATCGCCCAGAAGTCCTGCGCCAGACCGGAGTCGGTGAGGTAGCCGTACGGCATGGTGCAGTACCCGTCGTCACCCCAGCCGGCACCCCACGAGTTGCGCACGAGGAAGCGCTGGGTGGCGTCGTCGTAGCCCACCGCGAGCACGGCGTGGCCGCCCAGGAGCTTCTCGCCGCGCGGAGGAAGGGGGACGACACCGGTCCTGGCCACGTCCTGGCCCTGGAAGCTCTCGTAGACCGAGAACCCGAAGATGACCGGCGTGCCGCTGGCCAGGGCGCCCTGGAGCTGGTGCAGGCTGGTGTTGAGCACCCGGCGATACACGAGCGCCTGGTTCTTGAGCGCCTCGGTGTAACACGGCTTCGTCGGCTTCACCGTGAACTGGGTGATGTCGTAGGGCCACATGTCCTCGGGGCAGACCCCGGCCTTGGCCACGCTCTTCACGCCGTCGCGGATCATGGCACCGCTGTCGGTGTCGACCGTGCCGAGCATGACCCGCTCGTTGTAGTAGACGAACAGCCGGGAGGGCATGAAGTCCTTGCTCTTCTGGGACTTCTGCAGGTACTGGAAGGCGGCGTTGATGGCGTTGGCCGTGCAGCTGCCCAGTACGCCCTGGTCGTACACGGGCGGGCAGCCCGGCCGCAGGTCGACCTTGGACGGCATGTCGTCGAGGACGGCCTGGGGCGCCGAGAAGAGGTGATCCCTGGCGTCGGGCAGGTCGGGTAGCCACCCGAACCGCTGCACTGTCCGAGGCGTGATGGTGTTGTCGGCCATGTGACGTACCCGCTTTCTGTCGGCGCCCTAGGCAGGGCGCACGGTCACCCGGATGGACTGCCCGTCGCCGCCGCCCGAGGTCTCCCACGACCGGCGCTGCACGAGGCGCACGTCGACGCTTCCCGGCCGCACGGCCCTGACGGTGGCCACGTCGCCGCGCCACCCACCCTTCTTCACGTCGCCCTCCGCGTAGTCGGTAGCCGCCTCGACGATCCCGTCGTCACCAACGACATCGGCGTGCCACCGGTACCCGCCGCCCGACACATCGAGCTGCGCGGTCCAGGTTTCGCCGACCGCCAACTCGAGCTCTCGGGGCAGTTCCGCCATTCGATCCCTCGGGTCGGTCGCGAACGTCAGGAGTGTACGGGTTCTTCCGGCTCTGTTCCACAGACCTGTCCGAGAGGACGGACTACGAGGGCGGGCGGCATGGACGGCTCGATGGCCGGCGGTCGGTAGCCTCGCTGCATGGTGGGAACCGCTCCTCCGACCGGCGCAAGCCCTGTGGTCGCCGGCAGCCTCCCCGTGGCGCTGGTGGGCGACGGCGGCCCGGTGCCCTGCATCGACGGTGTCGACCGTCCGTACCTGAACCTCGACGCGGCGGCGTCCACTGGCGCCCTGCCGGCGGTGGCGCAGCGGGTCACCGACTTCCTGCCGCTGTACTCGAGCGTGCACCGGGGCGCCGGCTTCCGGTCCCGCCAGGCCACCGCCGCCTACGAGCACGCCCGGGCGTCGGCGCTGACCTTCGCCGGTCGTGAGTCGTCGGCGAGCGATGTGGCGATCATGTGCCGGAACACCACCGAGGCCATCAACCACCTCGCCTACCGGCTCCGCCTTGCGCCGGACGACGTCGTCGCCACCACGGTCATCGAGCACCACGCCAACCTCCTGCCATGGGCGCGCGTCTGCCAACGCCGGTTCGTCGACTGCGGCGAAGACGGCACCTTCACGGCGGACGACGTGGTCGCGGTCCTCGACGGTTCGCCCCGCCCCCGGCTGCTGGCCGTCTCCGGCGCCTCGAACGTCACCGGGTGGCTGCCCCCACTCGAAGCCATCATCGAGGCGGCCCACGAGCGGGGGGTGCCCGTGCTGGTCGACGCCGCCCAACTCGCCCCCCACGCCCCGTTACCCGGCGCAGCCGACTTCCTGGCCTGGAGCGGCCACAAGATGTACGCCCCGTTCGGGGCCGGCATCCTGGTCGGTCCTCTCGCCGCATTCGAGGACGGGGACCCGTTCCTGGCCGGCGGTGGGGCGGTTGACCTGGTCGACCTCGACGAGGTGATCTGGACCGACCCGCCCGACCGGGAGGAGGCGGGTTCGCCCAACGTCATCGGCGCCGTGGCGCTGGACGCCGCCATCGCCGCGCTTGCCGGTCTCGGCTGGCCGGCGATCCAGGAACACGACGCGGTGCTGGCCGGTCGTCTGCGGTCGTCGCTGGCCGCAGTGCCGGGCGTCCGCCTGCTCGGCCCCGACCTGTCGACGCCGACGCTCCCCTTGGCCACCTTTGTAGTGGAGGGCGTCGCCCACGCCCTGGTGGCGGCCCGATTGAGTGCGGAGTTCGGCATCGGCGTCCGCCACGGCTGCTTCTGCGCCCACCCCTACCTGCTCCGCCTGCTCGGCCTGTCCCCCGCCGAGGTCGCCGCCTACCGGGGCGCCGTGCTGGCCGGCGACCGGCGGGAGATCCCGGGCGCGGTGCGGGCCAGCGCCGGCCTGTCGACGTCGACCGACGACGTCGACCGCCTGGTCGCCGCCGTCTCGCTCATCGCGTCACAGCCGGACCCGCCGGTCCCGTACGAACAGGACCCGAGAACGGGAGACTTCTGGCCGGTGGTCGACGTGGCGGGGTGGTCCGAGGGCGAGCGGGGCCCGGGGTCGTCCTGCGCACGGGGGTGACCCCGGTGTCCTGCCGTTTCTGGTCGGTGAAGCGTCGTGAACTTCGGAACGATCTGCCGGCCAGAAGGCGCCGTCGCCGGCCGTCAGGGGGTTCCGTCAGGAGGGGACGAGGTCGTGGAGGTGGCGCCAGCCGGTGCGGAGGCGAGGAGGCGGTCGAGGTCCTCCTTGCGGAGTTCTCCCACATGGCGCTCGGCGAGGCGGCCCAGGGGGTCGATCAACACGGTGACGGGAATGCCGGGGCGGAGGGCCACGTCATAGGCGTCGGCGATCTTTCCCTCGGGGTCCTGGAGCCCCGGCCAGGAGGCCTTCTGCTCACGCATGAAGTCGGCGGCCGGCGCAGGCTGATCGTTGAACACCACACCGAGCACGGCCACCTCGGTGCCGTCGACCGTGGTGCCCTCGACCTCACGCAGCAGCGGGAACTCCTTGCGACACGGAATGCACCACGAGGCCCAGAAGTTGAGGAGCACGGTGCGGCCCCGGTAGTCGACCAGGCGGACGGGCTTGCCCTGCAGGTCGACGGCGGAGAATGTGGGCGCTGCGCCGGTGGCCGCCACCTGGTCGCCCGACGGCCGGAAGGCGAACACTGCGACCACCATCGCCACGGCTGCCCCGGCAATCAGCAGGACGAGCCGGCGGCGGCCGGTCGCTGGTGCACCATCCCTTCGGGATGTCGCGCCAGCGAGTTGCTCGATGGACCGGCCTCCCGGGCCGGTCACGGAACGGGTGGGGCGGGGTGGGCCGGCTCGGTGTGGGTGGGCTCGGTGCGGGCCAGCTCCCGTTCCACGTCGTCCCAGGTGAGCACGTCGTCGATCTCGTTTCGCTGATCCTTGGCATACCAGCGGAAGAAGGCGACGGCGATCACCCCCCAGAGCAGGAGGCCGGCGTAGAGCTTCATCAGGGCGCCTGCGACCTGCTGGTCGTCGAGGGCGGAGATCGGGAACGGCCGAGGCACACCGGCGTAGAACTCGTAGAGCACGCCGCTGCCGAAGGTGAGGAACGAGGCCGGGACGGTGGGGATGACCGACTGGAGGAACACGTAGACGAGCCGCATGCCCTGCGTCATCCGGGGCAGCTCGGGGACGCGGTTGAGCACCGGGAACCACATGAGCAGGGCGCTGGAGACGATCAGCGCGTGGAGGGCGAAGTGGAGCGGGTGGTTGCGCAGGGCGGCGTTGACCACCGTGGGCCAGTGGGTGAACACGACGGCCGTGTTGAAGACGATGGCGGCCGGAAGAGGTCGCGTCAGCTTGGTGAACACGAAACGGAGGCCGCGCGGGCGGGCCATCCACCGGACCAGCCAGGGCGGCAGGCCGAGGAAGATGAGCGGCGCGGCGATAAGGGTGAAGCCGATGTGCTGGGCCATGTGGACGCTGAACAGGTAGTGCTCGCCGATGTCGTGGACCGGCCAGTCGGCGTGCACCCACAGGGCGAACACGCCCGCCGCGTAGAGGGTGACCTGGCGGCGGGTCACCACCGGCTCGCCCCGGCGAACCTGCGACGGCCCGATGCGCCTGACGGCCAGCCAGTAGCCGGCGATCAGCAGGACCACGAGCAGCCACACGTCCGGATGCGGGTGCCATTCCCAACCGGATGGACCGACGTGGGCCAGCATCAAATGAAGACGCCCAGAGTCATCAGGTAGGCGACGTAACAGAAGGTGGCGAGGATGAACCCGGTGGTGAACAGGCGTCGAAGGATCTTGTTGTCGAACTTGAGGTGCATGAAGTAGGCGACCACGATGACGAACTTCACCGCCGCCAGGACTATCAGGGTGACGTTGGTGGCGGCTTCAGAGAACTTCGTATAGAAGAGGCCGACCTCCACAGCGGTGATCGCGGCCAGGATGAGGGCGATCTTGATGTACTGGGCCTCGCTCGGGTGCCCGGCGTGCTCGCCGTGGTCACCAGCCGGCTCGACGTGGTCGGCCTGATCCACTGCGCCGCTGCTCATCGTGCGCCTCTTCTCACGTTGGGATCAGGTAGATGACGGTGAAGATGACGATCCACACCACGTCGACGAAGTGCCAGTACAGTCCTGCGATCTCCACGACCTCGGACTTCTCCTGCGGCAGCTTGCCCCGCAGCGAGAGGTTCCAGATCGACAGCAGCATGATGATTCCGAGGGTGACGTGCGCGCCATGGAACCCGGTGAGGACGAAGAAGCTGCTCCCGAACAGGTTGGTCTTGATCGTGAGGCCCTCACGGATGAAGGACGTGAACTCGTAGACCTGGCCGGCGATGAAGCTGGCGCCCAGGAGGGCGGTGGCGACGAGCCACACCCGCAGCCGGCGGTGGTCGCCCCGCTGGATGGCGGCCAGTGCCAGCACCATGGTGAGCGAGCTCATCAGGAGCACGAACGAGCTCACGGATGTGTACGGGATGTCGTAGATGTCCTCCGGCGTGGGGCCGGAAAGGCTCTTGCCCCGGTAGAGGAAGTACGCCGAGATCAGTGCACCGAATAGGAGGCACTCCGATCCGAGGAACGCCCACATGGCCAGCTTCTCGTTGGAGAGCCCGGTGTTCGTGACGTGCCCGTGCCCGTCGGCATGGACAGCCGGCGTCGCAGGGGCGGCTGCGATGTCAGTGGCCACGCTCATGCCCCCTTGTCGTCGGTGGACGAGCCAGAAGGCCCGGTGTCTTCATCGCCGGCCGGCGTGGCCGCTTCGGCGTCGCCGGCGGCGGCAGCGGTGGAGCCGGGTGCTGGCGTGGTCGGAGCGGTACCACCGGAGGCGGCGGGCGCCGGGCCGCCGGAGGTGGGCACCGCAGCGGAGCCGCCGGACAGCGTAGTCGCAGCGGCATCGTCTGGGCCGGTCACCTCAGTGTCGTCGGTTGCTGCAGCGGCGGCGTTCGTGGCGGCTGCAGCCCCGTCCGTGGCCTCGCCGGCCTCGGGGGCTCCGGCGGTGGTGGCCGGTGGTTCGCCGGCGGCGGCCGGAGTTTCGTCAACCGTCGAGGCGGCTGGGTCGCCGTTGGTGATCGAGCTGGATTCGGCGGCGGCGGGCACAGGGGCGTCATCGCCGGCGGGCACAGCGGCGCCGTTGCCCGTGCCGCTGCCGCCGTTGCCGGATTCCAGCGCCGATTGTCCGCCACCGACCAGTACTGGCACGTCGTCGTGCCCGGAGGCGTCGTGATGGTCGTCGGGGTCGTCCGGCTCGGCCGAGGGCTCCATGCCCCAGCCGTAGAGGGCGGCGAAGAGCATGACAGCACCGAAGATGGCCACCGCGTAGTGGGAGCCCGAGCTGCGGCCGTAGAGCATGCCGTAGCTGATGATCGGCAACGAGAAGGCGGCGAGGATCGGGTAGTAGCTGGGCGACGGCATGTGGATGCCGAGCTCGTGGGCGGTGGGCACCGCTCCGTGACCGTGGCCATAGTCAACGCCGGCCGAGCCGTTGCCCTTGCCGGCCGAGCCGTTGCCCGGCGTGTCGTCGCCGTCCCGCTCCGCCAGCGCCACAGACGACCGTCCCCGGATGAGGAGGTCGGCGGGCGAGGCGCCGGGCGCGCTGCCGTCGATGCGGATCAGGCGGCCCTCGTCGTCCTCGGTGTACTTCTCGTGCCAGAAGGTGTCCACGCCGTGCGCCACGGGGGTCTCGGGGAAGTTGTACTCGGGGGGCGGCGATGCGGTGGCCCACTCGAGGGTCCGGGCGTCCCACGGGTCGTCGCCGGCCGGGATGCGCTGCTTCTTGGTGGAGAACCAGACGTTGTACATGAACACAAGGGTGGAGAAGGCGATGACGAACGACCCCACCGTGGCCAGCATGTTGAGGGCAGCCAGGCCGAGGCTGTCGTCGTAGGTGTAGACACGCCGGGGCATGCCTCGCAGCCCGAGGATGTGCATCGGGGCGAAGGTGAGGTTGAACCCGATCAGCCAGGTCCAGAAGTTGACCTTGCCCAGCCGCTCGTTGAGCAGATAGCCGAAGATCTTGGGCCACCAGTAGTAGATGCCGCCCATGATCCCGAACAGGGCGCCGCCGAACAGCACGTAATGGAAGTGGGCCACCACGTAGTACGTGTCGGTCTGCTGGCGGTCGTGGGGCGATACGGAGTGGGTGACGCCCGACAGGCCGCCGATGGTGAACATGCCGATGAACCCGATGGCGAACAGCATCGGCGTGGTGAACCGCAACGAACCCCGCCAGAGGGTCGCTGTCCAGTTGAAGATCTTCACGCCCGTTGGCACGGCGATGAACATGGTGGACACCGAGAAGGCCGACACCGCCACGGGGCCGAGGCCCACCGAGAACATGTGGTGCACCCACACGCCCCAGCCCATGAAACCGATGGCGATGCCCGAGAACACGATGACCGGGTACCCGAACAGGGGCTTGCGGGCGAAGGTGGGCAGGATCTCCGACACCATGCCCATGGCTGGCAGAATGAGGATGTACACCTCCGGATGGCCGAAGAGCCAGAAGAGGTGCTGCCACAGCACGGGGTCGCCCCCCGCCGCCGGGTTGAAGAAGTTGGACCCGAAGTTGCGGTCGAACATGAGCAGGAACAGCGCCACCGTGATGACGGGCATGGCGAACAGGATGAGGAACGACGACACCAGCGTCATCCAGGTGAACACCGGCATGCGCATGAGCGTCATGCCCGGGGCCCGCATATTCAGCATGGTGACGATGAGGTTCACCGAGCCGACGGTGGAGGCGATGCCGAGGAGCTGAAGGCCGAAGACCCAGAAGTCGATGTTGTAGCCGGGCGAGAAGGTGATGCTGGTGTTCGGCGCGTAACCGAACCAGCCGCCGTCGGGGGCGCCACCGAGCAGGAAGCTGGAATAGAGGAAGATGCCGCCGAACAGGAACAGCCAGTAGCTGAAGGCGTTCAGGCGGGGGAAGGCGACGTCGCGGGCGCCGATCTGCAGCGGCACCAGGTAGTTGAAGAAGGCGGCCGACATCGGCATCACCACCAGGAAGACCATGGTGGTGCCGTGCATGGTGAAGACCTGGTTGTACATCTCGGCCGACAGCACCGTGCCGTTCGGCTTGGCCAGCTGGACCCGGATGAGGAGCGCTTCGAAGCCGCCGATCAGGAAGAACGTGAAGGCGGTCACCCCGTAGAGGATGCCGATGCGCTTGTGGTCGACGGTGGTGATCCACGACCACACCCCCTTGGGGTGGGTCGGCCGGCGGAGCAAACCGGTGTCGCCCGTCGGGACGGGGACGGTGATCGTTGGCTCCAGGACGGTGGTCATGCAGCTTCTCCGGTCACTTCAGGGTGTCGAGGTAGGCGATCAGGCTGGTGATCTCCTCCTCGGTGAGGTTCAGATTGGGCATCAGGGAACCGGGTTTCTCCTCCGGCGGGTTGCGCAGCCAGCGGCGCAGGTTCTTCTCGTTGAGGTCGAAGACGGCGCCGGCGAACACCTCGCGCTGCTGGAGGTGGGTCAGGTCGGGCCCCACTGCGCCGGCCGCGAAACCCTTCACGGCATGGCAGCTGGCGCAGCCCTTGGCCCGGAACAGGGCCTGGCCGGCCACTGCTTCGGTGTCCGCCGCGTCCGGCGCCGCAGGACCGGCGGCGTTGGACTTCACCCAGGCGGCGAACTCGGCCGGATCGTGGGCCACGACCCGCAGGCGCATGTTGGCGTGGGAGATGCCGCAGAACTCGGCGCACTGGCCGTAGTAGATCCCCGGTTTATCGGCGTTGATCGACATGTGATTCTCGCGGTTGGGGATCACGTCGATCTTGCCGGCCAGCTTGGGCGGCCAGAAGCTGTGGATGACGTCCTCGGAGCGCAGCGTGATGGCGACGTCGGTGCCGGTGGGGATGTGCAGCTCGTTGGCCGTCACGACCTTCTGGTCGGGGTACTCGTACTCCCACCACCACTGGTGGCCGGTGACGTTGACCTTCAGCACGTCGGGGCCCTTGGGCACCCGGTCGAGGTCGACGATGGTGCCCACCGTGAAGATGCCGATGATGGCCAGGGTGAGGGCCGGTGCGATGGTCCAGGCGAGTTCCGCCTTGGCGTTGCCGTGGACCTGGACGGGCGATTCGTCGTCGGAGCGCCGGCGGAACTTGATCACCGAGTAGACGAGGAGGCCCTCGACGATCACGAACACGATGCCGGCGACGCCGAACACCGGCATGGCCAGGTTGTGGACCTTCTGGGCGAAGGGCCCTTCGGGGTCGAGGGCGTCCTGGGGCAGCGAACTGTTCGCGCACCCGGCCAGCAGGAACGTCAGCGCCAGTGCCGGCAGCGCCGGCTTCCGCCAGTTCGTCGGCACGATTCGCCGTCTCACGGTGTCACCCTTTCGCATCGGCTCACGAAGTGCCAACTCCGCCCGCCCGGTCGAGGCGGTCGAGCCGGCGCTCGAGATCGGCCGCCGTCAGACGGCCTCTGGCCACGTCGGCCACCCGGCCGTCGGCATCGATGAAGACGGTCGTCGGCATGCCCACCAGGCGGTACGACCCGGCGACCGAGCGGTCGGGGTCGTAGCCCGTGGGGTAGGTCACGCCGGCGTCCACCAGCAGATCGGTGGCGGCCGAGCGGGAGTCGTTCACGTCGACCCCCACGAACGACACGGCGCCGGCGGTGCGCCGGGCGGCCTGCTCCAGCACGGGCAATTCGGCCCGGCACGGGATGCACCAGGCGGCGAAGAAGTTCACGACCGTGGGGCGACCGGGCGTCAGCGCCACGGTGGCGCCGGGCGACCGGACGTCGGGCAGTGAGAACGAGGGTGCGGCGTCGCCCACCAGGCCGTCGCCGCCACCACCTCCGGTGAACGCAACGCCGGCAGCGGCGCCGGCCACGGCCAGCACGGCGGCCACCAGGGGCAGGCGCCCGCCGGCACGGCGGCCGGTCGCGCGGGGAGCGCTCCGGGAAAGAGGGACGGTGGTGGCTGCCATCACTACTCGGCGACCAGGGTGCCCTTCATGTTCGGGTGAAAGTCACACACGAACACGTAGGCGCCCGCCTTCGGCGCCTTGAACGTGTAGGAGCGCTCGTCGTCGCCCGGGAAGCCCTCGCCGTTGAAGATCGGCGCTGCGTCCGGCCCGTCGCCCTCGTAGACGGCCAGGTTGTGGTACACGTCGACGTCGCCGTTCTCGAAGTCGACGGTGACCTCCTCGCCCGCCTTCACCGTGATCTTGTCGGTGTCGAACTTCACCTCTTCGGCTTGCAGGTGCACGACCTCGCCGTGGCCCTCGTGCGGGTGGAACTCCCGCTCGCCGGCGGCCACACCGGTGATGCCTGCGCCGGCCGTGGCCACCACGGCCAAGGCCACCAGCGCCAGCACGGCCGACGAGGTCACCCTCGGCCGGGTGGCTACCCAGCTGCACGCCCCCATGATGGCGACGGCGGCCACGAAGGCGATCAGGACAGAAATGTTCTTGTCGACGGCCAGCAGGATCCGGGAGAGGCTGATGGCGATAGTGGCGGTCAGCAGGAACATGAGGACCGGCAGGCCCACGGGCACCAGCAGGCGCAGGCTGACCCGTTCGCTCAGGCGGGGGGACCAGGTGGCGTCCTCGCTCCAGATCTTGCCGAACCAGCCCAGGCCGGCGACGACAATGGCGATCACGCCCACCAGGATGACGGGGCCGCCCACCGCTGCTGTCATGCCCAGGCCGGCCACGGCCAGCGCGGCGCCGGCCGGCCAGCCGCTGCCCCGGGGCGGGCTGCCCGTGGTGGTGGCCCGCCGCTCGGGCGGAGGGGCGTCGGCGGGGACGAAGGGCGCCTCGTCGGCCACCGAGTTGCCGGCGGT
Organism: Acidimicrobiales bacterium; assembly: GCA_046596195.1. Classification (GTDB taxonomy): domain Bacteria; phylum Actinomycetota; class Acidimicrobiia; order Acidimicrobiales; genus JAHFUS01. Next base: position 11,890 of record JBKJNA010000230.1, on the reverse strand, counting down.
GGCGATGGTGGCCACCAGGGCGGCCGCGGCCAGGGTCAGGAGAAGGGTGACGCCGGCCCGCTCGTCGACGACGGCCCAGTAGAGGGCGCCGGCAGCGGTGGCACAGACGGTGATGGCCAGCAACAGCCTGGAGACGGGGGTGAGCATTCGTGGCCTACTTGAGCACGATGACCGTGTACCACACGACCATGGAGACGGCGACGGCAAAGTGCCAGTAGATGGCGGTGGCGCGGGGCTGCTCGGTGTCGGGCTCGAGGAGCTGGCGGCCGGCCACCCGGAACAGGGTGAGGGCACAGAGGGCGACGCCGATGCCGGCCACGATGCCCAGGGCCATCACCATGGCGGTCACCACCAACCCGTAGGAGTTGCTGACGGCGTCGAACTCCACGTGGCCGGAGGAGAACGACAGCAGGTTCAAGAAGCACAGCCCGAGGGCGACCGTGAGGCCGAAGCCGGCCAGCGCCTGCTTGCGCTCGTTCTTGCGCAGGGCCGACACCCCCCATTCGACCGTGAAGGCCGACAGGAACATCGTGCCCGCCATGACGTTGCCCCAGTACTCGTCGATCTCCGTCCCCTCGGCGGGGAACGGGTGCGAGATCTTCCGCATGTGGAGGTAGGCGGCCAGCAGGGCGCCGAAGAACATGGTGCCGCCCACGACGACGAAGATCATCGCCTGGGTCAGCACGCCCCGGGGCTTGGTGCCGCCGGCGGCGGGAAGGGCGAGGGTGGGGCTAGCCACGTGAGGCCTCCGCTGACGTCCGCAGGTCGAGGAGCGGGTTGGCGGAGCGGACCTCGGGCACGCTGTCGAAGCCGGCCGGGGGGGGCGGCGAGGCGGTGGCCCATTCCAGGGTCAGGCCCTCGTAGGGATCGTCCGGGCCCGACGCCACACTGCGCCCGGCGCCGGCCAGGACGACGTCGCCCAGCATGGTCATGGCGCCGACGAACACCACGATGCCGCCGACGGCGGCCAGCAGGCCGTAGGTCGTGTCGCTGGAGCTGAAGGCGAAGTCCTTCACGTGGGCCGGGCCGCCGCCGTAGCCGACCAGGTAGCTGCCGAGACCGAGCAGGAAGAACCCGCCGAACAGGCCCAGGAAGGCGAGGCGCCCCATCCCCGGCGACAGCTCACGGCCGAACAGCTTGGGCGCCCAGTGGTACACCCCGCCGGCGACCAGCAGGGTGGGCGCACCGAAGGCGACCGTGTGCAGGTGGCCGGTGGTCCATGCCGGACCGTTGACCCCCGCAGCGGCGGCCGCCAGTGCGTGGAGGGCGCCCACTGCCAGCAGCAGGACGGCGCCGGCCACGAACAGCAGGCTCGGATGGAGCTGCGGCTTGCCCTTGAGCGCCGTGCCCAGCCACACCAGGGCGAGGATGGCCAACGGCACCAGCACCAGGGTGGTGAGCGGCGTGTAGGTGGGCAGCACGATGGCGTCGGCCACCTTGGTGCCCGCCGCCCATGAGCCGAACGAGAGCACGCCGAACATGGCGATGGCAGTTCGGGCTGCGGCCAGGTTCATCAGCGGGCGCCGGCAGTGGGTGGCCACGATGTCACTCGCCGCACCCAGGCCCGGCAGCATGAAGAGGTACACCTCGGGCCGCCCGAACAGCCACAGCGAGTGCTGCCACACGGTGCGACCGGCCACGTTCTCGGAGGCGAAGAAGGTGCCGCCGAAGCGCTGGTCGAGATAGAGGAGGACGAGCCCGCCCACGAAGACGGGCGTGGAGAAGATGGTGACCAGACTGGACACGAGGGTGGCCCAAGAGAACATCGGCAGGCGCCGCAGGGTGAGGCCGGGCGTGCGCAGCTTGAGGATCGTGACAGCCAGGTCGACGGCGGCCAGGATCGTGGCCACCGCCACGAGGCCCATGGCAACGATGACGAGGGCGTTGGCGTTGTTGGCGCCGCCGGCCGGCGAGGCCGTGGGCAGGGAGTTGGCCAGGCCCAGCCCGACGGGCGGCCCGAACAGGTAGCCACCGATCAGGAGGGCGCCGCCGAGCAGGAACAGCCAGGCGGCGAAGGCGTGCAGCCGGGGGAGGGCCAGGCGCCCGGAGCCGATCTGGAGGGGCACCACGTAGGTGGCCAGGCCGATCCACGCCGGCGGCAGGAAGAGCAGGGCCGACACGGTGGCGTGCAGCGAGAACAGGCGGCTGTAGTTGCCGCCCACGATGGACACGCCCTGGTCGGCCAGCTCGCCCCGCAGCACGAGGCCGACGACGCCGCCGACCACGAGGAAGCCGAGGGCGCCGCCGAGGAACAGCAGGCCGAGGAGCTTGTGGTCGGCCGTGGCGACGATGGATTCGCTACCGACGGGGGGCGGGGCGTGCTCGGGCGCGTCGGGCGCGTCGGGTCGCGTGTCGGTGACGGTCACAAGGGTCCGTCCGTTCGGGACGGCGCACCGTGAATTGTCTGGTGGACCGGGGCGGTCATGAGCGGCTCAAAGGGATCGGAGGAGCTGGTCCAGCGCCATGGCGGAGAAGAGCAGGGTGACGTAGGTGATCGACCACGCGAACATCTGCATGGCCCGCTTGGGAGTGGGGTCACGCCGCAGCTGCACGGCCCGGAGCAGGAAGACTGCCCCGAGGACGACGGCCGACGCCAGGTAGAGGGCGCCCAGGTGGGCGGCGGGGGCGAGCACGAGGGACACAGCCAGGACGCCGACGGTGTAGCGCTCGATGGCCCGGCAGGTGTCGTCCATGGAGGCGACGGCGGGGAGCATGGGCACCTCGGCCGCCGCGTAGTCCTCGCGGTAGCGGATGGCCAGGGCCCAGAAGTGGGGCGGGGTCCACACGAAGATGAGGCCGAACAGCACGAACGGCGCCAGGCCCAGCCCGCCGGTGACGGCTGACCAGCCCACCAGCACGGGCACGGCGCCGGCCGCCCCGCCGATGACGATGTTGCTCGTCGACGTCCGCTTCAGCCACAGCGTGTAGACGAAGACATAGAAGAGGGTGGCGCTCACGGCCAGCACGGCGCTGATGGGGTTGACCGTGGTCCACAGCAGGGCGAAGGCCACGACCTCGAGGGCGATGGCAAAGGTGAGCGCGTTGGCCGGCTCGATCTCGCCCGTCACGAGCGGCCGGTTCCGGGTGCGCTTCATGATCCGGTCGATGTCGCGGTCGAGGTACATGTTGATGGCGTTGGCTCCGCCAGCGGCGAATGTGCCGCCGATCAGGGTCGCCAGCACCAGCCACCCCGACGGAAGGCCCCGGGCGGCCACGACCATGGTGGGGACGGTGGTGACGAGCAGCAGCTCGATGATGCGGGGCTTGGTGAGGGCCACGTACGCCGAGACGCGTGATCGCGATCGAACGGAAGCGGCGGTCACTGCCATCGGGTGGCACATTACGGCTGCGTGCATCGGACGACAAAAGCTGGGCGTCACAGGGCGTTTGGCCGAGGCACGGGAGGCGTCTCTACCATCGACACCGATGGCACGCCGCACGGTCACCCCTGACGCCTACCGGCGGGTCACCCTGCTGGCCACCGCCGCCCTCGGCTTCATCATGGTGACGGGTGGGGCGGTTCGCCTCACCGGCTCCGGCCTGGGATGCCCGGACTGGCCGAACTGCGACGAGGGGCGCCTGGTGGCGCCCTTCGAGTTCCAGCCCATGATCGAGTTCGTCAACCGGTGCGTGACCGGCCTGGTGTCGATCGCCATCATCCTGGCCGTGCTCGGATCACTCCGCCGCTCCCCCCGTCGCCGGGACCTGGTGTGGCTGTCCTTCGGCCTGGTGGGCGGCGTGGTGGCCCAGATCATCCTGGGCAAGTTCACCGTGAAGTACGACCTCGACCCCAAGTTCGTGATGTCGCACTTCCTCCTGTCGGTCGTGATGGTGGCGAACGCCGTGGTGCTCCACTGGCGGGCCGGCCAGCCCGACTCGGGGCCTGCCCGGCCGCTGGTGGCGGGCGAGGTGCGGTGGCTGGGGCGGCTGATCGTGGCCACCACCGCCCTGGTGGTGTTCCTCGGCACGATCGTCACCGGCGCCGGGCCCCATGGGGGCGACGAGACCGCACGCCGCCTTGACGTCTCCCTCCACCGGGCGGCCCAGATCCACGGACTCACCGTCGTCCTTCTCCTGGTCCTGGTGCTGACCACCCTCGCCGTGCTCCGCCGCAGTGGCGCCCCTACGGCCGTGCAGCGCAAGGGCACCGTGTTGCTGGGTGTCCTGGTGGCCCAGGGCGCCGTCGGCTACGTGCAGTACTTCACGGGCGTGCCGGTGCTGCTCGTGGGCATCCACATCGCCGGCGCCGTCGCCGTGTGGTCGGCCGCGCTGTGGTTCCTCCTCGGCCTGAAGGGACGGGCGCCGGCGGGCGAGGTCGCCCCCGCTGGGGATGCCACGCGCCGTGAGGAGCTCGTCGCCCCCTGAGGGTGCTCCTGCATGGGGGAGAATGAGGGTGATGTCCACCCTCGCCCCCGCCGAGATCAAGGAGCCGACGACCGACGACGTCGTCGAGCCTGACCGGCCGTGGGTCGTGATCGTGTGGAACGACCCCATCAACCTGATGTCCTACGTCACCTTCGTGTTCCAGAAGCTGTTCGGCTACTCGAAGGCCAAGGCCACCCGCCTCATGATGGACGTGCACGAAAAGGGGCGGGCGGTGGTGTCGAGCGGGCCGCGGGAGCGGGCCGAGATGGACGTGTTCCGCCTGCACGAGCACGGACTGTGGGCGACGATGGAGCACGACGTCTGATGGGCTGGGTCTTCACCCGCCGGCCCGGCGGCGGCGTCACCCTGGAGCTCGGCCCCAACGAGCGGGACATCCTGCGATCGCTGCCCGCCCAGCTGGCCGAGGTGCTCCGGAACTCGCCGGGCGAGGAGGCACTCACCCGCCTCTCGCCGCCCGCCTACGTGGAGGAGCCCCAGCACGAGGCCGAGTACCGCAGGTACATGGGCGACGACCTGCGTGAGCGCCAGCTGGCCGCCCTCTCCCTCATGGGCGAGTCGGCCGGCGACACCGATCTCACCGCCGAGCAGGCGGAGGGCTGGCTGTCCGCCCTCAACAGCCTGCGCCTGGTGCTCGGCACCCAGCTCGATGTCGGCGAGGACATCGACGACGAGTTCGACGCCCTCGACGACGATGCCGTCCCCGACGACCCCGACGACCCCCGAGGCCCCGCCCTCGCGCTCTACCGCTTCCTCTCGGCGCTCCTGGAGGAACTCGTCGAGGCCATGTCCGAGAGCCTCCCGGAGGTCGAAAAAGAGCCGTAGGTGTGGGCTCGCGCCCCGTAGCGGAGGTCTGCCGCCGGCCGCCCCACGCCGCCGCAGGCGGCTCCCCCGGCTGGCGGCCGGCGCCGGCGCAGCCGGCGGCAAATGAGGTGTCCGAGCGAATCGGTCCGGCTGCGCCGGACCGATTCGCACCTCAAACTCGGTGAGGAACCTCCGGTTCCGAACCGAAACCAGTCGGGTACCACATGGCCCCCGCTGTGCCCGAGCCGGTGTGGACGCCGACGCTGGGGCCCACGCGGTAGCGCACCATGTCGAGGATCTGGGGGGCGCCGGCCAGGCGGCGCTCGAGTGCCTCCCGCACCGGGGCGCCGGCAGCGTCGGCCACGCTGATGCCGACCCGGAGGCGGTCCCCGCCGCCGAGGACGGCGGCGGCCATGGCGTCGGCCGCCTCGTCAACCGACCGGGCCTGGGCAACCGGCTGGTAGGAGCCGTCGAGCAGGCGCAGCACGGGCACGGCGTCGTCCTCCAGGGCCTCTTGGGCGGCGGCGCCCATTCGGCCGCCCCGGCGCACGAGGTCCACCGCCTGCACCACGAACACGTTGCCCGTGCGGGCGGCCACCGCCTCGGCCACTGTCGCCGCCTCCTCGAGACACGCTCCGGCGGCGATCGCCTCGGCCGCCTCCCACACGCAGCAGGCGACGCCGAACGACGCGGTGCCGGTGTCCACCAGGCGCACAGGCACAGGGGCGTCGCGTGCTGCCAGGCGGGCGGCGTTGAGGGTGGCCGAAATGGTCGAGCCGATGTGGATCGAGAGGATCTCGGTGGCGCCCCGGGCCGCCAGGGCTTCATAGGCGGCCACGAACCGCCCGGGCGAGGGCGCCGCCGTCGCCACCTTCGGCGCGGCGCCGTGGTCGAAGAAGGCGTAGAAGGCGTCGGCGTCGAGGTCGACCCACTCGAGGTGGTCGGTGCCGTCGACGGTGACGGTGAGGGGCACGACCTCCACGCCGTAGCGCTCCCGCAGGTCCGGGGGAAGCTGGGCGTTGGAGTCGGTGCACAGGCCGATCATCAGGCTGCCTTCGGCCCTCGTCCATGCGGCGCAGGCGTTCGATTTCCGGATGCTTCCGCCGCATGACCCCTGGTCCTGCGCACCGCAGAGGCGAAGCGCGACAGGATCACCGCGCTCGACGCCGCCGCCGCCACCGGCAGCCCGGCCGTGGCCCGGGGTGCCCAGCCGTTGGGCCACCCCCGGCGCCACCACAGGGTGGCGGCGCCGACCCAGGCGGCCGACGCCACCCCGGTGGCGACGAGGGTGCGGGTGCCGACCGTGCGTCCCCACTTCGGCGTGGCCGTCAGCCAGGCCAGCCCGAGGTCGAAGGGCACGTAGACCGGGAACGTCGCCACGCACTGGCCCACGCTGGCGGCCACGCCCTTGCCGCCCCGGAACCCGTTCCACACGGGGAAGCAGTGCCCCACGACGGCGGCCGTGCCCGCCAGGTGGGCGCCGGCGCTGCCCCCGAGGCGCCGGCCCACGCCGCAGGCAGCCGCCCCCTTGGCGATGTCGGCGCCCATCACGCCGTAGCCCCACCCCTTGCCCAGCACCACCAGGGCGTTGGCCCCGCCGGGGTTGCCGGTGCCCTCAGCGCGCAGGTCGCCCCCGGTGGCGGCGAGGCGGGCGGCCGCGTCGGCCGACGGCAGCGTCCCCAGCAGGTACCCCGCCAGGGCGGCCCAGGCCAGCCCGGCCGGGCCCGTGCGAGCGGCGGTGACGGCGGCCGGCGACATAGGCGCCGACCCTACCGAACACCACCCGTCCGGTCCCCCCACCCGTCCGGTAGCGGATTCGTGCCCCAGGGTGCGTGATTCCGCGACCAGAACGGCACGGTCGCTTCCGGTAGGTCGTGGGGCGGGGCTACGGTCGCCAGCTGTGGAGACCTCGCCCCGGCTGCCCCGCCTGCTGGTCATCATGGGGTCGGGCGAGACCAGCCCCACCATGGTGAAGACGCACCGTGCGCTCCTGGGCCGCCTTGGCCCGCCGCCGGTTCCGGCGGTGGTGCTCGACACGCCCTACGGCTTCCAGGCCAACGCCGCCGACCTGGCCAGCCGGGCCGTCGAGTACTTCCGGGAGAGCGTGGGCCAGCCCATCGAGGTCGCCCACCTGCTGGCGGCCGACGGGGACGCGCTCGAGTACGAGACGATGCTGGCCAAGCTGCGGGCCGCTCGCTACGTGTTCTCGGGCCCGGGCAGCCCCACCTACGCCCTGCGCCAATGGCAGTCGACCCTGGTCCCCAAGATGCTGGCCGAGAAGCTGCACACGGGCGGGTGCGTCACCTTCGCCAGCGCCGCCGCCCTCACCCTCGGCGCCGCCACCGTCCCCGTCTACGAGATCTACAAGGCAGGCGAGGAGCCCCGGTGGCTCGACGGCCTCGACCTGCTGGGCGAGGTCGGCATCCAGGCGGCGGTGATCCCCCACTACAACAACGCCGAGGGCGGCACCCACGACACCCGCTTCTGCTACCTGGGCGAGACCCGCCTGGCCCGCATGGAGAAGGACCTCCCCGACGGCACCTTCGTGCTCGGGGTGGACGAGCACACCGGGCTGATCCTCGACCTCGACGTCGCCACTGCGACGGTGGTGGGCCTCGGCGTTGTGACTGTGCGCCGCGGTGGTACGTCGACCGAGGTGCCGACCGGGACGACGATGCCGGTGGCGGAGCTCCTCGCTGTGGGGACTGGGGCAGGGCCTGCGTTCCGGGCGCCTCCGGCGGCGGACGAGGCTGCAGCCGGCCACCCGGCCGCTGCCACCGGCCACCCGGCCGCTGCCACCGGCCGGTCGCCGCTGCTGGAGAACGTCGCCCGCCTGGAGGCGGCGTTCGACGCAGCCGTCGAGGCGCGCGACGTCGCCGAGGCCGTGCGGTCCGTGCTGGGACTGGAGGACGAGCTGGTGTCGTGGAGTCGCGACACCCTGCAGTCCGACGAGCTCGACCGGGGCAGGGCCGCCCTGCGAGCCATGGTGGTGCGCCTCGGCCAGCTCGCCCATGTGGGCGCCCAGGACCCGGTGGAGGCGGTGCGGCCCTTCGTCGACGCCCTGCTCGTGCAGCGGGAGTCGGCACGGGCGACCAAGCGCTGGGCCGACGCCGACGCGGTGCGCGACGTGCTGGTCACCCTGGGCGTGGAGGTGCAGGATTCCCCGGAGGGGACCACATGGCGGCTGGTATCGTGAGCCACCCTCGGGGACCGGCCCCCATCGTCTAGAGGCCTAGGACACCACCCTTTCAAGGTGGCGACACGGGTTCGAATCCCGTTGGGGCTGCTCTCCCGAAACCGCTGCTCAGCAGCGGTTTTATGCCTTCTACCAGGGCTTTCGCGCTCTGTCCGTCGAGTTCAGGTTGTCCACGGAGTGTGTCTGGGTCCTCCTCGTGTTGGCGGTTGTTCCTGAGATTTGTGCCCAGAATTGTGCCCTGGGCGTAGCCGATCATGGGGATCGACGTCCGTGGCCGCCCCTACGGCTCACCCTCACGCACGCCCGACGCGGACCGGTGGTGGCGAGACGGCGAACCCGATCAGCCGCCGAGTTCGTCGTGCGTTCGGACGGCGGTGGGGAGTTGCTCGTCGAGAGACTGGCGGTAGCGGACACAGCCGCGCAGGAACTCGGGCCAGCTCGGCACCTCGGGCAGCGGGTCCGTGGCCTCCGGCAAGAGGCTCCAGAGCTGCGGGTGATGCCAGCACAGCTCGTGGCCGGTGCTGTCGCGGTGTTGACGGATTCCGTTGCGCAGCCGACGCACTTCCCCGACGAGCTCGTCGTGTGAAAGCGATACCAGGTTGGCGTCGGTGGGCTCCATGATCCCGATTGTCGGCCACTGACGCCCACACGACAAGCCGTGGGTTGGCCAGTCGGAGACGTACCGCGGGCCCCGTTCGGCCGGCCGGATCAGTGCGACGGGTCGCATTCGCCAGGTGGCGGAGGTGTGCTCTCGGCGCCCGGTCACGGGCCGTGCGGTCGTCGGCTCCGGTGGCGCTAGGGAGCGGTGCTCCATGAGCGCGGCGTCGGTGGGTGTGTTCCTCGCGGCCTAGGAAGCGTGTCGGTCACATACAAGCAAGACTGCGGCCATGCCGATCGTTCATCGCGTACTGTCACCCGAGCCCGTCCCCACGCTGGAGGACTACCTCCGAGGCCGAGGCGGCCAGGGGCTGGAGGCAGCGGCCAAGGTCGATCCGGAGACGCTGATCGCCGAGATCGAAGCGTCCGGCTTGCGGGGCCGGGGCGGCGCCGGGTTCCCCACCGGTCGGAAGTGGCGAACGGTGGCCGAGAACCGCTCATCCGTCGAGGCCGCCACTGTCGTCGTCAACGCGGCCGAGGGGGAGCCGGGGACGTTCAAGGACCGCACCATCCTGCGCACCAATCCGTACCCGGTGATCGAGGGCGCGCTGATCGCGGCCCGAGCCGTCGGCGCCGATCAGGTCATCGTGGCCATGAAGCGCTCGTTTGGCCCCGAAGTCGCTCGCATCCGGGCGGCGATCGACGAAGTGCGGGAGGCGGGCTGGGCCGACTGCGTCGAGCTCGTGGTGTTTGAAGGGCCGGACGAGTACCTCTACGGCGAGGAGACAGCGCTGTTGGAAGCGATCAACGGGCGCTATCCGTTCCCCCGGATCGCGCCTCCTTTCCGACGGGGAGTACGCGAGGTCGTCGAGGGTGCGGACGACGTGACGTCGGGAAGCGGCCTGTCGGCGCACGTGGAGATGGCCGCTCCCGGTGACGAGAGCCAGGCGCCGCCCACACTCGTCAACAATGTCGAAACCTTGGCCAACGTGCCGAGCATCATCGCCCAGGGCGCGGCGTGGTTCCGCACCGAGGGCACCGAGCAGTCGCCGGGCACGATCGTATGCACCGTGATCGGGAGCACACAGCGAAGCGGCGTCGTCGAAGTCCCGATGGGCACGAGGCTGCGCGAGGTGATCGACCTGGCTGGCGGAGGGGCTATCCCCGGCCATCGCATCAAGGCCGTCATGCCCGGCGTGGCCAACGCCCTCATCGCCGAGCACTTGCTCGACACGCCGCTCACCTACGAGGCCATGACCGCCATCGGCAGCGGGCTCGGGTCGGCCGGCTTCACCGTCTTCGACGACACCGTCGACCTCGTCGCCGTCGCCGCCGGCGCCGCACGGTTCCTCGCGGTTGAGTCGTGCGGGCAGTGCACACCCTGCAAGCAGGACGGACTGGCCCTGGCCGGTCTCCTCGCCCGCCTGGCTCGTGGGGAAGCCGACGCCGACGACGTCGACGTCATCAAGTTACGCCTCGCCACCGTGGCCGACGAGGCGCGCTGCTCCCTGGCCACGCAGCACCAGGTCGTCGTCAGCAGTGTGGTCGACCAATTCAGCGCCGAAGTCGACGCCCACCTCACGGGCGCGGCGCCGCCGGTCGATCCCGTGCTCGTCGTTGAGCTGCGCGACATCGAGGGCGACGCGGCGGTGCTCGACGAGCGCCACCGCGACAAGCAGCCCGACTGGAGCTATGACGAGGTCGACTCGGGCAAGACGCCGGCGGAGCGCCACGGTGAGCACCGAGCCCCGGAACCGCCCGAGAACTGAGCGCGCCAAGGGAGGGTCCTGGCCAGAGGACGCCTCTAGCGAGGTCGGGACAGTCCCCACACCCTGGGCGCCCGGGAGTCACCATGGCCTGACTCGCCGACGTTCGGTACAGCGACTTGGCCCGCGGTCGTGGGGAGGCGGCGCCGGGCTGCTCCTTCACGCCGTCGCCCGGGTCTCGGCTGACGACAGCTGATATGAGGGCATCTGGACCGGGTGCGACTCCGGTCCTGCATGACCCAGGTTGCGCCCACCTCGCCCTGGGTACGTCTTGGTTGACTGAAAGCAAGGGAACAAGATGACCGATCAGGCCAACAAGGACTCCATCGACAACTCCGATTCGGCGATCCACACGCACACGACCTCCGGGCACAGGGTGCCGGCCGGGGAGGGGATCTCGTCCCCGACTGTCGCCGAAGCCGGAGGCCCGCCCCAGACATCGGTGTTCGACGGCGCCGGCAACGAGAGCGTGGTGGTACTGGCCGAGAACAAGGACGGCCGCGCCGCCGAGGGCACCGGGGCGACCCTTGCCGAGGCCCTCAAGGACGCGCACGACGGAGACACGCTGCTGGGCGACGCGTTCAACCCGAAGGACCACTGACCCCTGTGCTGTGAGCGGATGGCCGGCGAGCCCTCCGTAGCGAGTCCAGGGTGTCTGGGAACATCCAACGAAACACCCCGGTGAGCCGGAGGGCACGTCGCCCTCGCCCGCCACCGGCGAATCCGGTCCGGTCCGGCGGCCCTCCGCTGGCAAGCGCCACCAAGAATCCTGGTTCGGCATGAAGGCGGCGAGGTTCCTGGCGACCGTCGTGGGCTTCGCTCAGCTCCGCGGCCCGCGCTGCTTGGCGGGACGAGCTCGGCCTCCACCGATCCAAGACCCTGGATGCACCGTCGTGGTTGTGGTCCAGCGTCATCGAGCTCCTCGTCAGCCACGAGAGGAGCTACCTCGAGCACTGTCGACGCTATGCGATGGCTACCTCCAAGGCCCGCTGGTGACAGATCCGGGGGCAGTCAGGCAGGGTCCGGCGTGTCTGCAAGGCTTGCTGCCGTCGTGGTCGTGACCCGGCGCTGGCCGGTGCCCGACGGCCGCCCGCGATGGGCGGTGCCGGTGCTCCCGTGCCAGTCAATGCACAGGACGGCGGCG
>JBKJNA010000233.1:0-71477 GCA_046596195.1 Acidimicrobiales bacterium | reverse complement strand
CGACGCACTGGGTGGTGGGGTTGTGGGGGAACGAGCACACGATGACCCGAGGCCGGGGCCACTGGCGCTCGAAAGCCTCCATGCAGCCCTCGAGGAAGTCGCGCCCGCCGTCGAGGCGGACCTGCTGCACCTCGGCCCCGGCGAACAGCGGGGCGTAGATGTGGATCGGGTAGCTGGGCGTGGGCACGATGGCCGAGTCGCCGGGCCCGAGCAGCACCCACATGAGGTGCGACAGGCCCTCCTTGGCCCCGATGGTGGTGACGACCTCCTGGTCGGGGACGAGCTCGACGTCGTAGCGGCGCCGATAGTGGTCGGCGACCGCCTGGCGAAGCTTGGGTATCCCCTTCGAGGCCGAGTACCGGTGGTTCTTGGAGTTCTGGGCCGCCTCGACCAGCTTGTCGACGGCGACGTCGGGCGAGGGGATGTCGGGGTTGCCGAAGCCGAGGTCGATGACGTCTGCGCCTGCCCGCCGGGCGTCGACCTTCAACTCGTTGATGATCGTGAACACGTAGGGCGGCAGCCCGTTGATCCGTCTGAACTCCACGGCGGTCAGTCTACGAGCGACCTCGCGACGGCCCCGACGGTTTCCACCGCTTCGGGCCACGGCGTGTCGATCGGCGCCACGATGGCCCAAGCCGCCCCTTCGAGGGCCAGGGCCCGCAGCAGGGTGGCCAACCCGTCGGTGCCAACGGCACCCACGTCGACCTGACCGGCCCACGTGACGGCGCCGCCCGCGCGCCGGGCCTCGCCGACGGCGGCCGGCTCCACGCCCCAGAGGTTGACGGCGTCGGCCTCGGCCAGGCCAACCTCGCGGGCGGTAGCCGAGTTGCCGCCCACCCACGTGGTGATGCCACGCTCCCGCAGGCGCCGGCACACGTCGACGAGCGAGGCCAGGCGCTCCGTCCGCGGCCGGAAGGGCACACCCACGGCCAGGTTCTCCGGCCTGCTCATGGCGTCACCCACGCCGACGCCTGCCACCACTCGCCGGCCCCCCATCCGGGCCAGGGTGGCGAGCTGGTTGACCAGCACGGCGTCCGGCAGGAGGCCGACGCGCGCCACCAGCATGCCGACGGAGATGCGCGCCGTCCCTCCCAGCAGGGCGCCCGCGAGGGTGGGGCCATGAAGCGCCGGCCGGTCGGGCCGGCCCAGCGGCCATAGGTGGTCGAACACGAACACCCCGTCGAGCCCCGCCGCCTCCGCCTGCGCCGCCGTCCGGAGGCAGGAGCCGGCCTCGTGGCGGAACTGCGGAAGGGTGAGCCCGACCTTCACCGGCCGGCGCCCGGGCCGAGGGTCGCCAACCCACCCGTCCGGTCAGCTGATCCCCAGTGCATCACGCCCGCTCCGCCGGTCTGGCCAGCAAACCGGTACCGCGCCGGCACCGATCGGCTGACCAGTGGTGGCGGGTCACGCCGGCCGTTCCTCGCCGGCCAGCAGGGCGGCGCCGATGGCGCCTGCCCGTTCGCCGAGCGTGGCCGCCACGATCGAGATGGGCGGGCGGTGCGGACCGGCCAGCACGAGGCCGGCGAAGGCGGCGCGCACAGGCGCGAGGAGGACCTCGCCCGCCTCCACCAGACCGCCGGCGAGGACGAACACCTGCGGGTCGAAGATGTTGGCCAGGTTGGCCAGGCCGAGGGCGACCCACCGCCCGAAGTCGGCCATCACGGCGAGGGCCACCCGGTCGCCCTCGGCGGCGGCGGCGGTGGCGTGCTCGCCCCGCACCGCCTCGGCGTCGCCGCCGGCCAGGTCGGCCATGCGCCCGAACGGGTGGGTGGCGGCGGCCTCGCGGGCCAGCGCCCCGAGCCCGCTGCCCGACGCAAAGCGCTCCCAGCAGCCCCGCTGCCCGCACGGGCACGGGGGGCCGCCCGGGTCCACCACCATGTGGCCGATCTCGCCCGCGAACCCGTTGGTGCCCCGTACGAGCAGCCCGTTGGCGATCACGCCGCCACCGATGCCTGTGCCCAGGGTGACGAGCAGCGCGTCGGTGGCGCCCCGCGCCGCGCCCACCCGGGCCTCGGCCCAGCCGGCGCAGGTGGCGTCGTTCTCCACCCGCACGGCCATGTGGGGGAAGCGGGCCAGCAGCCCGGCTCGTACGTCGAGGTCGACCACGCCGGGCAGGTTGGGCGCGAAACGCAGCACGCCGGCCACGTCGACCAGACCGGGCATGCCCACGCCCACCGCCGGTGCCGGCCCGAGGGCCTCCACCGTCTCGGCCAGCACGTCCAGGACGGCGGCGCTGCCTCTCGGCGTGGGCGACCGGTGCTCGGCCACAGGCGTGCCGTCGCCGTCCACAGCCAGGCCGAGGCACTTGGTGCCCCCCAGGTCGATACCGATGCGGCGGGCGGGAGCGGTCAGAAGCGCAGCAGGGCGCCGATGCCGCCGAGGACGTCGAGGTCGGCGTTGCCCACCACGACCTCGACCCGGCACGACTGGCCGAGCGCGTCCTCCACCGCCTCCTCCACGACATCGTCCACCTTGTGCATGGTCGACGACGGGCACACGGGACACGAGGGGCCCAGCACGGCGATGTGCCCGCAGGTTCGGCAGCGCCAGCCGGGCGACTCGTAGCCGTCGGACACCACCAGTGTCTCGACCCGCCGCTCGACGACGGCGGCGAGCACCGGCGCCAGCCCGGCCACGCCGCCGTTGCCGGAGCCAACGGCGTCGCGCAACCGCTGCACCAAGCGGGCCTCCTTCTCCCGCTCGACCTTGGCCTCGACGGCGAGGGCGGCCTCGCAGATCGCCGCGTCGGTGGCGTTCACGGGGACGTTGATGCGGGCGGCCAGCCGGTCCCGCAGGTACGAGTGCAAGAGGCGCTCGACCTCGTTGGCGATGTCGTCCGGCGCGCCCACGATGAGGTGGTCGAAGTCCTGCTCCTGGAACACCGAGAAGGCCACCTCGGCGGCCCGCTTCAGGTGGTGGAGGGCGGCGACGGCCGTGTGGTCGCGGACGTGGTCCTTGTCCCAGTCGCCCCGGTCGTCCTCGTGACGGGGCAGCACGTCGAACAGCTCACTCTTGTCGACCAGTTCGCCCAGCTCGAACACGAACATCCGGGCCCGCTGGCGGTCGGCCAGGAGCACGCCGAAGCGCTCGTTGTTGTCGAGCACCGCTTCCAGCTGACGGATGTGGGGCGTGGCGTTGACGACCACCTGGTTGCGCACCGCCACCGGCAGCTCGACGACACTCCACAGACCGCCCGGGGCGCACGAGAACATGGCGACGCCTCTTGTGCGGTGGCGGTCGAGCCCCCCCTTGACGTGCGACTCGATCCGGCGCAGGTCCTCGAGGGGCGCATGACCGTTGGCCCCTTCTGCGGCCCGGCGCAGCAGCGCATCGAGGTGGAGCTCGTAGTCCCGGGGGCGGACGAACCGCCGGCCGTCCACGTCGAGGTACACCGACACGACCGGGTCGTCACCCCCCTTGAACGAAGCGAGCGAGCGAATGACGTCCTGGCTGAGTGCGACCACGCCACCTCCGGTATCCGGGGTCCAAGGGGTTTCGAGATCGTACCGTGCGCGCTGCGGTGCTCACGACGGTGCCGAGCCGTCCGGGGGTTCGGGGCCCGCCGTGGCTGTGTCGACCTCGCCCCCTGCGGCACTGGACGCCGCCGTGGCCCTTGCCGCCGGCCGCGACGGCGGACGGCGGGCAGGGAAGGTGCCGTGGCGGGCGGCCCACAGGGCGGCCACGCCCTCGCCCCACACCGGCGCCAGGATCCCGAAGGCCAGGCTCGAGTTGGGCCGTAGGCCAGCGGTGACGAAGGCGGCAACCACCTCGATGACGAGCGCGGCGAAGAACTGGCGGCGGATGGCCTTGGGCGCCCCCTCCAGAAGGAACAGGCCCCCCATGGTGAGCTCCTCGCGGCGGCTGCGGCCGGCGGCTCGGAGGAGGGCGGCGGCGAACGCACCCGTGCCGCCGACGAACAGGACCAGCGCCACCACCAGGGCGGGGACGCCGGCGTCGGGCACTGCCGCCGCCACGCCGGCGGTGACGACGAATACCACGGTGCCGCCCCACGACGCCTTCAGCAGGGCGGCTCCGGGCGCTGGTGGTGCGCTGGCGTCGTCAGTGTGGACGACGTCGCCGGCGAGTTCGGCGCTGGGCGCGTTGGTCGGGTCGGTGGCGGCCTCGTCGGTCGGGTCGGTGGACGTCATCGGCCGAGCCCGGCCAGCACGCCGGAGAGGGTGGCGGCCATACGGTCGTAGGAAAAGTGCTCGAGCGCCCGCCGGCGGGCCGCCTCGCCCATGGACCGGCGCCGGACCGGGTTGTCGAGGAGGCCGGCGATGGCGGCCGCCACCGAGGCGGCATCGGACGGATCGCGCACCACGACACCAGTCTCGCCGTCGGCGACCGCCTCGGCCGCGCCGCCGCTGTCTCCCGCCACCTGGGGCACGCCGCACGCCGCCGCCTCCAGGAAGACGATCCCGAACCCCTCCTGCTCCAGCCCCCGCCAGCGAGACCGGCACGGCGCGGCGAACACGTCGGCGCAGCCGTACAGCGAGGGCAGGCGGTCGTCGGGCACCCGGCCGAGGAAGCGCACGGGCGCCACCGTCTCGGCCGCCAGCTTCCGGAGCCGCTCCATGTCCCGCCCCTGACCCGCCACCGCGACCACCAGGTCGGGACGCCCCGACGCCAGCAGAGCTGCGGCCCGGACCAGCGTGTCCATGCCCTTCCGGGGCACCAGGCGGCTGACGGCCACCACCAGGTCGGCGCCTTCGGGGAGGCCGAAGTCGGCTCGGGCCTTCGCCCGGCCATCGTCGGTCAACGGCCGGAACCGGTCGCCGTCCACGCCTGGCGGCACGAGGGTGACGGTCGGCACCGCACCCCGCACCGCCCGGGCGGCCTCCGCCGCCGGATACCCACCCGCCGCCACCAGGTGCACAGCACCCCCGAGGACGTGCGCCAGCGCAGCCCTGCTGCCCGGGAGCCGCCCCGGCACCGTCACCTCGGCGCCGTGCAGCACTATCGCGTAGGGCATGCCGAGGCGGGGCCCGATGAGGCCGACCGGCAGGGCCGGGTCGAGCACCACCGCCTTCGCTCCTACCTCGGCAGCAAGTTTCTGCACCCGGCGGATAAGGGCCGGGGTGGGCAGCAGGACCCGCCCGGCCCGCACCACGCGGAAGCCCTGCTCGGCGTCGAAGGCGCCTGCGCCTGGATAGGCGGTCGTGAGCACGGTGGCCTGATCCGCCGGTAGCCGCCGCCACAGCTCCCACAGGTACGACTGGATGCCGCCGACCTTGGGGGGGAAGTCGTTGGTGACGAGAAGGGCGGTCATTGGTACAACCTCCGGCCGGCGCCGGCGGCCACGAGGTCCGTGCGGCCGAGCCGCGTCGCCGCCCATTCGGCGTGCTCAAACAGCATCGGGTCGTCGGAGGCAAGCGCCCGGCGGAGGACGCGCACCACCTCCGGGTCGGCCCCGTCGCCCACGTTTCCCAATGCGACAAGGGCGTTGCGGCGGACGTACCGGGGCCGACGGCGCGGGATGTACCAACGCCCGTACCGGTCCAGCAGTTCATCGTCGGACGCATCCAACAGGTCCACCAGTGACACGGTGGACTGGTCGTGCTCGTGTGCCGGCGGCGGCGGATGGCGGCGGTCGGCGCCCCGATTCGGGGGACAGACCTCCTGGCACTCGTCACAGCCGTAGATCCGCCCGCCGAGCGCCTCCCGGTACTCGACGGGAAAGTCGCCCTCGGCCTGGAGGAGCCAGGCCAGGCAGCGGCGGGCATCGAGCACGCCGGGTGCGATCAGTGCGCCCGTGGGGCAGGCCGGCAGGCAACGGGTGCAGGCGCCGCAGCCGTCCTCCACGGGAGCGAGAGCCGGCGGGAGGGGCGCGTCGGTGACCACCGATCCGAGCACGAACCACGACCCCCGGCCGGGGAGGAGGAGGTTGGTGTTCTTGCCGTACCACCCGATGCCGGCCCGGTGGGCGGCCTCACGGTCGACGAGCGCGTTGTCGTCGGCCAGAACCAGCGTCCGCCAGCCGGCCGCCTGCAGCAGGACCGCCACCTCACCGAGGGCCGTCCGCAGCGGAGCGTAGGCGTCGTCCCACGAGTACCGGGCCACGACGCCGGACGGACCCGGCTGGGGGTCTGGAGAGGCCCGCCGGTAGGAGCGCGCGCCAACGACCAGTGCGCGGGCACCGGGAAGGGCGCTGCCTGGATCGGTCGACCGAGCCGGGTTGCCGTAGGTGAAGTGCATGCCGGCGTGGAGGCCGGCCGCCTTGCGCTCCTCGATGGCCCGCCTCGTGCCTGCGAACGCGTCGGCCGACGCCACGCCGACCGCGTCGAGCCCGGCCCGGCGGCCGCCCGCCTGCAGTTCGCCGGCGAGAAGCGACAGGTCGGCGGGCACGGCCACATGCTCGCAGGTGCCGGGGCCGGCGTGAGTGGGGCCCGTCCCGCCAAGCATGGCGGGACATGGGACACCGCTGACGTCTTCGTCCAGAGCCCACGGAGGCCTCCGTGCCCGGAGGGACGGCCGAGGTCGACGTCGAGTGTCCGGATGCAGCCTGCGCCAACCCTGATCCACCGATCAGGGCCGGCCGGCATCAGATCTTGGTGAGCGGTGACGGCCGAGCGGCCTGTGGCTGAAGAGCACCGACTCGAAGTAGATGCGACCAAGCTGGGATGCGGGAAATCCGAGCGTCGGTGGGCGCCTACGCCGCCGGCTTCGACGCCGCCCTGGTGACCGCGGCCGACGCCCAGCGCATCGTGGCGGACACTGTGGCGGCCGAGAACATGCTGGCCACCATCAAGGCCATGGCGGCCCGGCGTGTGGCGGAGACCGAGCTGTGGCGCAAGGAGGGCGACGCCAGTGCCGCCCACCAGCTGGCCCGCACGTCGGGCACCAGCGTGGGCAAGGCCCGAGAGGCCCTGGAGACGGCGGGGCGCCTGGGCGGGCTGCCGGCGCTGGAGACGGCGGGGCGCCTGGGCGGGCTGCCGGCGCTGGAGGCGGCGGCCCGCCGGGGCGAGGTGTCGCCCGCCCAGGCGGCGCCCATCGCCGACGCCGCCTCCAAGGCGCCCGGCAGCGAGCGTCGCCTGCTCACCACGGCCAAACAGGCCTCCCTCGGCGAGCTGCTCGACGCCTGTGCCCGCACCAAGGCGGCGGCCCAGCCCGACGACGAGGCACGCCAGCGGGCCATCCACGCCTCCAAGATCCTGCGCCGCCGGCGCACGGCCGACGGCGCCGGGGAGCTTTTGTACCGCTCCACCCTGGAGGAGGTGGCGGAGATGTACGCCATCGCCCAGGGCCGGGCCGACCGCCGCTTCCGAACCGCCCGGGCCGAAGGACGCCACGAGCCGGGCGAGGCCTACCTGGCCGACTGCCTGCTCGACGCCGTGCGGGCGTCGCAGTGTTCCGGCGCGGGCGGGTCCGGGCCGGAGGGCGGCAGTGCAACGGACGGGTCTGCGGCCGGCGGGTCTGCGGCCTACCAGCAGACCGGCCTCGACTGGCGCAGCCCGGAGTGCACGACGCTCGGGTGCAACGCCAAGGTTCGCTTGGACAACGACCACCGGGTGCCGTGGGCGGAGTCGAAGGTGACCCTTTTGCACGGCATGGACCCGGGCTGTGGAGGCTGCCACGACAGAAAGAGATACAAGGGGTGGGCCTGGGTCGAGGGGACGGGGAAGCGGCCGATGGTGCCTCCGGACGACCCCCGGCGCCCGAAGAACCGCAACCAGGGCCCGGCGCCGCCGGGGGAAGCCGAGGTGGCGTAGTGGCTATGACCGCTTGCGGGAACGCAATTCTGGCGCTAGCTCGGGTTCAGCGGCGGCGGGAGCGAGGCGCGCTCAGCCGCGGCGGGAGCGGCCCGTACCCCCTCCGCTGCCGGGGGTGGCGGTCGCTCCGGCCAGTGCGCTGCGCAGGCGCTCGGCGGAGGCCAGCCGGGCCCGCCGTTCCTTGTCTTCGGGCGTCCCGGGCGCAGCGCCGCCACCGGCCGCCCGGGGGGCGAGGATCACCACGGCCGGGCGTTCGTCGACCTCCGCCGCCGCTTCTGGGCGCGAGGCCATGGGCTGCCGCCCGATGGGCGGCGCCACCGCCGTTCGCGGTGCGGGCTGTGGGGGCGCCTCGGACGGGACCGGCGCGACCGTAGGCCCGGCGGCAGCCCGCCGTACCGGCTGGTCGGGGACGCCGTCCCGGGCGGGCATCGGCCGGGCGCCATCGCCCGGTGCAGGCATCGACCCGGTGGCGCCAGCCGGACCTGGGCGTGCTGCGCCGCGCCGGGCGGGCGGGTCCGCACCGTTGTCGCCGGCCGGCTCCCGGCGGACAGCACTCGCGGGCGGCACTGCGATCGTGGGTGCCGCCGGCGGGCGTTCGCGTCCCGACCCTGCCGGCAGGCGTTCGCTGTTCCGTCCCGACCCTGCCGGCGGGCGTTCGCCGGTGCGTCCGGGCACAGCGGGCGGCGGGCCCTCGCCCGGTTGCGCCTGCGGCCGAACCACGACGGTCGAGGAGCCGGCCCGCAGCGGCGCGCCGCCGGCGATCCGGTTGCCGGCTCCCCCGCCGGTGCGGGACACGCCGCTCCCGATCACAGTCGGGCGCCCCCCTGCGCCCTGGTCACGCCGAACGTCGCCGGCCTGGCGTGCGGACGCCTTCGCCGGGGACGGCTTCGGCGGGCGGCGAGGCTCGGGCGCCAGCTCGAAGCGGGGATTCCCGGGATGGGACGGCTCCGGCACGGCCGCGCCGGGATGCGGCCGGCCCGGCGCCGTGCGTGCTGGCTGCGGTGCAGGCGGCGCCGGCCTGGCGTTGGTTGCCGTGAGACGCTGGCTTGCGTAGCTGGTGGCCCGGTTCGCCATCTTCATGGGCGACGGTGGGCGGGCCAGGTGACTCGGCCGGTCGGAGACAGGCTCGGGCGCAGGCGACAGCCCTCGACGGCCCGTGTCGGACGCTCCTGGTGTGTCCCCGGCCGCCTTCTCCGCCGGACGAGCCTTGCGGGGCGACGATTCCCGACCCGATCGACTCGCCGGGGTGGAGCGAGCCGCCCCGGAGGATGCCGTTCCACGGGAGGACGCGGCACCACGGGAGGACGCGGCACCACGGGAGGACGCCGCACCCGCCGCCAGCCCGCCGCCGGCCCGGGTCGCCGGACCGGCCGCCTTGGCTCCTGCACCCGGAGTACCGGCCTTCGCCGCTGCGCCCCTCGAGCCGGCGTTGGCCGCTGCGCTGCTCGCTCCGGCCTTGGCGGCGGCAGCGCCCGTCGCCGTGGCTGTCGCTCCCTTCGCCGGCCCACCCGTCGCTCCGGCCCGCTTCCCGACCGCAGCGCCCACCTTCTTCGCGCCCTTGGCCGCAGCGCCAGCCCGCGCCACCCCCTTCCTGGCCGCCGGTCGCGCCGCCCCGGCAGCGCGCTTGGCCGCCGTCGCCGCCCCCTTCCTGGCCGCCGGCCGCGCCGCCCCGGCAGCGCGCTTGGCCGCCGTCGCCGCCCCCTTCTTGGCTGCCGGCCGCGCCGGCGCCCGTCCGCCAACCGAGGCAGCCCGCCCGCCACCGCTCGCCGGCCCCGGCCTGCCGGGGCGTGCCGTGCCAACGACCCGACCGGCCGAGGCGGACGTCGCCGCCTCGAGCGCACCCGGGTCGGTCGGCTCGAGGCTGGGACGCCGCCGGCCCTCCTCCACGTGGCCGAGTTCGGTGGCCATGCGGTTGCGGGCCACGAGGGAGCGCTCGCGCAGGTCGACCTCCCACTCGGCGATCTGGCGACGCTTGCGCGACGTGTAGGCGAAGCGCACCGCCCAGCGGGCTCCGTGCAGGTTGAAGGCGCTCCAGCTGTCGGCGAACACGTCGTCGGAGAAGTTCACGCCCCGGTCGCTGAGGTTCCACTGCACCGACGGCGCCAGCGACTCGATCGACGGGCCGCGCCGGGCCTTCACCAGGGTGAGCCGCTGCGCGCTCGCCACCACCTGGGCCTGCTCGGCAAGGATCGGTGCGGCGAAGCGCACCACCCACTCGTCGCCGACCCCGGCCTGGCTGGCCACCTCGGCGATGGTGCTCCCCGCCCGCAGTCTCGACTGGATCTCCCGTGGACTCAGCGAGCTGTGCGCCCGGGCCCGGCCGACGCCACGGGTAGTTCCGTCCGCGCTCGACGTGCCGTCGTGTGGGATCTCCTCGCCGGACCGGCGCCGGCGCGCCTGGTCGATTGCCGCTACCAGACCGTCGTCGAGTGCGACCACGAAGCCGCCTGATTTTGAGCCCTTACGGGCAGTCAGAATCACCCCGTCATCGTCGGGTGTGAAGCCAATGAGGTGGAGCTTCTTCACGCTGTGCGGAACGTACCACCCGGGCTACCCGGCTCCGGGGATCTTCGGGCATCAACCTGTCCGCTTCCTGTGCCGCAGGGCCGGCACGAGGCCGGCCTGCACCAGGAGGCGCACGGCCCGCTCTTCGACGACGTCGATGATCACGGCGTCACCGGGCTCGCGGTCGCAGATGAAGCTCACCACGCAGTCGGCGCAGGCGTCGGTGTCGTGGGCGATGCAGTCGTCGCAGCTGATGGAGAGCGATGCGGTCATGAGGAAAGGATGACGTGACCCTGTGACAGCCTCCTCCGACACAGAGGGACAGCCCTCAGGACCGCCCGAGGACGGCGGCAAGCTGCGCGCTCGTGATGACGTTGGCGCCACGCCGGCGGGCGCCGTCGCGCACGCGGTGGTCGCTCGACGCCACCACGACAGCCCGAGCCGGTGGCTCGGCGTCGACGAGGTCGAGGATGACGTCGTCCGCCTCCACATCGGCCGGCGAGAAACTGACCCGCACCCCGCGCGTCGTGGCCGGTCGCGACGGTGGCATTCCGAGGTCGGCCCCGTCGTAGACGACGTGGATGACGGCCCCGGTGCGGGCGACCAGCTCGCTCAGTGCGTCGACGAGGCGCTCGCGGAGCTCGAGGGGCGCCTCGTCCGGCCACAGCGCCTTCGCTGCGTTGTAACCGTCGACCAGCACCAGCGCCCCCGGGACACGGACGAGGTGGGCGGCCGCCTCGGTCGTGTCGTCGAATACCGCAGGCGGCAGTGCTGCGGGTCGGCGGCGTGCGGCGGCGGGGCCGCCGCGAGGAGTCCGGGACGGAGGCGACGTGGCGGTGGGCACAGCCGCTGGGGCCAGGGCGGACGATGCGTCGGCGAGGGCCCTGCCGAGGTTGGATGCAGCGGCAGCGGCGGCTGCGACGGCATCGGCCACGAGCCGGAGATCGGGACCGTCCCCGGCCCGGCGGCCGCTGCTCGACGCCGGCGTCCCGGCCCGACCGCCGCTGCTCGACGCTGACGCGCCGGCGCCCGCCCCGCCGCTGATGCTCGACGCCGACGTGCCCGCCACGCCAGCGCGTCCGGAGTCGCCCGTTGCGGGCCCGGCCGACCCACCCCTTCCCACCGGCCGGCGCCCGTCACCGGGACGCCCCTTCGCCGGCACAGTGCCGGCGTCACTCCCGCCCGCCCCGGCCCGCAGCTGTTCGGCCCGCTCCCTGAGCGCCCGCGCCGCGGCATCGGCCTCGGCTGCCTCCAGGGCCGAGCCCAGCCGGGCCGCCTCGCCCTGCGCCGCATCGAGCCCGGCCGCCAGGTGCGCCACCTCGGCCGCCGACTCGGCCGCCCGCCGGCGGGCGCTGTCCCGCTCGCCCTCCAGCGAATCGACCTTGCGGGTCAGCCGGGCGACGTCGTCCTGGGCCGCCCGCCGGGAACGGCGCTCGGCCGCCAGCTCGGTGGCGGCCGCCGCCAGCTCGGCCCTCGCCCGGGCCGCCGCCGCCTGCGCCCGCTCGGTGGCCTGCTCGGCGTGGGCCAGGCGCCGGCGGGCGCTGCGCTCCTCCTTCTCCTCCTGCTCGGCCCGGGCCTTGGCGCCGGCCTGGTCCAGGATCCCCGCCAGCTCCGCGTCCCAGCCCTCGGGGCGCACGACGAGCAGCCAGCCGGCCCGCCCCAGCTCGTCCTCGTCCGCCAGTCCGGCCACCCGCGCCCGGAAGCCCTCGTCCTCGTCGAGCCCGCGCCGTAGGGCACCCAACGCGCCGTCCGGCAGTCGCCCGGTGAACTGGAGGAAGGGCCGCACCGCCCGCGGCGCCTCGATGGGCGGGACCGACCGGGCGCCGATCCGTGCGACATCGAAGGCGAGGTCGAGGGCGGGCCGCAGCACGCCGTCCGCCCCGGTGGGCGGGCCGGAGTCGGGCACGGCGGGGTTACTGCGGCTCGCCGTCGGCCAGCTCCTCGACTGCCTTGGCCGTGCCGCACCAGCGGCACGACACCTCCTCCAGCACCTCCGACAACACCTCTTCGTCCTCCACCGACAGCTCGCCGCCGACCGTGTAGTGGTGGAACCGGCGGGTCCGGCGGGTGAGGATGACGTCGAAACGCGTGAGGTTGCCGCATGCGGCGCACCGGTAGCGGGCGGACGGCACGGCCGAAGCGTAGTGGCGGTGGACCGGCGGTCAGCCGGGGTCGACGAGGCGGAGCTCGGCCAGCACGGCGAGCTCGACCTCGCGCCGGTGGCCTGCGTCGGTGACCTTGGAGCCGGACACGTCCATGACGTAGAAGGCGTCCACCACCTCGTGGCCGAGCGTCGACACCTTGGCCGAGCGTACGTCGAGGTCGCAGTCGGCCAGGGCCCGGGTGATGCGGTAGAGGACGCCGATCCCGTCGGGGGCCCGCACCTCGACCACGGTGGCGCTGGCCGATGCCTCGTCGTCGAAGAGCACCCGGGGCTCGGCCGGACGGGCGGTGGACGCCCGGCGCAGGCCGGCGTAGGCCCGGGCCCGCTCGGACAGACGGGCATCCAACGAGAGGCGGCCACCGACGGCCCGCTCCACGTCGGCCGTCACGCGTGTCCAGTCGGGCGGCGACCCGAAGACGGGCTCCACCTCGAAGACCTCGACCGCCATGCCGGCCTCGGCGGCGACGGCCGCCGACCGGACGTCGAGCCCGTGCAGGGCCAGCGCCCCGGCCACCCGGCAGAACAGCCCCGGCCGGTCGGGCGCGATGACGGTGACCTCGGTGCCCGCCACGTCCACGACCGGCCGGCGGTCGGCCATCAGCCGGCGGTGGGCGGCGGTGGGAAGGGCGGGTGCGGCTGCGACCTGGTGGCCGGCCAACCGCCTGGCCACCCGCGCCACCAGGTCGGCCACCAGACCTGCCTTCCACGCGCCCCACGCGGCCGGGCCGGTGGCCAGGCTGTCGGCTTCGGTGAGGGCGGCCAGCAGCTCGAGGCGGTCCCGGTCCCCGATCGCCGCCGCCACCGCCTCGACGGTGGCGGGGTCGTCGAGGTCTCGACGGGTGGCCACGTCGGGGAGCAGGAGATGGTGGCGCACCATGTCGACCAGCACGGCCACGTCGTCGGGCCCGAAGCCGAGCCTGGGCCCGATGCGCCCCACCACCTCGACACCCGCGTCGGTGTGGTCGCCCGGGAAGCCCTTGCCGATGTCGTGCAGCAGGGCGCCCACCAGCAAGAGGTCGGGCCGGGCGACGTTGCGGGTGAGGGCGGCCGCGTTGGCCGCCGCCTCGAGCAGGTGACGGTCGACGGTGAAGCGGTGGTAGGCGTTGCGCTGCGGCTTGCACCGCACCGCTTCCCACTCGGGGAGCGCCCGCACCAGCAGCCCCTGCTGGTCGAGCGCCTCGAGGGGGGCGACGGCGTCGACGCCTGTCCCCAGCAGGCCGACCAGGGCGGTGCGGGCGGCCACCGGCCACGGATCGGGCATCGGCGGTGTCTCGGCGGCCAGGCGGTCGAGGGCCGCACGGGCCAGCCACGTGCCGCTCTGGGCAGCCGCCGCCGCACCCCGCAGGGCCAGCGACGGGTCGCCGGCCGGATTCGCGTCGGCGGTGAGGGCGACCTCGCCGTCGCGCAGCACGAGCCCGGGGCCGAGCGGGCGGTCCCGCCCCGTGGTGCGCCCCCGGGGACCGGCGCGGGCGGACGCCACCCGTCGCCAGGCGTCGTCGCCCGTCCAGGCGATGGTGCGGGCGGCGGCCGAGACGGCCGCCATCAGGACGTCGGCGTCCGCGTACCCGAGGGCGTCCGCCACTGCGTCCTGCTCCTGCAACAGGAGGCGGTCCATGGTCTTGCCCACCCGCCGGTGCAGCTCCACCCGCACGCAGAGCAGGAGGTCGTGGGCGGCATCGACGGCGGCCCCGCCGCCATCGACCACCGGCGTGGCCAGCGCGGCGGCGCGCAGGGCGTGCACGTCGCGCAGGCCGCCCTTGCCCTCCTTCAACTCGGGCTCCAGCAGGAAGGCCACCTCGCCGAAGCGCTCGTGGCGCGCCGCGACCGACTCGGCCAGCGCCGGCAGCCAGCGGCCGGCGCCCTTCACCCACTGACGCCGGGACCTCCCGACCAGGTCCGCAGCGAGGCCGGCGTCCCCCGCCACCAGCCGTGCGTCGAGCAGCCCGAGGGCCGCCCTCAGGTCGCCGCCGGCGAGGGCCTCCTTGACGGTCCGCACGCTGTGGTCGAGGCCGACGCCGGCGTCCCACACCGGATACCAGATCCGCTCGGCCACCGACTGCACCACCGCCGCCGAGCTGCGCCCGTCGTGCACCAGCACCACGTCGAGGTCGCTGGCGGGGCACAGCTCGCGCCGGCCGAACCCGCCCACCGCCACCAAGGCCATGTGCTCCTGGGCGCCGAGCAGACCGGTGAGCCAGCGGTCGGCCACGTCGGCGTAGGCGCGGCAGAAGGCGGGCCCACGCGGCCCGCCTTCTGCAAGCAGTGCTGCCCGCTCCTGCCGCATCAGTGTCAGAGCGCGTCGGGGCCCATCTCGCCGGTGCGGATGCGGACGACGTTCTCGACCGACGTGACCCACACCTTCCCGTCGCCGATCTTGTCGGTGCGGGCGGCGGCGACCACCGCGTCGACCACCCGGGTGACGTCGGCGTCGTCGGCCAGCACCTCGACGCGCACCTTGGGCACGAAGTCCACCGTGTACTCGGCGCCCCGGTACACCTCGGTGTGGCCCCGCTGGCGGCCGAAGCCCTGCACCTCGGAGACGGTCATGCCCTGGATGTCGAGGGCCTTGAGTGCCTCCTTCACGTCGTCGAGCTTGAACGGCTTGATGATGGCGGTGACGAGCTTCATGAACCGATCCTTCCCATGGATCCGAAGTCGCCGAGGTTGTAGGCCGTCTCGGCGTGCTGTGTGGTGTCGAGGCCGGCCGCCTCGTCATCGGGACTGACCCGCAGACCGATCGTCGCATCGACCACCTTGGCCAGCACGAAGGACAGCACACCGGAGAACAGGAGGGTGGCGCCCACCGCGACCAGCTGGTCGGTGAGCAGCTCGCCACCGCCGCCGAAGAACACGCCGTCGAAGCCGAGGCTGTTGACGCTGGTGTCGGCGAAGAACCCGAGCAGGATCGACCCGATGATGCCGCCCACCAGGTGGACACCCACCACGTCGAGCGAGTCGTCGTAGCCGAACCTGAACTTGAACTGGATGGCCAGCAGGCACACACCGCCGGCGATGAACCCGATCACGATCGGGGCCATGCCGCCGACGAACCCGGCGCACGGGGTGATGGCCACCAGGCCGGCCACGGCCCCTGAGGCGGCGCCGAGGGTGGTGGCGTGGCCCTCTTTCAGCTTCTCGACGAGCAGCCAGCCGAGCATGCCGGCGGCGGCGGCCAGGTGGGTGTTGATGAGGGCCTGGCCGGCAAGGTTGCCCGCGCTCAGGGCGGAGCCGGCGTTGAAGCCGAACCACCCGAACCACAAGATCCCGGTGCCGAGCAGGGTGAGGGGCAGCGAGTGGGGCGGCATCGCCTCCCGGGGCCAGCCCTTGCGCTTCCCGAGCACGATGACGACCATGAGGGCGGCGATGCCGGCGTTGATGTGCACCACGGTGCCGCCGGCGAAGTCAAGGGCGCCCCGCTTGAACAGCCACCCCGTGGGGCTGAACACCCAGTGGGCGACCGGCGAGTACACGATCACCACCCACAATCCGAGGAAGGTGGCCCAGCCGGCGAACTTCACCCGGTCGGCGATGGCGCCGGTGATCAACGCGGGCGTGATGACGGCGAACATCATCTGGTAGGCGCAGAAGACGATCGCCGGGATGGTGAGGGCCAGGTCGACGTCGCCCACCTTGACGTACCCCGGCAACTGGAGGGCGGCGTCCCCGACGCCCTTGAGGCCGGCGAAGTCGAAGTTGCCGATGAAGCCACCGCCGTCGCCGAAGGCGAGGCTGAAGCCGATGAGGGCCCACAACACGCTCACCAGCCCCATGGAGAAAAAGTTCTGCATGAGCATCCCGAGGACGTTCTTCGAGCGGACCATGCCGCCGTAGAAGAACGCAAGGCCCGGTGTCATGAAGAGCACCATGGCGGCCGACATGAGCACCCACGCCGTGTTTCCGGTATCCATTCGCAGTCCCCTTGCTTCGCGCCGGGGGCCAGCATGGCGAAGCTGTGTTTCTGGCGTGTTTCGAGGCCGTCGCGCCAATGTGAACGCGTGCGGCTACCTCGGGTCGACCGCCCTGGCCGCCTGGCGGGCAGCGATGAGGATCGGGTCCCAGACCGGCGAGAACGGCGGCGCGTAGGACAGGTCGAGATCGATGACCTCAGCCACCGTCATCCCGGCCATGAGGGCCGTGGCCACCACGTCGATGCGCTTGGCCGCCCCCTCCTCGCCCACCAGCTGGGCGCCCAGCAGCCGCCCGGCGCCCCGCTCGGCCAGCATCTTGACGGTGATCTCCCCGGCGCCGGGGAAGTAGCCGGCCCGGGTGGTGCTGGTGATGCGCACCGCCTCCCACTCCAGGCCGGCCGCTCCCGCCTCCTTCTCCGACAGGCCGGTGCGGGCCACCTCGGTGGAGCAGATCCTGGTGACGGCGGTGCCGACGACGCCCGGGAACGTGGCGTAGCCGCCCGCCATGTTGATGCCGGCGACCCGGCCCTGCTTGTTGGCCACCGTGCCGAGGGGCAGGTGCACCGGGCGGCCCGTGACGAGGTGGCGCGACAGGCAACAGTCCCCCGCCGCCCACACGCCGGGCGCCGACGTGCGCTGGCGGGTGTCGACGACGATGGCGCCCTTGGCCCCCGTCTCGATCCCGGCGGCCATGGCCAGGCCGGTGTTGGCCACCACGCCGAGGCCGAGCACAACGAGGTCGGCCGGGAGGTCGCCGGCGGACGTGTGCACGACGCCCGGCTCGAACGCCTCGACGGCGACGCCGGTGCGGACATCGATGCCGAACCGGCGCATGGCGGCGGCCACGAGCGACCCCATGTCCGGGTCGAGCGTGCCCATCACCTCGTCGCCGCGCTCCACCACGGTCACGCTGTCGCAGCCGCGACGGACGAACGCCTCGGCCATCTCCAGGCCGATGTAGCCGGCGCCGACCACCACCACGTGGCGGACGTCCGTCGCCGCCAGGCTTTCGAGGAGGTCGGCGGCGTCCTCCAGGTTCTGCACGCCGTGGACCTGCTCGCCGCCGATCCCGGGCAGGTCGGGCCGCCGCGGGACGGCGCCCGTGCCCAGGTGGAGCAGGTCGAAGCCGAGCGAGAACGTGCGGTCGTGGTTGTGGTCGCGCACCTCGACCTTGCGGGCGTCAAGGTCGATGGCCGTGACCTCGTGGCCGGTGCGCACGTCGATGTTGAGCTTGTCGCGGAACGCCTGGGGCGAACGGGCGACCAGGTCCTCGAGCTCGTCCACGTCGCCCCCGATGAGGAACGGGATGCCGCACGCCGAATAGCTCGTGAAGCGGCCCTTTTCCAGGGCCACGATCTCCAGGTCAGGCCGCCGGCGCCGGGCCTGGGTGGCCGCCGCCATCCCGCCGGCGTCTCCGCCCACCACCACCAGCCGCTCGGCCATGGGGCCGTACCATACGGGGGTGGGCGTTCGCGCGGACTGCCGGCACTACGTTGAGCGCACCACGTCGCTGCAGGAGAAGCTGCAGCGCTGCCGCCTTGACGTCTCCGAGCTCGACCCGTTCGCCTGCCCAGAGGGCTGCCTGTTCTTCGAGCCCCGCACCATCACCGACGCCGGCTGGACGGTCGAGCGCCGGCCGAAGGACCCGGGCGACTGAGGCAAGCCCGCAGTGGTCAGCCGCCTCCTCAGGCCAGAAGTTCGGCGAGCGTGGAGAAGAAGCGGGAGCGGGGCAGCACCTCGTCGCAGCCGGCTGCCGCGGCCGCCTCGGCCAGCTCCTTGTCGACGTGGCTGGCGAAGCCGATGGTGCGAACGCCGGCCAGGCCGGGCAGCGCATCCAGCACGCCGGGCCGGGCCAGGTCGACCACCACCAGCTCGGCGCCGGAATCGGCCAGCTCGGACGGTGCGCGCACGAAGGTGACGTCGGCCCCGCCGGCGGCGGCCACCTTGGAGCGGTCCATGAGGTCGGGCACGTAGGCGGCGATGCGGGTCACTGGTGTCCTTCGGTCGTGGTGGGGGGCCGGCTGTGGCGCTGCTTGTGGGCCCAGGCCTTGGCCACGCCCCACTCCATGCCGGGCTCGTGCAGCGCGGGGTCCACCTCGGCGAACGAGGCGGGCGTGAGGTCGTAGTCGTCGTCCGGGAAGTTGGCCTCGGCGAAGTCGTCCCGCACCACGGGCGGCACGCCCGCACGCCGCAGCACGGCGGTCGGGTGGGCAACAGCGGCACGGAGGACCGACAGGGGGTTGCCCCGCTGCTCATCGATGTCGGCGGCCAGGAGGGCCCGTAGTCGTTCACCGACCTCGGTCCTCGCCACCGCGCCGGCAGCGCGGGCCTCGTCCACGACAGCGGGGTCGGCTCCGCCTGCGAACGCCACCAGCAGTCGCGTCACCGACCGCTCCACCCAGCCCGGGACGGCGGCCTCGACGGCCGTCGCCAGCGCCGCCGCCTTCTCATCGAGTTCCGGGTCGGGGTTCATCGGCGGAGCACGGCGGGCAGCTCGTCCACCTCGCAGGTGAGGCGCACGCGGTCGTCGTCCACGGACACCGACGTGGCCGCGCACGGGAAGAGCGGGGTCCGGGCCACCGGGACCCTGAGCGTCCGTAGCCCGCCGACCGACAGGACGAGAGCGCCGTCGCCGTCCACGGTGACGGTGGCCGGCACCGCCACCGAGCCGGTACCGACGAGGACCTTGCCATCGGCGATCTCGACGGGGAGATCGACCACGCCCGTGATGGCCGACGCATCCAGTTCCACCGCCACCACCCCCCGCTCGATGTCCTTGATGCGGACGTCGCCCGAGAGCAAGGAGCCCCGGTCGAGCGAGACGCCCCACGCGTCGACATCGACGGCGGCGAGGCGCAGCGGCCCGGCCCTGGCGCCGGTGACACGCACGGCGACGTGGGGCACGGAGCCGGACGCGAGCAGCCGGCCGAGGAAGGGGAACGAGGTGATGGTGGCCGCAGCCGAGTCGGGGCCCCCGGCCGCCTCCCGGGCGCGGGACGCCAGCTTGCCCTCGGCCACCACCCGGGCGCCCTGGTCGGCGGCGAGCAGCAGGACGGCAAGGACGGCGAGCGCCAGCAGCTTGCGCAACAGCCGGCCGTCAGCCCTCGACGATGTCGCCCAGGCGGTCGACCTCGACGCCCTCGTCCCGCAGCCACGCGATGGCGGACTCCACCAGCTCGCCGTCGCCGACCAACTCGCACATGATCCAGCCGAACTTCTCCTCGACGTTGGCCCGGCGGATGTTCGGCTCCACGTCGAACCGGCGCATCATGCGGGCGAGGACCGGCTCGGTGATGAGGTGCTCGGGGAACGTGAGCCTGACCCTGGCCTTGCTCATCGTGCGCCTCCCCCGATGGTGCCGCTGCCGACCAGGGCGCCGTTGAGGTTGCCGGAGCGGAAACCCTCGAGGTCGAGGGTGACATAGGCGTAACCCGCCGACCGCACCGCGGCGACCACCGCCTCCCGCTCGTGGACCGCCCGGTACAGGTCGTCACCCTCGAGCTCGATGCGGGCCAGGTCCCCGTAATGGCGGACCCGCAGCTGGCCGAACCCGAGCGCCCGCAGGGCCGACTCGGCGCAGGCAACCGACGACAGGACGCCGAGGGTGACGGGCGTGCCGTACGGGACCCGCGAGGCGAGGCAGGCGGCGGCCGGCTTGTCCCACGTACGCAGACCCAGCCGGGACGACTCGGCCCGCACGTCGGCCTTGGTGAAGCCGGCGTCGACGAGCGGAAAGGCGGCGCCCCGCTCGGCGGCCGCCTCCTGCCCCGGTCTGTGGTCGCCCAGGTCGTCGAGGTTCACCCCGAGCACCACGGTGGCGCCGCCGGCGCTGAATGGCGCCAGCGCGTCGAGGAGGGCCGTCTTGCACCAGTAGCACCGCCGGCCGTCGTTGGCCGAGTAGGCAGGGTCGGCCAGCTCGTCGGTGTGCACAGGCGTCCACCGCAGGCCCCACTCCTCGGCCAGGGCCCGGCAGTCGGCCTCCTCCTCGGGGGCCAGCGACGGTGACACGGCGGTGACAGCAGTGGCAGCGGCGCCCAGGGTGTCGTTGGCCACCCACGCCAGGAAGGCGGAGTCGGCCCCCCCGCTGAAGGCCACGACCACCGGCGCCAGCTCGCGCAGCCGCGAGCGCAGCAAGTCGAGGGACGCGCCACCCGCCACGGCGGCACGTCGTTCGGCGAAGGACACGAGCTCATCCTCGTTCAGCGGCACGATCACACCCCATCCTGCCACTCCGTGCGTATGCTCACTCCCGCAGGTGATCTGCTCACGAAACAGGAGGCTTACCCATGCCCCGTAAGGGACTCTGGCGGGTTCTCGTACTTCTCCTCACTGCCACGTTGGTGCTGGCAGCGTGCGGGGATGACGCAAAGGACACAACGACCGGTGGGACCGACACCACGGCAACGGGGGGCGGGGGCGACAAGAAGACCATCGGGCTAGCGTTCGTGGGGCCGCTCACCGGCGACGCGGCCAACCTCGGCATCAACACCCGCAACGGCATCAAGGTGGCCCTCGAGGAGGCCAACGCCAAGAGCGAGAAGTACGAGTACGTGCTGAAGGAGTTCGACACCCAGGGCGATCCCGCCCAGGCGCCGACCCAGGCCGACAAGTACATCCCCGACAAGGAGATCATCGCCATCGTGGGCCCGGAGTTCTCAGGCGAGACCAAGGCCGTGCTCCCGACCCTCGAGGACGCGGGGCTGGTGATGGTGAGCTCGTCGGCCACCAACGCCGCCCTGCCCACCGTGGTGCCGAACAGCAAGGTGTTCCACCGGATCATCCCCGACGACGACGTGCAGGGCGCGGGGCTCACCGACTACATCACCAAGAAGCTGGCGGCCAAGAACGCCGCCTACGTGCACGACAACTCCGAGTACGGCAAGGGTCTGGCCGAGGGCACGCAGAAGCTGCTCGAGGGCCAGGGCGTGAAGACGGCCCTGGTCGAGGCCATCGACCCCAAGGGCCAGGACTACTCGGCCGCCGTCAACAAGGTGAAGGCGGCCAACGCCGACTTCATCTTCTACGGCGGCTACTACGCCGAGGCGGGCCGGCTCAAGAAGCAGCTCACCGACGCCAGCGTGAAGGCCAAGTTCGTGACCGGCGACGGCTCCCTCGACAAGGGCTTCATCGAGGCGTCGGGCGCGGCGGGCGGCGAGGGCGCCCTCATCACCTGCCCGTGCAAGCTGGCCACCACCGACGCCCCCGGCGAGCTGGGAGCGTTCGCCACCAAGTACAAGGAGCTCAACGGCGCCGACCCCGGCACCTACTCCACCGAGGGCTACGACGCCACCAACCTCGTCATCGAGGGCATCGAGGCAGGCAACGACACCCGCGAGAAGCTGCTCTCCTACATCGAGGAGACGTTCACCTCCTTCGCCGGCCTCTCCAAGACCATCGAGTTCGAGGAGAACGGCAACGTGAAGTCGGGTGACGTGTTCGTCTACGAGATCAAGGGCGGCAAGATAACCGAGCTCGGCTCCACCGTCGCGCTTCTGAAGTAACCGGAACAATGAAATAGGCAGGCGGGCGGAGGGGCATCGGGCCCCTCCGCCCTCGTCCAGGGAGACCAGCATCGACTCGTGCTTCCGCTGTCTGAGCGAGCAGTTCTGGCCCCAGACCCTGGACGGGCTCACCTTGGGCGCCATCTACGCGCTGATCGCCCTCGGCTACACCCTGGTCTACGGGGTGCTGCGGCTGATCAACTTCGCCCACTCCGAGATCTTCATGATCGGGATCTTCGCCTCCCTGTTCGCCATGCACGGGCTGGGGATCGAGACCTCGGACCCGGCCCGCACCGGGGTGGCGCTCGTGCTCACCCTCGTCGGCGTGCTGGTGGTGGCCATGCTGGCGTCGGGCCTCAGCGCCGTGGCCATGGAGCGCATCGCCTACCGGCCGCTGCGCCGGCGCGGGGCCCCCCGGCTGGCCGCCCTCATCACCGCCATCGGGATCTCGTTGTTCCTCCAGGAGCTGTTCGCCGCCCGCTACGGCCGCGACCTCCTCCCCTTTCCCCGGGTGCTGGAGAAGCGCCAGCTGTTCGAGTTGGGCGGGGCCGACGTGCGGGCCGACAAGGTCCTCGTGATCGTGTCGGCGCTGGTGCTCATGATCGCCCTGGAACGATTCGTGGCCAAGTCCCGGCTGGGTAGGGGCATCCGGGCCACCGCCCAGGACTCCGAGACGGCCGCCCTCATGGGCGTCGACATCAACCGGGTCGTCATGCTCACGTTCTTCCTCGGCGGGCTCCTCGCCGGCGCCGCCGGGCTGCTCTACGGGGTGTTCTTCGAGGCGGCCCGCTTCAACATCGGCTTCCTCCCCGGGATCAAGGCCTTCACCGCCGCCGTGCTCGGCGGCATCGGCAACATCCGGGGCGCGCTCCTCGGCGGGCTGCTGCTCGGGCTGCTCGAGAACTGGGGGGCCACCGTGCTCGGCGGCGAGTGGAAGGACGTGTTCGCCTTCACGGTCCTGGTGCTCGTGCTGCTGGTCCGGCCCAACGGCCTGCTCGGTGAGAGCCTCGGGCGGGCACGCGCATGACCACCACCTCCCGGTCGTCGAGTGGTGGGGGGCTGAGGGCACGGGCTGGCCGCCTGCGCAGGCGGGTGGCGCTGGTGGACCCCGTGGGCCGCTGGTGGTCCCGCCAGCCCACCTGGGTCAAGGTGTTGTTCTGCCTCGCCGCCCTGGCGTTCGCCATCTTGTACCCGACCACACTCTCCACCTACTGGCAGAGCGTGCTGTTCTTCCCCGTGGGGCTGTACGTGGTGCTCGCCCTGGGTCTCAACATCGTGGTGGGGGCGGCCGGGATGCTCGACCTCGGCTACGTGGCCTTCTACGCGGTGGGCGCCTACACCACGGCCAAGCTCACCACCGCGTCGGGCCTCACGGCGTGGGAGGCCCTGCCGATCGCCGTCGCAGTGGCAATGGTGGCCGGGGTGGTGCTCGGCGCGCCCACGCTGCGCCTGCGCGGGGACTACCTGGCTATCGTCACCCTCGGGTTCGGCGAGATCGTGCGCATCGTGGCCCAGAACAGCAACTCGCTGGGCGAGGCCAGGGGTATCACCGGCATCCCCCACCCGTCGGCCGTGCTCGGCAGCGAGTTCAGGTTCAAGCCCCTGCCGTACTACTACGTGACGCTGGCCGCCGTGGTACTGGCGGTGGTGCTCATCGTCCGGCTCAACCGGTCGCGCGTGGGCAGGGCGTGGGCCGCCATCAGAGAGGACGAGGACGCGGCCGAGGCCATGGGCGTCCACACCTTCACCATGAAGCTGTGGGCCTTCGCCATGGGCGCCGCTATCGGCGGGCTCGGCGGCTGGATCTACGCCAGCAAGGTGAGCTTCATCAGTCCCGACAACTTCCCGTTCTTCTTCTCCGTGATCGTGCTGGCAGCCGTCGTGCTCGGGGGCATGGGCTCGATCCCGGGCGTGATCGCCGGTGGCTTCGCCATCGCCTTCCTGCCTGAGTACCTGCGGGCGGCGGCGGCGGGCGAGACGCTCACCCGGTGGCTGAACACCCTCACCGGCGGCAACGTGGGCACCATCACCGAGTACCGGGTGCTCCTGTTCGGCCTGGCCCTCGTGGTGATGATGGTCTTCCGCCCTCAGGGCCTGCTCCCCAGCCGCCAGCGGGCGGCCGAGCTGGCCGAGGCGGGGCCCACGGGCGGCCTGGCGGCAACCCCCGGGGTTACCGAGGAGCCCGATCCGAACGGCCCGGCGCCGGTTCCGGCTCAGGCCGCCGGGCCGGACATGCCCGCTGCGCCGGCCACGA
Source organism: Acidimicrobiales bacterium (assembly GCA_046596195.1). GTDB lineage: Bacteria > Actinomycetota > Acidimicrobiia > Acidimicrobiales > JAHFUS01. Next base: position 47,436 of record JBKJNA010000233.1, on the reverse strand, counting down.
GGGGCGACGTCAAGGGTGAAGGCGACGTGGCCCTTCCCGAGGCCGTCACCGCAGCCGGCGCCGCCGACACCGACGTCGTGCTCGAGCTGCGGTCCGTCACCATGGAGTTCGGCGGGGTCGTGGCCATGAGCGAGGTCTCGCTGACCGTGGAGCGGGGGCAGATCTTCGGGATCATCGGGCCCAACGGAGCGGGCAAGACCACGCTGTTCAACTGCGTCACCGGGGTCTTCCGGCCCGCCTCCGGCGCCATCCTCCTCAACGGCCGGTCTACCCTCGGGCGCAAGCCCCACCGCATCACCGAGGCCGGCATCGCCCGCACGTTCCAGAACATCCGGCTCTTCCCCAACATGACGGCCCTGGAGAACGTGATGGTCGGGGCAGATGCCCGCCACCGCACCAGCGTGCCCGGGGCCGTGCTGGGCCTCCCCCGCCACCGCCGCGAGGAACGGACCGGCCGGGCCGAGGCGCAGCGCCTGCTCGAGTACGTGGGCATCGCCCGCCGCGCCGGCGAGCGGGGCCGGAACCTCCCCTACGGCGACCAGCGGCGCCTGGAGATCGCCCGGGCCATCGCCACCGGGCCGAGCGTGCTCCTCCTCGACGAGCCGGCGGCGGGGATGAACCCCACCGAGAAGCAGGCCCTCATCGGGCTGATCCGCACCATTCGCGATTCCGGCCTCACCGTCGTGCTCATCGAGCACGACATGGGCCTGGTCATGAACGTGTGCGACCGCATCGCCGTCCTCGACTTCGGTGAGAAGATCGCCGAGGGGGCGCCGGCCGAGATCCAACAGGACGCCAGGGTCATCGAGGCCTACCTGGGGGTGGCCGCCGATGCTTCTTGAGCTGTCCGACGTCCACGTGCACTACGGCAAGGTGGAGGCCCTCAAGGGCATCTCCCTCACCGTCGACGAGGGTGAGATCGTCACGCTCATCGGCGGGAACGGCGCCGGTAAGTCCACCACGCTCAAGACCATCTCGGGGCTGCGGCCGGTGACCTCCGGCTCCATCCGCTTCCAGGGCGAGGACATCGTGGGCGTGCCCGCCCACCGCCTGGTGGAGCGGGGCCTGTCGCAGGCACCCGAGGGCCGGGGCATCTTCCCCGGCATGACGGTGATGGAGAACCTGGAGATGGGCGCCTACGCCCGCAAGGGCGGCCGGGCGGCCATCACCCCCGACCTCGAGCGGGTCTTCGAGCTGTTCCCCCGCCTGGCCGAGCGGCGCCGCCAGGCCGGCGGCACGCTGTCGGGCGGCGAGCAGCAGATGCTGGCCATCGGCCGGGCGCTGATGGCCGGGCCCAAGCTGCTCCTGCTCGACGAGCCGTCCATGGGGCTCGCACCCATGCTGGTCGCCCAGATCTTCGACATCATCACCGAGATCAACCGCCAGGGCACCACCATCCTGCTGGTCGAGCAGAACGCGGCCCAGGCCCTGCGTCGGGCGCAGCGGGCCTACGTCCTGGAGACCGGCCGCATCGTGCGCAGCGACACCGCCGCCGCCCTCCTGAACGATGAGTCCGTCAAGGCGGCCTACCTGGGCGGGGACATCTCGCCGGCCGACCCGGAGGCCTCCGCCAGTCCCGAGTAAATAGCCGTCGGAATCCGGTGGTTATTTACTCGGGAACGACGTCAGGACAGGCCGACCTGGCGGAGGACGACCTCGATCTCTTCGATCAGGCCGGTTGTGAACGAGCCGAAGTCGGCGTAGACGGCGGAGGCCTCGTCGAAGCGCATGGTGTGGACGACCTCCTTCAGGTCGTCGGGGCGCACGGCGAAGAGGGTGACGCCCCATTCCCAGTCGTCGACGCCGGTGGAGCCGGTGACCAGTTGGAGGACCCGGCCCTTGAAGGCACGGCCCGAGGTGCCGTGCTCGTACATGAGGCGCTGGCGGTCGTCGTAGGGCAGGGTGAACCAGTTCTGGCCCGGGGTGCGCCGCTTCGACATGGGATAGAAGCAGATGGCGGGCATACCCTCGGGCGGCAGCTGCGGGTACAGCCGGGGGCTGAGCAGCTCCGCCGGCATCCCCTTGGTGTACTCGGACACCTCCGTGAGCGACACGTAGGAGTCGGCCACCACCAGTCCGGCCTGCGTCAGCGCCGTCTGCAACGCCCGGAGGCGCCACAGGTCGGGGCCGATGGCCAGGAAGCCGAGATCGGCCTTGTGGCCGAGGACAGCAAAGGAGACCACCTGGTGGTCGTCGCCCGTGGCCGCCTTCACGGCGCTCACAACCGCCTCGGCATCGACCGACGGGCCTGCCTTGCAGAACAGGTGCACGACACCCCACCCCGTGGACGGGGTGACCGGCTCCGGCCGGCCGCCGTCAGTCACGGGGACGGCGCAGGCGCCGGCGGGTGTCGGGCGCCTGGTCGGGCGGTACATCGGCGTCGGCCGCGCCCTCTCCGTTGGGCACGATGACCTGGTCGGGCGGGTCGGCGGCTTCCTCCGGCGGGCCGTCGCCCTGCAGGTAGGCCTCCTCGCTCTCCTCGTGGGCCACGGCGTCGCCGTTGGCGTACCCGTTGCCGGGCAGCGGGGCCACGTGGGCCTCGGGGCCGAAGGGATGGTGGCCGTTCGAACTGGGCGACCAGCGCGGCAGCGGGAGGTTGATGGTGGAGTGGCCCTCGTGGGCCGACAGGGCGGCGGCGTGGTACCGCTCGGCCAGCTCCATGAACTCGGGCGTGTGGTAGGGCCGGCCGTCGACCAGCGGTCCCTGGCGGCCCTCGACGATGGCCATGACGTCCTCGCCGGCCAGCGTCTTGGTGGTCTCGAGGGCGTGGGCGACGGCCAGCACCAGGCGACGGTTCTCGACCAGGAGTCGGTTCGTACGCTCGAGCAGTTCGGTCAGGTGCTCCTCGATGCGCTGGCCGAGGCCACCCTCCAGCAGCTCCTTCTCCTTGCCGTCCTCCCCCTTCGGACCGGGCCGGCCCCCGCCGCCGATGCCCACCCTGTGGGTGATGCCATGGGACACGACGGTGGTGCCCATGCCCCAGTAGCCGTGCATCATGGTGGCGATGGAGGTGGCGGTCTCGAGATCACCGGAGACGCCCGAGGAGTTGTCGCCGCCGAAGAACAGCCGCTCGCCGGCGAGGGAGGCCAGGCACACGATGATGTCGGCCTCGTACTCCGACCGCCACTGGGTGAAGAGGTCCTCGGGCTGGATCGACGCCACCATGCCCAGGTAGGTGCCGCCCTTCTCGATGGTGGCGATGTCGATGTGGAGGTGGTGACGTACCTTGGCCGCCGCCACCGCATGGCACGCCTCGTGCACGGCGACGGCGTGGCGCTCCCGCTCGATGTACTCCACGTCCTCGGGCGGGCCGAGGCTCTTGAGGTGCTTGGCCCGGATCATGTCCTGCCAGGTGATCGTGTCGCGGTCGTCGCGGATGGCCTGGATGAGCGCCTCGTTCACCATGTCCTTGATGGTGGCGCCGGTGCCATAGGGGGTGATCGTGGCCAGCTTGTCGACCTGCGCGGGGGTGAGCTCGTGCTTCACCTTGTCGAGGTAACCCTCGAACGTGCGGATGCGGCCGGGCTTGGAGGGGTAGCCGACCTTGTAGATGCGGTCGATGCGGCCCGGCCGCAGGAGGGCCTCGTCGAGCACCTCGGGCAGGTTGGTGGCCATCATCACCAGGATGCGGTACTTGGGCGGCGGCTTGGGGCGCATGCCGAGCGAGCGCCGCACCACCCGGTTCATGAAGCCGCGGGGCTTCTTGAGGCCGGACAGCTCGGTGAGCAGCGCCTGGAGCATGCCGCCGCCGCCCCCCCCGCCGCCCATCATGAAGAAGCCGTCCCGTCGGCTCCGGGGCACCTCGTCGGCCTCGCCGGGGTTGAGCGACGCCATCATCAGGTTCCGGGCCGACCGGGGGTCGACGTAGGACAGCCCGTTGCACGACGGGTTGGCTGACCATGCGAAGGGGCTGCCGGGGCCGTAGCCGGTGGGCGAGGGCTGCGGGGCGGTCATCCGGCGGCTGCCCAGCGAGTCGGCCTCGTCGAAGAAGACGATGACACCCCCGTAGCGGAGGGCGAGCTTGCGCAGCTTGCGGAACACGCCCTTGACGGCGAGGGCGCCGAAGCCGAACGACGTCATGCCGCCCGGGTCCACGAACACGTAGGGCTTGCCCGTCTCGCCTGCGACCGCCTCCGCCATCAGCGTCTTGCCGGTGCCCGGAGGGCCCCAGAGCAGGATGCCGGCCGGCACGTAGCCGCCCTTGGCCTCGATCGCCTCGGGGTCCTCGAGAAAGACGATGTTCTCCTTCACCTTCTCGAGCACGCTGTCCTGGCCCCACACGTCGGTGAAGCGGGTCTTGATGTCGTCGGGGAAGTAGATCTCGATGCCCTGGCGGGCGGCGTACCACGCCATGCCCGCGAACTGGATGATGATCACGAAGAACAGCAGGGCGAACTGGAGGACGTTCGGGAGCGAGCTCACCAGGCGGGCGGGCGCCTCGAACAGGGCGATCACAGGCGTGGTGTCGAAGAGCTTCCCCAGGCCGATGCCGGCGACCGTGAGGATGAGGGTCCACCGGATGACCCGTGCGACACGGAACCGGGTCCACGAGCTCATCCGCGCCGTGCGCCGGTCGAGGCCACCGAAGACCTTCTTGGTCCAGAACGCGTGCCAGCCGGCCGACTTCTCGCTGATGAGGTAGTGGACCTGGCGCACCACCTCGAGGCCGGCCAGGACGATGAGCCACAGCCCGGACCGCACCTGCTCGCGCACGGCGTCGCGGAACGGCAGGATCGGGTTGTCGGCCATCGCCGTCCATACCAGGACGATCCACAGACCGCCCAGCAAGGTGAGGATCTTGGCGCGGTCCCACCAGCCCGCAGGCTTGCGGGTCTTGCGTTCGTCGTCGCGGATGCGGCTCGTGTACCCCCCGGCCGGGCCCGGCCGGGAGGGTTCAGGGCGCAGCACCAGGTCGGTGTCCTGGTCTCGGTGTTGGCCGGTCACTGGCGCACCATCCCTTCGTGATGTCGCGCCAGCGAGTTGCTGTTGGACCTTCCTCCCGGGCTGGTCACTGGCGCACCATCCCTTCGTGATGTCGCGCCAGCGAGTTGCTGTTGGACCTTCCTCCCGGGCTGGTCATGGCTCCTTCACTTTCCACGAGTCGATGATCTTGTCGATCACGTCCTCGTTGGCGGCGTAGCAATCCTCGTTACAGCTGATCGCCAGCACGTGGACCTTGCTGATGGATGCGTCGGTGAGCGCTATCTGGCGCCACTTCACGATCTTGCCTGCTTCGGTCTTCAGGTTGACCAACAGCTCGCTGCCGTGCAGTCCGCCGCCCCGGCGCACCTCCTTGACATCCAGTACCTCCACCTCACCGTTGGCCTGCGCCTCGTCTGACAGCGGGTCAACCGATAGCAGCAGCGTCCGCAGGTCGGCGAGCGAGAACGAATCCCGCTGGGTCGGCAGGAGGGTGCGCACCTGGACGAGGCCGGTGGGATGGGCGGAGGGGGTCAGCAGGTGCTCGAGCGACGGTTTCGGGGCGGCGTCGAAGGCGACGGACCACGTGAGCTTCTTGAAGAGCGTCTTGGTCTCGACGGAGTCGTCGCTGACCTCGAGCAGGTCGTCCTCGTCGAAAAGCGTCCACTTCGAGGGCACGCGCACGAAGGTCCGGTCCGAGGTGCTCTTGACGTAGTGGTACTGCGTCCCACCGCAGGCGGACAGCGCCGTGGAGTAGGCAGCGACCACCGCCAACACGGAGATCGCAACGCGCCGGGGCCGTCGGCCGAGTGCCACGATCACAGGCTACCTGTGGCCCTGCGCATTTGGTTCCGCACCTGATTTCCGGAAGGTGAACGCTCGGGCGAGAATGCAGGGATGCGCCGGCCCCTTCTCGTGCTCGGGCTGGTCGGGGCCCTGATCGCTCCTGCGCCCGCCGCCGGGGCTGCCGTCCCGGTACTCGTGATCGACGGCAAGGGCTACGGCCACGGGGTCGGGATGGCCCAGGACGGCGCACTGGCCATGGGCAGGGCGGGGTCGACCACGGCCCAGATCCTGAACCAGTTCTATCCAGGAACCACGCTGGGCCGGGCCGGCGGTGAGCTGCGGGTGTCCGTGCTCACATCGCCGGCCGACAACGTGGTGGTGCGCTTCCCGAACGGTGGGGAGGTACGCGACGCCCGAGACGGCGCCCAGTCCCCGGGCTTCCCGGTCCGGGTGGCCGCCGGCGGCCAGGCCCGCCTGCGCTCCGACGGGCGCCTGTTCGTAGTGGAGACGGCGGCCGGCGGGTCGGCGGCGCCAGCCGCCGGCGGAGGCGGAGGCGGCCAGGTGGCGGCGGCTGCGCCCGGCGGTGGCGGCGGCCAGGTGGCGGCCGCCGCAGGCCACGCCTTGGCCGGGCCCCCGGGACCCACCGGTCGCTTCACGACGGCGGCCGCCCAGGAGCCGCCGACGACGGCGCCGGCGACCACCACGACCACCGCTCCCGGCCTCGCCCTCCTGCCGCCCGGCCAACCCCTGCTACCCCTTCCCGCCGTCCCGATCCTCCCGGTGCCCACCGTGCCGCTGCTCACGACGACCACGGCGCCGGCGGCTGCGTCCGCCCCACCGACGACGGTGGCAGGTCGGGCGACGTCCACCCGCTCCCTGTGGGCGGTACCGGCGGGCGGCGGCACCATCGACCTGCCGGAGCGCAGCGCCCGCTACCGCGGCGTCGTGCAGACGGTGGGCGGCGGGCCGCTCCGCCTGGTGAATCACGTCGACGTGGAGCAGTACCTGCGGGGCATGGGCGAGGTGCGCGACCCGTCGTGGCCGGCAGCCTCCCTGCGGGCGCAGGCCGTCGCCGCCCGCACCTACGCTATGCGGGCGTTGGCGGGCGGGGGCGAGCTGTGCGACACCCAGCGCTGCCAGGTCTATCTCGGCGCCCAGGCCGAGTACGCAGCCATGGACAAGGCGGTGACCGCCACCCGGGGCCAAGTCCTGATGTATCGAAAATCTCTCGTGTCGGCCGTGTACTCGGCCAACGGCGGCGGCTTCTCGGCCAGCACCGAGGAAGGCTTCGGCACGCCCGGCGCCGGCTACCCCTACCTGCGGCCGGCCGCCTACCTTTCCCCCGACCCGGACCCGTGGACCGTCACCGTGTCGCTGCGGGACGTGGCCGCCCGCGTCGGACTGCGGGGGAAGGTCACCAACGTGGTGACCCGGACGGGCCCCTCAGGGCGGGTCGTACAGGTGACGGTGGAGGGCACCGGCGGCGCCCGGTCCGTCAGCGGCCTCGACTTCGACCGCACCCTCGGGCTGCGCTCGACGCTGTTCACGGTCCGCCTGGCCGAATCGGCCTCCGCCCCACCACCGCCCCCCACCGACGGCGGCCCGGTGCAGGGCCTGCCGGGCGACCCGGCCGGCGCCCCTCCCGACCTCGCCGCCGCGCCGGCCGCTGCGGCCGACCCCGCCACAGCCGCCGCCCTGCCCGCCGCCGTCGCTGCCGCCGCCGACCCGCCTACGCCCGCCTCGAAGGTCGCCCTCGGCGCGCTGGCCTGGCTCCTCCTCATGGCCGCGAGCGGCGGCCTCGCCTTCGGTCGCGCCCCCGTCCGCCGACGCAGGCAGACACCCGACTGACGAGTCGCGTGACCGGCCGGTCGACTTCATCCGGCGTGGGACCCCGGATTCCGGGGGCTGACGCCGGAAGTCCTCTCCGCTGTCGATTCATGCGGCGTGGGACCCCGGATTCCGGGGGCTGACGCCGGAAGTGTTGGCGCCACCCGGCGGCGTACCGCGCAACGACCCCGGTCGCTGGACCGGGGTCGTTTCACGCGTGACGAGGAAGCCTGCCTCTAGAAGTCGTCCATCCCGCCGCCGTGGCCGGCGCCGCCGCCGCCTCCGGCGTGGGCGGGCTCGGGCTTGTCGACGATGACCGCCTCAGTGGTGAGGAACAACGCGGCGATGGAAGCCGCGTTCTGGAGGGCCGAGCGTGTGACCTTGGCTGCGTCGATGACGCCGGCCTTGAACAGGTCCTCGTACTCGCCGGTGGCCGCGTTGAGGCCGTTGGCGCCCTTGAGGTTGCGCACCTTCTCGACGACCACGCCGCCTTCGAGGCCGGCGTTGATGGCGATCTGCTTCAGCGGCTCCTCGACGGCCCGGGCCACGATGCGCGCACCGGTGGCCTCGTCACCCTCGAGCTTCTCGGCGCGGTCGAGGATGCCGCCTGCGAGCGGAGCAGGGCGACGCCGCCGCCGGCGACCACACCCTCCTCGACGGCTGCCTTGGTGGTGGAGACGGCATCTTCGATGCGGTGCTTCTTCTCCTTGAGCTCCACCTCGGTGGCGGCGCCGACCTTGATGACGGCCACGCCGCCGGACAGCTTGGCCAGGCGCTCCTGCAGCTTCTCCTTGTCGTAGTCGGAGTCGGTGCTCTCGATCTCGGCCTTGATCTGGGCGATGCGGCCCTTGATCTCGTCCTCGGAGCCGGCGCCCTCGACGATGGTGGTCTCGTCCTTGGTGACGGTGACCTTGCGAGCGGTGCCGAGCAGGCTGAGGTCGACGTTGTCGAGCTTGAGGCCGACCTCCTCGGTGATGACCTGGCCACCGGTGAGGATGGCGATGTCCTGGAGCATGGCCTTGCGGCGCTCACCGAAGCCGGGAGCCTTGACGGCGACCGACTTGAAGGTGCCACGGATCTTGTTGACGACCAGGGTGGCCAGGGCCTCGCCCTCGACGTCCTCGCAGATGATCACGAGCGGACGGGCCGACTGCATGACCTTCTCGAGTACCGGCAGCATGTCGCGCACGGCGCTGATCTTGGAGCCCACCAGCAGGATGTAGGGGTCCTCTAGGACCGCCTCCATGCGCTCGGGGTCGGTGACGAAGTAGGGCGAGATGTAGCCCTTGTCGAAACGCATGCCCTCGACCAGGTCCATCTCCATGCCGAAGGTCTGCGACTCCTCGACGGTGATGACGCCGTCCTTGCCCACCTTGTCGATGGCCTCGGAGATCATGCCGCCGATCTCGGTGTCGGCCGCCGAGATCGAGGCGACCTGGGCGATCTGGTCCTTGGACTCCACGTCCTTCGACAGCGCCTTCAGCGATGCGACGGCGGCCTCCACGGCGGCCTCGATGCCCTTCTTGAGGGACATCGGGTTGGCGCCGGCGGCCACGTTGCGCAGGCCCTCACGGACCATGGCCCAGGCCAGCACGGTGGCGGTGGTGGTGCCGTCACCGGCGACGTCGTCGGTCTTCTTGGCGACTTCCTTCACCAGTTCGGCGCCGATGCGCTCGTACGGGTCCTCCAGGTCGATCTCCTTGGCGATGGACACGCCGTCGTTGGTGATCGTGGGGGCACCCCACTTCTTGTCCAGCACGACGTTGCGGCCCTTGGGGCCGAGCGTGACGCGTACGGCGTCGGCGAGCTGGTTCATGCCGCTCTCAAGGGCGCGGCGGGCCTGCTCGTCGAAGGCGATCATCTTGGGCATGCAGTTCCCTCCCGGGGGATTCGGGGCGAGTTGTCGCGCGTCCGCACTTTGGAAGGCGTGAGCCCTTCGAAGGCGTTAGCACTCTCGGTATCTGAGTGCTAATGCTACGACCCGTTGGCACTCAACGCAAGCGAGTGCCAGAACTGCCCCTAGGACAGCGGGGTGGCCCTCGGCCGGTTGAAGGCGGATTCGAGCCGGTCGAGCAGCTCGGCCTTCTTCAGCTCCGACTCCCGGCGCTCGTGGAGCTGGGCGGCGGAACTCTTGAGGAGCCTGAGCACGGTCACCACCAGCTCGTCGGGGTCGAAGGGTTTGGTGAGGTACTCGTCGGCCCCGAGCTCCCAGCCACGGACGAAGTCGCGCTCGGCCGTCCGGGCGGTGAGGAGGATGACCCGCGCGTCGGGCGCCAGGTTCGACTGGCGCCGGGTGCGCAGCACCCCGAACCCGTCGAAGGCCGGCATCATCACGTCGAGGACGAGGCAGTCCGGGGCCTTCGCCTCCAGGGCGGCCACCGCCTGGTTGCCGTCGGCCGCTTCCCGCACCTCGAACCCGGCGTCCTCCAGCGTGAACGCCAGGATCGCCCGGATGTCATCGTCGTCGTCGACGATCAGCACCTCGGCCATGCTCCGCTATCGGCACGGTGGCGCCTCCGGTTGAGGGAACGGGGGCAGGTATCAGATGCCGCCCGCCACCGCCGGCACGATCGACACCGTCTGCCCCGCCGACACAGGCGTGTCGAGGCCCTGGAGGAAGCGCACGTCCTCGTCGGCCACGAACACGTTCACGAAGCGGCGCAGCTTGCGGTCGTCGTCGAAGAGCCGCTCGCCGAAGCCCGGGTGGGCGACGTCGAGGGCGGTGAGCAGCTCGCCCACCGTGGCCCCGTCGAGGCTCACGTCGCCGGCGCCGCCGGTGAGGGTGCGCAACTGGGTGGGGATCCGTACGTTCACACTCATCGACCGTTCTCCGTCTCCATGAAGGCCGCGAACGCCTCCATGCTGGGCGGAATCGTAACGGTCGGCCCGACGTGGGGGCTGACGGCGTCGATCGTCTTGAGGCCGAGGCCGGTGACGTAGGCCACCACCCGCTCGTCGGGCCGCACCACGCCCGAGGCGGCCAGCTTGGCCAGCGTGGCGATAGTGACACCGCCGGCCGTCTCGGCGAAGATCCCCTCGGTGCGGGCCAGCAGGCGGATGCCCTCCACGATCTCGTCATCGGTCACCGAGCCCACCCCGCCGCCGGTGGAGCGGATGACGTCGAGGGCGTACCAGCCGTCGGCCGGGTTGCCGATGGCCAGCGACTTGGCGATGGTCTTCGGCTTCTGGGGCCGGATGAGGTCGCTCTTCTCCAAGAAGGCGGTGGCCACCGGCGAGCACCCGGCCGCCTGGGCGCCCGACACCCGTACGTGCGGCTCCTCGTCGAGCAACCCGACCTTGTGCAGCTCGTTGAAGCCCTTGTGGACCTTGACCAGCTGGCTGCCCGAGGCGATGGGCACCACCACGTGGTCGGGGGCCTGCCACCCCAGTTGCTCGGCCACCTCGAATGCCAGCGTCTTGGAGCCCTCGGCGTAGTAGGTGCGGATGTTGACGTTGACGAACGCCCACGTGGGGTGCTCGCCGGCCAGCTCGGCGCACAGGCGGTTCACGTCGTCGTAGTTGCCCTCGACCGCCACCAGCCGGCCGCCGTAGACGGCGGTGGTGACGATCTTGGCCTCCTCCAGGTCCGATGGGATGAAGACGATCGACTGCATGCCGGCGTGGGCGGCATGGGCGGCGACCGAGTTGGCCAGGTTGCCGGTGGAGGCGCATGCTGCCACCTTGAAGCCCAGCTCACGCGCCTTGGTGAGGGCGACCGACACCACCCGGTCCTTGAACGACCCGGTCGGGTTGAGGGTGTCGTTCTTCACCCACAGCTCACCGAGACCGAGCTCGGCGGCCAGGCGGTCGGCCCGCACGAGCGGCGTGAAGCCGGCACCCAGGCTCACCGGATCGGTGGACTCGGCCGGCAGTAGGTCGGCGTAGCGCCACATGCTGGTGGGACCGGCGGCGATGCGCTCCCGGCTCGTGACCGACGCGATGGCCTCGTAGTCGTAGGCCACCTCGAGCGGGCCGAAGCAGTACTCGCACACGTGGAGGGCCTCGGCCGGGTACGGACGGCCGCACTCGCGGCAGGTGAGGCCCGTGACGTAGGGGCCAGGTGGGGACGGCACGACGTGATTCCTCCTCATCGTTCCGGGCATTGGCACCTGATGGGCTGAAGCCCGCTGGTTGCCGCGGTGTCGCTGGGCCCGGTCCCTCGACCGCTCTGGATGACGGCTCCATTGTCGACCGCCGGCCGTCACCTTGGCAAACCATTGACCGACGGCTGCGGCGGATCGATGAAGATGAGGGCGTGGCGACCGTCCCTCCCCTCCCCGGCCGGGGCCCGGCGACGGTGCCCGGGTCGTCGTTCGACGCCGCCGCCCTGGTGGCGGTGAAGGGCGGCCGGCGGGTTTCGGTGTGCCTCCCGGCGAGGGACGAGGAGGCGACGGTCGGCCCCATCGTGGCCGCCGTGCACCGACGCCTGTGCGTGCAACACCGGCTGGTGGACGAGATCGTGGTTGTCGACGACGGCTCCACGGACGCCACGGCGGCGGCGGCACGGGCAGCCGGCGCCCGCGTGGTGCCGGGCGGAGGGGGCGGTAAGGGCGAGGCCATGCAGGCCGGCCTCGCCGCGTCGGACGGGGACCTCGTCGTGTACTGCGACGCCGACGTGCGCTCGTTCGCCACCGCTTTCGTGGTGGGGCTGGTCGGGCCTTTGCTGGCCGACGCCACCGTCACCTTCGTGAAGGCCTTCTACGCCCGGCCCTACGACGGCCGCGACGGCGAGGGCGGGCGGGTCACGGAGCTGATGGCCAAGCCGGCCCTCCGCGTGCTGCTGCCGGCGCTGGCCGGCTTCACCCAGCCGCTGGCAGGTGAGTGCGCCGGCCGGCGGGACGTGCTCGAACAGGTGCCGTTCGTGCGGGGCTACGGGGTCGACATCGCGCTGCTGGCGGACGTGGCCGGGCGGTACGGGCTGGGTTCGATGGTGCAGGTGGACCTGGGGCGCCGGGTGCACCGGAACCGCCCCTTGGCCGAGCTCGGTCCTCAGGCTGAGTCTGTCCTGCGGACCGTGCTGGCACGGGCTGGTGCCGGTCCTTGTGTGGCGGAGTTGGCTTCGCTTGCCTCGTCCTCATCCGGCGGCTTGCGCACGGCGTAGGAGATTGCCCCGGGGCCTTCCTCGTCCGCAACGGCTTGCTCGAAGGGTTCGTCGAGGATGTGGGTCCGCCAGACGTGGCCGCAGATGATCTTCAGCACGGCGGTGAGGGGCACGGCGAGGAGGAGGCCGAAGAAGCCTCCCAGTGAGCCGCCGGCGAGGAGGGCGAGGATCACCGCGGCCGGGTGGAGTTGGACCACCCGCTGCATCACCTGGGGCGTGATGAAGTGGTTGTCGATCTGCTGGGCCGTCACCATCACCACGATCACGCCGACGGCCTGGAGCGGTGTGCCGGTGGTGAGGGCGATGATGATGCCGGGCACGCCGCCGACCCACGGGCCGATGAGGGGGACAATGTTGAAGAGCCCGGCGATCATCCCGACGAGGAACCAGAAGCGCAGGCCGATGACGAGCAGGCCGATGGAGCACATGACGCCGACGATGGTGGCCACCAGAAGCTGCCCGCGGAAGAACCCGCCTATGGCGCGGTTGAGCCGGTGCGCCACGTGGTCGACCTCGGACTGCGCCCCCGGCGGTACGAGGGACCGCATGACCTCCCGGACACGGGGCGCGTCCACCAGCAGGTAGAAGGCGATGATCGGCGCCAGCAGGAGGATCAGCAGGACGTGGAAGATCTTCAGTCCGAGGTCGCGCGCCTGGTCGAGCTGCTGGCGGAAGGTCGTGTTGTCGTTGCCGAAGGCGTCCTCGAGGTCGGCGCGGGTGAACTCGATGAAGGTGCCCTGCGACGTGTCGGCCGCATCGTCGAGCCAGTTCTCGGCCTTCATCTTGATCTCGGGCCAGTCGTCGCCCAGATCGCGCGCCTGGTCGGCGGCGATGGGGTAGATCAGAGCGCCGGCGAGCACCACGAGCCCGATGACGCCGAGGTAGGCGATGCCGGCGCCGGCAGCCCGCGGCACGCCCCGGCGCTGGAGGCCCGTCACCACCGGGTTGAGGAGGAAGACGATGGCACCGGCCAGGATCAGGGGCGGGAAAATCACCCGCACGGTCCACAGCACGATCCCGGCGACGGCCAGCAGCGTGGCCACGCCCACCGCCGCCCACGACACCTGGCCCGCCCGTCGGACCCCCTCGGTCACCGGTGAGTCCACTCTGGTCCGTCCTCCTGGGCCGGTCACCGCCTCAGGCTAACGCCCGCAGGTGCGCCGACACGGCCTCTTCGATGCAGGCGAGGGTGTCCTCGAAGGCGCGCGTGCGGCCGAAGCGCTCCACCAGCGAGACGGCGGGCACGGGGCCGGCATCGAACGCCTCCCCCACAACAACGAGGACCGCCACGCCTGCCTCCTCGGCCAGCTCGACCACGCCGCCGACCGCCTTGCCGTCGAAGGAGTGCTCGTCGAGGAAGCCCTCGCCGGTCACCACCAGGTCGGCGCCCTCGATGCGTTCGGCCAGCTCGATGGTGTCGGCCACGAAGTCGAACCCGGGAAGGAGGGTGGCGCCCACAGCGGCCAGCCCGCCGGCCAGGCCCCCGGCCGCGCCCGCGCCGGGGATGGACCGCACGTCGACGCCGTACTCGTCGAGGTACACCTGGGCCAGCCGTTCCAGCCGGCGGCCGAGCAGGGCGACCTGCGCCGGCGTGGCACCCTTCTGCGGAGCGAACTCGGCGGCCGCGTCGACGAAGGTCGTGGTGACGTCGCACGCCACCACCAGGTCGACGCCCGCCAGCCGGCCCCGTGGCCGGAGTGCGTTGAGGCAGCCGAGCCCGCCGTCGGTGGATGCCGAGCCGCCGACGGCCACCACCACCCGCCGGGCCTTGGCCGCCACGGCGGCCAGGATCAGGTCGCCGACGCCTTCGGTGGACGCCCGCATGGGGTCGTTCCACTCGGGCCCGCCCGCCAGGTCGAGCCCCGCTGCTCTGGCCATCTCGACCAGTGCCATGGGCCCGCTGCCGACCATCGTCTCCGGCGGGGACGACAGCAGTCGCCACTCCGCCTCCACCGCCTCGCCCAGCGGGCCGCGCACGCGGGAGGTACGCACGCTTCCGCCGATGGCGTCGAGGGTGCCTTCGCCGCCGTCCGCGACGGGCGCCTCGTCGCACGCCCAGCCGGCGCCTGCGGCGGCTGCCGCTATGGCCGCTGCGACCTGGCGCGCCGACGCCGTGCCACGGAACTTGTCAGGGGCGGCGACCACACGATGCACACGGGTATCGTTGCACCGGCATGGGGCACCCCGACCTGGTCGTCGTTTCGAACCGTGGTCCGCTGTCCTTCAGCACCGGTGCGGACGGCGAGTTGGTGACCCGGCGGGGGGCCGGCGGCCTGGTGTCCAGCCTCGGTCCGGCGGTCGCCGGCACGGGCGCCACGTGGGTCGCTGCCGCCATCACAGAAGCCGACCGGCTGGCAGCGGCCAAGGGGCCGGTGGAGGCCGAGGGCTTCCGCCTGTGCTCGCTGGCCATCGACCCGGCCGCCTACCGCCAGTTCTACGACGTCATCGCCAACGCCACCCTCTGGTTCCTCAACCACGACCTCTACGACCTGCCCCGGCGCCCCCGCATCGACAGGCGCTGGCACGAGGCATGGGCCACCTTCCGTGACGTGAACCACGCGTTCGCGGCCGCCGTCGCCGCCGAAGCGCCCGAGGGCGGCACCGTGCTCGTGCACGACTACCAGCTGCCCCTGGTGGGCGCGGCGGTGGCAAGACTGCGGCCCGACCTGCGCACCGGGTACTTCCACCACACGCCGTTCTGCGAGCCGTCGACCTTACGGGTGCTGCCCGACGCAGTCGCAACCGAGCTCCTTGCGGCCATGGCCGGCCACGGCGCCAGCGGGTTCCACTCCGAGCGTTGGTCGCACGCCTTCGAGGGGTGCGCCCGGGCCGTGCTCGGCCGCACGCCGGCGACGTTCGTGTCGCCCGCCGCCATCGACGCCACCGAGCTGGCCGTGGTGGCGGCGTCGCCCGAGTCGACCGCCGAGTTGCAGCGCCTCGAGGAGCGGGTGGGCGACCGCCACCTCATCGTGCGGGTCGACCGCATCGAGCTCTCCAAGAACCTGCTGCGGGGCTTCCTCGCCTTCGAGGCCCTGCTCGAGGAGGAGCCACACTGGCGCGAGCGGGTCGTGTTCGCCGCCTCGGTGTACCCGTCGAGGGACGGCCTGCCCGAGTACCTGGCCTACCGGGCCGAGGTCGAGGCGTTCGTCGAACGGCTCAACACCACCTGGTCGACACCGTCATGGACCCCGGTGCTGCTCGACATGAGCGACTCGTTCCCCCGCTCGGTGGCGGCGCTGCGCCGCTACGACGTGCTCCTGGTGAACCCGGTGCGCGACGGCATGAACCTGGTCGCCCTCGAAGGCCCCGTGCTGAACGAGCGCGACGGTGTCCTGGCCCTGAGCAGGGAGGCGGGCGCCTGGGACGTGCTGGCCCACGGGGCCCTGGGCCTGAACCCCTTCGACATCTCGGGCACGGCGGCCGCCCTGTCCGAGGCGCTCTCCATGCCGGCCGAGGAGCGGGCCGCCCGGGCCGCCATCCTGCGCAAGGCGGCCACCCGGCGCACGCCCCAGGACTGGCTCGACGACCAGCTGGCGGTCGCTACGCCGGCGTCGGGGCGAGCAGGCGACTGAGGAGGTCGACGACCCCACCCGGGCCGTCCACCACCAGATCGGCGCCGGCCAGCAGCTCCGGCGGCGCCTCCTCGCTGCGCACGCCGACCTTCACGGTGGTGACGGCGCCCGAGGACGCCAGGGCGTCGAGGGCGGCGAACGCCGGCAGGTCGCCCACGTCGTCGCCCACGAAGCAGACCCGCCGGAGCCCTTCGGCCAGCTGGGCCACGACGGTGCCCTTGTCCACCGGCAGCGGCGGCCGCAGCTCCTCCGACATGCGGGCCGGGTGGCGGATGAGCCCGGTGCGCCCGGCCTGCGCGGCCGCCCACTTCGTCACCCAGGCGGCGGCTGACGGCGTGGTGCGGTAGTGCAGCGTGACCGACAGGCCCTTGCGTTCCACGTACACACCGGCGGTGGCCTGCTCCTCGGCCAGGCACGCCACCTCGTCGACGACGGGCAGCCACGAAAGCACGCGGGGGTCGACGGTGACCTGGTCGCCGTCGGCCGTCTCCAGGCCGTAGAGACCGATGGCCATCAGGCCGTCGCCCTCGGCCAGTCGGAGGTGGGTGGACAGGAAGGAGGCGGGCCTGCCCGAGATGACGGCGACCCGCCGGTAGGTGGTGGCCAGACGGTGGAGCAGGTCGACGGCTTCGGGCAGGGGTCTGGAGGCATCCGGGTCGTCGACGATCGGGGCGAGGGTCCCGTCGAAGTCGCTGAGGATGCCTGCGGTTCCCGGCTCGCTCCTGAATGCTGCGAACAGCTCGTCCACCCGGGTGAACGTACCTGCGCCGAGCCTCCCCGGGGCGGGATGGTCGGTTGATGGGGTAGGGATGGGGTGTGCGCGCGCTTCGGTGGGTGGGGGTTCTGGGGCTGGTCGCGCTGCCTGCTTGCTCACCGGGGACGGTCCGGATCTCATACCGGCCGGACGTCGGCGAGGTTGTGACCTACCGGACCTCGGTGCGCGCCGTCACAGTCACCCGGTTCGGCGACGAAGCTGCCCGGCGGCGGGTGGCGTCTTCGACCCTGACGGCTCGCCACCGCGTGCTGGCGTCGGGGGCGGAGGGGGCTGATGTCGAGGTCCGGTTGTCGCAGGAGGGAGTTGCTCCCTCAACGTTCGTGGTGCGGTTCGACCGGTCCGGCCAACTCGTCGAGGTGGAGCGGATCGAGGGACTGCCGGCGGACGCCCTGGGTGACCTGGGGTTGTCGGAGATCCTGCCTGCGGCGGCTGCGGCGCCGCCCCGGCGGGCGCTGGCCCCCGGTGAGACCTGGGAGATCGACGAGCCGGTGGCGTTGCCTTCCGCTTCGTCCTCGGCACGGGTCACGGGGCGGGGGCGGCTGGTGGCGCTCGGCGTGGACGGCGGGCGGCGGGTGGCACGGGTGGACAGCCGCTACCGGCTGCCGGTGCGCCAGACGGCCGGCGACACGGGAGGGCGCTTCGCCTTGGATGGGTCGCTCGACACCATGGCGGTGGTCTCCTACGACCTCGACGACGAACAGGTCCATGCCGTCGAGTCCCGCACCACCGGCCGGTACGCGGTCACCCTGCTGCCGCCCGCCGGAGTGAGCGGCGTGGCGGTGCCGGGAACGCTCGACGTCGAGGTGACGGCCACGACCCGCCGCGCCGGCTGACGCGGCCCTCGGTCAGGGCTTCTTGGTGGTGGACGTCGTGGCGCCCGGCGCCGCCGTCGTGGTGCTGGTGGCGCCGGCCGCCGTCGACGCCGTTGTCGACCCTGCGAGGGTCGAGGCCAGGTCGGGGCCGACGATCACGATGACGGTGGCGCCCCGGGCGTCGGCGACGGGCGGCGGCGTCGTCGGGGCCGGCTGGACGCTGGTCGCAGGCAGGCCCAGGCCGGCGGCGACCGCCTCCGCCTCGCGCTGGAAGTCACCCACGAAGTACACGTTGCTGGCCCCTGCCTTGGCGGTGGCGTCGGTGGGCGACAGGACGTTGTAGCCGCTGGCTTTCAACAAGTCGGTGGCCTTGCGGGCCACGCCCTTGGTGTCGGTGCCGTTGGCGGCGATGACCTTCACGTCGGCCGGCGCACGGAGAGGCAGCGTGACCACGGTCGTGGTGGTGGCCTCCGTGGGGGGGGTCGTCTCGGAGGACCCGTTGTCCGACGACCCGGCGGACACCCGGTCAGGCGGCGCGTCGTCGGCCGCGTTGAGCAGGACCACGCCGAGCAGCACCGCCACCACGAGCAGAGCCGCGCCCCGGGCCGGCTGCATGCCCGCCGACCGCCCGAACGAGCCGTCGTCGCCTGACTGACGAGGGCGGCGCATGCTTCTCAACGGATCTGGCCTCAACGGATCTGGGGCCGCCCGCTGGCCGGCCCCTCGTACCGGGCGCGCCGACGCAGGTCACGCTTCAACCGCAGCCGCCGCACCACGAGGGGATCGTAGGCCAGGGCGTCGGCTGACTCGACCAAATCGCCGAGCACCTTGTAGTACCGCGTGGCTGACAGGTCGAGTCGCTTGCGGATGGCCAGCTCCTTGGGCCCCGCCAGGGTCCACCACGTTCGTTCGAAGTCGAGGATCGCCCGGTCGCGGTCGGAGATGGACATCCCTGGCAGCCTGCCAGCCAACTCCCCCCAGTTCAAGGACCCTCCCCGCAGAGGCGCCGACGCCCTCCTGTCTGCCACCACGTCTTCGACCTGTAGTCCCTACGCTGCCGCTGCCCCGCCCGAGTAGCTCAGTTGGCCAGAGCAGGCGCCTTGTAAGCGTCAGGTCGCCGGTTCGAATCCGGCCTCGGGCTCTTCCGTGCGGGTCGATCGGCACTCAGCCCAGCCGCCAGGCGGCCGGCCGGACCTCAGGTCCGCCGGTCGCTACCGTTAGACGAGGACCAGGTCCTCGGTGGCGGCGCCCTCGTTCAGGTGGCCCTCGAGCTTGCGCTTGATGCGCTGGAGGGCGTTGTCGATCGACTTCACGTGCCGGCCGAGCTGGGCGCTGATCTCCTGGTAGGACTTGCCCTCCACATAGAGGCGCAGCACCTCGACCTCGAGCCCGGAGAGGGTCTCACCGATCGAGCGCTTCATGGCTGCCATGCGCTCGTTGGATACCACCGCGTCGGCCGGGTCGGCGACGGCGTGGGGATCGAGCAGGTCCTCGACCGAGCGCTCGGAGGCGTCGTCGCCGCCCCGCACGCCCGAGAGCGACACGTACTGGTTGAGCGGGCGGTGCTTGTGCCGGGTGGCCGACTTCACGGCGCTGATGACCTGGCGGGTGATGCACAGCTCGGCGAAGGCCCGGAACGACGACTCACGGTCGCCCCGGAAGTCGCGTGCCGCCTTGAAGAGACCGATCATCCCTTCCTGCTCGATGTCGTCGGAGTCGCCACCGGCCAGGAAATACGTGCGGGCCCGAACGGCGGCGAAGCGCCGGTAGCGCTCGAGCAGCACCAGCAGGGCGTCCGTGTCGCCGGCGTGATAGCGCTCGACGAGGTCGGCGTCGGAGACGTCGGCGGAGGGGATGTCGCAGCGGACCGGCATTGGCGTGAGCTCCTGCGGTGGTGTGACGAAGACCGAAACGTGCGGTTTGAGCAGCGGCCCTGCGGGGAAGAACTAGTTAGTTGTAACTAGGGGCACCCCGAGTGTCAATGGTCAGAATGGCGATAGGCGTGTGTGGGCGCGCCGAAATCGGGGCCCGCCGCCCAAATTGGTCGCCGGCCCGCCGCCGGGCGCTAGGCCCGCCGGCGAGCGAGTTCGAAACAGGCCACCGCCCCGGCGGCGGCCACGTTCAGCGACGGCAGCGACCCCCTCTGGGGGATGTGCACGGCCACGTCGCACCGTTGGAGGACGAGTCGCGACAGGCCGCTCCCCTCGGCGCCCAGGACCAGGGCCACGGGCTCGGCGCCCAGCTCCAGGTCGTAGACACTCTGGCGGGCGTCCTGGTCGAGCCCGACCGTCCACACCCCCGCCTTGCGCAGCTGGTTGAGGGCCGCCGGCAGCCCGGGGACGACGGCGAGGGGCAGGTGCTCGATGGCGCCTGCCGCCGTCTTGGCGACGGTGGGTGTGATGTGGACGGCCCGGTGGCGCGGCAACACCGCGCCCGTCGCTCCGGCGCACTCTGCGGTGCGCAGCAGGGCGCCCAGGTTGTGGGGGTCGGTGACGCCGTCGAGGGCGAGGAGGAACGGCGTTCGCCCGCCCACGGTGCGGACCAGGTCGTCGAGATCCGCCTCCGTGAGGGCCTCGGCCCTGGCCACCACGCCCTGGGGCGCATCGGTGGCTGCCGCTGCGTCGAGCCGGGCGCGGGTGACCCGGCGCACCGGCACGCGGGCGGCGGCGGCCAGGTCGAGGATCTCGTTGACGAGGGCGGACGGGTCCATGCCGTCGGCCACCAGCACCTCGCGCACCCGCCGGCGGCCGGCGGCCAGCAGCTCGCGCACGGCGTGGCGGCCCTCGACCTGCTCACCGCCGATCCCCTGCAGCGCCGACCGACCGCCGCGGCGCGACGGTGCACCCGGCGGCGAGCCCCGCCTGGCGGGGCCGGCGGCGGACGGGCGCCGGCCACGGGGCGGCTGGCTTCCGCCACCACCGCCCGCTGGTTTGGGACCTCCGCCTCGCGGCGGTGTCACCGGCCCACCAGGACGACGGCCGAGCAGGCGATGCCCTCGCCCCGCCCGAGGGCGCCGAGGCCCTCCGCCCGCGCCGCCTTGACGTTGACCGGCGCGGCCAGGACGGCGGCCAGGCGGGCCTCCATGTCGTCGCGCCGGGGCGCCAGGCGGGGCCCCTCGCACACCACCGTGCAGTCGGCGTTGGCCGGGCGCCAGCCGGCGTCGGACGCCCGGCGCACCACCTCGGCCAGCAGCACCAGGCTGTCGGCGCCGGCCCAGGCCGGGTCGGTGTCGGGGAAGTGACGGCCCAGGTCGCCAAGCCCGGCCGCGCCGAGCACGGCGTCGGCGACGGCATGCGCCACCACGTCGGCGTCGCTGTGGCCGCTGAGGCCCCGTTCACCCTCGAACACCACGCCGCCGAGCACCAGGGGCCGGGCCGGGTCGTCGCTGAAGGCGTGCACGTCGTAGCCCTGCCCGATGCGTACCGCAGGTGAACCGGCGAGCGCCTCGGCCATGGCCAGGTCGTCGGGGCCGGTGAGCTTGAGGTTGCGGGGATCGCCGGGCACGACGACGACCTCCGCACCGGCCGCCTCCAGCAGGGCGGCGTCGTCACCCGCCTCGCCCTCGCCGGCGTGGGCCGCCCGCAGCGCCCCGGCGTCGAATGCCTGCGGCGTCTGCACGGCCCACAGCTCGGAGCGGTCCAGGGTGGCCACCACAGTGGACCCCGCCACCCGTTTCACCGTGTCCGTGACAGGCACGGCACACACCGCGCCGGCGGCGCCCCGGCGCACCGCCTCGACGGTGGCCCGGAACAGCACAGGCCGGGCCAGCGGGCGGGCAGCGTCGTGGACAACCACCACGTCGGCGTCGTCCGGCACCGCGCCCAGCCCGTTGCGCACCGAGCCCGAGCGGGTGTCGCCCCCCGCCACCACGGCGTCAGCCGCCTCCGGCCGCCCCACCTCGCCCGCCGGCACCACGAGCACGACCCCGTCGCCCGCCGCCTGGGCGGCATCCAGCGACCAGTCGAGCACCCGCCGCCCCCCGAGCGACGCATACTGCTTCGCCCCCCCGAACCGCGACCCGGTCCCCGCTGCCAAGACGATCGTCCACACAGGCACACCGCATCATCGCCCGAACACCGACAAAGTCACGAAAGCGACCAGGTCAGGGTTTGCAGTTGCCACCGGCCGCAGGACGCCGGCGGGGCGGTGGGGTTGGGCGCCGGCCGCCGACGCCGCCGCAGGCGGCCCCCACGGCTGGCGGCCCGCAGTCGATGAGGTGTCAGCGCGGAGGGCGGCCGGCTTGCCGGTCGTCCGCAGCACCGTCAGTTCGATTCGGTACCTCCGGTTCCGAATCGAGGGATGCGAACAGCATCCGCCCAACCGACGTCTCCACCTTGCTGGTGATACGCACGTCCACCTCCTGGCCCACGAGCGCCCGGGCGCCGCCGACGACCACCATGGTGCCGTCGTCGAGGAAGCCGACGCCCTGCCCGGCCTCCTTGCCCTCGCGCACGATGGGCAGGCGGGCCACCTCGCCGGGCAGGTAGACGGGGCGCATGCCCTCCCCCAGCCGGCGCAGGCTGAGGCACCGCACGCCCTGCAGTTCGGCCGTGCGCTGGAGCGTCTCGTCGAGGGTGAGCAGCGCGCTGTTGGAGCGGCGGGCCAGGGCCACCAGCTTGGCGTGGGCGTCGTCGTGCTCGGGCAGCTCGTCCTCCAGCACGTGCAGCGTCACCTCCGGCTGGAGCCGCAGCGCCTCGAGCATCTCGAGCCCGCGCCGGCCCCGGCGGCTGCGCACAGGGTCCTCGCTCTCGGCGATGGCCTCGAGGTGGTCGAGGACGAAGCGCGGCACCACCACTGCGTCGCGCAGGAAGCCGGCCCGCACCACGGCGAGCAGGCGCCCGTCGGCGACCGTCGTGGCGTCGATCAGGACGGCGGGCGACTCCGGCGAGCCGTACTGGGTCGTGCGCAGGAGCGGCTGCGACGACAGGCCGGCCATGGCCAGCAGCTCGTCGCTCTTGCGGGCGCCGATGCGGTAGCCGAGGAAGGCCCCGACCCACACCACCAGCCCCACCGCCGACCAGCCGATCTGCGGCGGGAACACCAGGGCGGCCGGCAGCACGACCACGCCGACCAGGCCGCCCAGCACGATGGCGCCGACCCCGCCGGCCAGCAGCTGGTGGGCCGGCGTGTGCTCGAAACGGCGCTCGGCCATGCCGAGGCCGTGGTCGAGCAGGCGCCCGAGGACGCCGCCCGCCACGTAGCCCACACAGGCGCCGAGGGTGGCGCCGAGGATCGCCCCGTTGCCGGCGTCGACGGCCGACGGGTCCCTGCCGATGGCAAAGCCCGCGGCCGTCGCCAGCAACACGATGAAGAGACGGACGACTTCTACGAACACTGCGCTCTTATCGACCTCCCGGGCAGAGGCCTGTAACAAGGGCCCCGATTTACGGGAGCGCTTCGTTGAGCTTCTGCTCTGCTTCCTCTTCGGAGACGCCGATGGCGAAGGTGAGCTCGGACACGAGGATCTGTCGGGCGCGGGTGAGCATCCGCTTCTCGCCGGCCGACAGGCCCTTGTCCTTGTCGCGGATGGAGAGGTTCCGCACGACCTCGGCGACCTGGTAGATGTCGCCCGACTTCAGCTTCTCGACGTGGTTCTTGTAGCGACGGGACCAGTTGGTGGGCATCCGCGCCTCCTTCTTGCGAAGGACTGCGAAGACCTCTTCCACCTCCTCGTCGTTGATGACCTCGCGGAGCCCGACCTCGTCGGTGTTGTCACAGGGCACCATCAGCGTGAGATCGCCGTAGGCCAGCTTCAAGACCAGGTACTCCCTGATCTCACCGAAGGCCTCCTTCTTCTCTCGCTTCTCGATCACCGCCGCCCCGTGGTGTGGATAGACGACCTTGTCACCGACATCGAACGCAGTTTCAGGCATACCTCTCCAGAGGAAGAGATGAAGGGGGGATGAACGCAGGGTACCGGGAATCGCCCGGACCGGACAACCGAAACGCAGCCGTCGCCTCAGGCGAGGAACGCGAGGACTCGGCGCCACGCGTCGGCGGCGTCGTCGGGCCGGTGGGTGGGCCGTGCCGGGTCGTGGACGAATCCGTGCTCGCCCTCCGGGTAGAACACCACCTCGACCCCCGGTATTTCCCGCAGGGCGTCGACATCCTCCACCGGGACCAGGTGGTCCCGGCCGCCGGCGATGGCCAGGACAGGAGCGGTGCCCGGCCTGGTGAGGAACTCGAGCGGCTGGGCGTGACCGGGGCGGGCCCACGGCACGCGAAGCAGCCCGTAGAACGCCACCGCCTTGTCGAACCGGCCCGTACCCGCCGCCTTCAGCGCCCACATCCCGCCCTGGCAGAACCCGAGCACGGCCACCGGCTCCACGTCGAGCAGGTCGGCGGCGGCCACCAGGTCCCCGAGCACCTCCTCGTCGTCATTCGACCCGATCTCGCGCTGTTCCATCGGCAGGTGCTCCCGCCCGGGGAACGGCTCGGGCGCGCACACAGCCCACCCGTGCTCCTCGGCCAACCGGGCACACATCCCGTCGAAGAGCGGCCGCAACCCCATGATGTCCGGCGCCAGCACCAGCCCCCGAGAAGGACGACCGGGAGGCCGAACGAGTTCGGCAGGAGTCCCCGAAGGAAGCGTTACCCGGCTCACCAGGAGGGGGTGGTCCGCCAGGGGTGCCGCCGGCCGCAGAAGCCGCCGAAGGCCGCCCCCCCGGCTGGCGGCAAGAGGAAATCAGCGCTGTGGCGGCCGGCGGAGCCGGCCGTCACAGCACCGCAAGCCCGTCCGAACGGAGCGAAGCGAGTGAGGACGGAACCCTCAGGCATAGCGGTCGAGGATTGACGTCTCGGCCAGGCGAGAGAGGCCTTCCTTGATGGCGCGGGCCCGCACCTCGCCCACCCCGTCCACGTCGTCGAGATCGTCGATGCTGGCCCGCAGGACCTTCTGCAGGCCGCCGAAGCGGGCCACGATGTTCTCGATGATCTGCTCCGGCAGGCGGGGGATCTTCGACAGCAGCCGGTAGCCACGCGCCTGCACGCCGGCCTCCAGCTCTGTAGCCGAGTCGGGCAGGTGCAGCACGCCGACGACCGTCTTGAGGTCGAGTAGGTCCTCGGTGGTCAGGCTCGACAGCGCCTCCAGCGCTTTCTCCAGCTTCCACCGCAGCCGGTCCTGGAAGTAGTCCTTGATCACCAGCCGGCGGTCGTCGGCCACGCCGCCCATGAGCTCCTCGAGCTGGAGCAGGACGAGGCGGCCGTCGGTGCCGAGCTCGACGATGTAGCCGTCGATCTCCTCGGCGATGCGGCCCACCATCTCGGCCCGCTGCAGCACGGTGACCACATCGCGCACCGTCACCAGGTCCTCGACCTCGAGGGCCGACAGGGCTCCGCTCACGGCGTCGAGGCGGGTCTTGTAGCGCTCCAGGGTCTGGAGTGCCTGGTTGGCGCGGTTGACGAGGCGGGGCACCGGCTCGAGCGGGTGCTTTTTGTCGTGGCGGTAGACGGCGATGATCGACATGTCCTCGGACACCGAGATCACCGGCACATCGACCGACCTGGCCACCCGCTCGGCCGTGCGGTGCCGGGTGCCCGTCTCCGACGTGGGCACGTTGGGGTTGGGCACCAGGTGGACGTTGGCCCGGGCGATACGGCTGGCGTCGGACGCCAGGATGATGGCGCCGTCCATCTTGGCCAGCTCGGACAGCCGCTGGGGACTGAACTCGGCGTCCAGCAGGAACCCGCCCGAGCAGATGGCAAGCACCTCCGGACCGTCGCCCACCACGATGAGGGCGCCCATGTTGGCCTGGAGGATGCGGTCGAGCCCCTCTCGCAGGGGTCGGCCTGGGGCGACGGCGCCCAGTGCCTCGGTCATTGCCGTAGTGCGCCGGCTGAGCACGACCAGATTCTACTTCTGTGAGGACCCCGTGAGACCGAGCAGCCTGAGCGCCTCGTCGAGGGACGCCAGCCTGACCACCTCCAGCCCGGCGGGGCCGTCGGGGGCGGAGGCGGCCACGACGGCCCGACGGAACCCGAGGCGCGCCGCCTCCGACAGGCGCCGCTCGGCGTGCCCGACCCGGCGCAGCTCGCCGGCCAGGCCGACTTCCCCGCACGCCACCAGGTCGGACGGCAGGGGCCGACCGGTGGCGGCCGAGGCGAGGGCCAGCGCCACGGCCAGGTCGGCGGCCGGCTCCATGATCCGCACGCCGCCCACGGTCGACGCGTAGACGTCATACCTGCTCAGCTGGACGCCGGCCCGCTCCCCCAGTACGGCCAGCACGAGCGACACCCGGCCGGCGTCGAGGCCCTGGGCCGACCGGCGGGGGTTGGGCGCCTCGTTCCTGGTCACCAGCGCCTGCACCTCCACCAGCAGCGGGCGCTGGCCCTCCATGGCCGGCACGACGACCGACCCCGGCACGCCCGGCCGCCGGTCGCCCAGGAAGAGGGCGCCCGGATCGGGGACGCCCACCAAGCCGGCGCCCGCCATCTCGAACAGGCCGAGCTCGCCGGTGGGGCCGAAGCGGTGCTTGGCCGCCCGCAGGAGACGCAGGGAATGGTGGCGCTCGCCCTCGAAGGACAGCACGGTGTCGACCACGTGCTCGAGCACCCGGGGCCCGGCGAGGCTGCCGTCCTTGGTGACGTGGCCGACCAGGATGGTGGCGAGGCCGCGTTGCTTGGCCAGCCCGACCAGCTGGTGGGCACACTCGCGCACCTGCACGACCGAGCCGGGCGCCGAGCCGATCTCGGGGTCGAACACGGTCTGGATCGAGTCGACGATCAGGACGTCGGGTTTCACCTCGTCCACCGCCGCCACGATCCCGCCGAGCGACGTCTGCGACACCAGCCACAGGCCGGCCTCCAGTGCGCCCAGGCGCTCGGCCCGCAGCCGCACCTGCTGCTTGGACTCCTCGGCCGACACCAGCAGGCACCGGGCCCCGCCGGCTGCCATGGCCGCCGCCGCCTGGAGCAGCAGGGTCGACTTCCCGATCCCCGGCTCGCCCCCCACCAACGTGGCCGACCCCGGCACCAGCCCGCCACCCAGCACCCGGTCGAGCTCACCGATGCCGGTGGGCCGGGTCCGCCACTCCGCCATCTCCACGTCGGCCACCATGACCGGCCGGTCGTCCATCGCCGCGCCGGCCGGCGAGGTCGTCGCCCGCCGGGCCGCCGTGGGGCCCTCGATCTCCTCCACGAGGGTGTTCCACTCACCGCACCCCGGGCACCGCCCGCTCCACTGCGCCGCCCCCGCCCCGCACTCCCGACACCGGTGCACTGTCCGGACCCGGGCCATGGAGCGCCAGGCTAGAGAACCGGTGCGACAACGGCCGCCGCCGCCGGGGAAAGAGGCAAGGAAGAGTCGAGGAGGTGGCGCTGGGGGCAGTCGCCGTTGGGCGTTCCCAAGCGATCTGTATCCGGATTCCGGAGACCGATCGCTTTCGAATTGCGGCGCCGCCGTCCACCGCCGGCACCGACAGGCGGCACCAGGGCCTTCGGTCACATCCACGAAAAGAATCGGCTACGCCTGACAAGGACGACAAGAAGGGCGAGCCCGCTCACCGCCGCCAGCCCGGTGAAGGCCAGCGTGAGCACGTTCCACGCCTCCGACGAGGCCGTCACGGCCGAGGTGGCGCCGAGGACGACGGGCCACACGCCGGCACCGTCCCGAGATGACGGTGCGTTCGACGTGACCGTGCCCGGCAGCCGCCCGATCAGCTCGACGTGGACGGCCTCGGCCAGGGGCTTGCCCAACTCCCGCTCCACCGCCGCCGGGTCGAGCCCCAGGTTGGGCGCCCCCAGCGTCTCGGTTAGGGCGGCGTCGCCGAACGCCCCGAGGCCGGCGGTGAGATCGACCGTGCCGGTGAGCGACGTCTTCGTCTTCCAGAACCCCCGCTCCCGGGTGAAGCGCAGCGTCGAGAAGGGTCCACCGGCGCCGCTCAGCTCCTCGATGGCCAGCACCGCCCCTTCGGTCGTGGTGAAGGGCTTGGACACTCGGAGGGTGAGCCCGCCCACCCGCCCTTTCGCCGGCGACGGGCCGTCCACCGTCCAGCCCGCCGCCTCCAGGTCGTCCACCCGCAACTGCTGGGCCAAGTCGGGCACCTGGGCGGCTGCCTCCTTGTCCAGGGTGACCGTGGCCCGGACGTGCCCGGCGCCTCGGGCGGTGGCCTCGATCTCGACGGACAGATCGGCCCGGCAACCGGTGAGGAGGACCATCAGCAGTACCGCCGGCAGCACCCGGAGGGAGCGGGACCGCCCTGCCGCCCGACGGCGGCGACCGAGAACGTCGCCCACCGACGAAGGGTAGGCCACCCCGCCGGCTGCTCCGTGGCGCGCTCCAGGACGGGCCATCTGCCCCTTGGAACTCAGCCCTGAAGCGTCTACTTGTGGTGGGTGGGCTCTCCGCCGTGGGACAAAGCGCAGTTCGCAGGCTCCCAACGGTGCCAGTCATGGCCGATGGTTGGGTGTACGGAACGAGCGACGAACGGCTCGACAGGAAGGGGCGCCGGTCGGCGCCGACACCGAAGGGACAGAACATGGAAGTCAGCCACCAAGCAAGAAGCAGGTCGATCCGTGGGGCGGTGGTCGCCCTCGCCACCGCACTTGCGCTGTGCGCCGGCCTGGCGTCGACCACCGGTGCATCCGGCGCACCCGGGTTCGGCGCACGCGCCGACGTTGCCGCTGCCGTTCCCAACGAGCTTCTGGTCGGCTACGAGCCCGGCACCACACCGCAGGAGCAGGCCGCCGTGCGCGGGCGGTCGGGAGCACAGCTCGAGGACCGCGTGGTGACCGCCGCCGCCGGCCGGGCAGACGTCGACCTCGTGCGCGTCCCAGCAGGCGCCGACCGGTCCGCCGTCGCCCGCTACCTCGAGGCCGATCCGGCGGTGGCGTATGCCGAGCCGAACTGGATCTACACCACTGATGCCGCCTCGACGGACATCTACTACACCAACGGCTCGCTCTGGGGCATGTACGGCGACGGCACGACGCCGGCCAACCAGTACGGCAGCCAGGCGGGCGAGGCGTGGGCCGGCAGCCACACCGGGCTCGGCTCGGTCTACGTCGGGATCATCGACGAGGGCATCCAGTACACCCACCCGGATCTCGACGCCAACGTGTGGACCAATCCCTACGACGCGGCCGACGGAGTGGACAACGACGCCAACGGCTACGTGGACGACGCCCACGGGTGGGACTTCGCCAACAACGACGCCACGATCTACGACGGCGGCCCCAAGGGCAACCTCGACAACCACGGGACGCACGTCTCCGGCACCATCGGGGCCGAGGCCAACGGCGCCGGCGTGGTGGGGGTCAACTGGACGGTGAGGCTGATCTCCGGCAAGTTCCTCGGTCGCAACGGCGGCACCACCGCCAACGCCATCAAGGCGGTGGACTACTTCACCGACCTCAAGGCCCGTCATGGGCTGAACATCGTCGCCACCAACAACTCGTGGGGCGGAGGCGGTTTCTCCCAGGCCCTGAAGGACGCCATCGACCGCGCCAACGCCCAGAACATCCTGTTCATCGCCGCCGCCGGCAACGGTGGGAGCGACGGCGTGGGCGACAACAACGACAGCGTCGCCAGCTACCCCTCCAATTATGCGAGCGACAACATCGTCGCGGTGGCCGCCATCACCAGCACGGGGGCCAGATCGAGCTTCTCGAACTACGGGGCGACCACCGTCGACATCGGTGCTCCGGGCTCGGGGATCTACTCCACGCTCGCCGGGAACAAGTACGGCTCCTACAGCGGCACCTCGATGGCGACCCCGCACGTGACCGGCGCCGCCGCCCTCTACGCCTCGACCCACCCAGGCGCCACGGCGGCGGTGATCAAGGACGCCATCCTGGTCGCCGCCGTCCCCACTGCGTCGCTGACCGGCAGGACAGTCACCGGTGGCCGCCTGAACGTCAGCGGCTTCTAGCCCCACCCGACCACAGGTACGAAGAAGCCCCCGCCTCTCGGCGGGGGCTTCTTCACCTACTCGGTGCGGTCGGCGCCTACTCGGAGCCGGAACCGGTACCGGCCAGCTCGACCGGCGGGGGCTCGAGGGGTTCGATGGACCGGAAGACCAGTTCCCCGTTCTCCACCTCGACCACGATGGTGATGCCGGCTGCGAACTCCTTCACCAGGATCCGCTCGGAGAGCGGGTTCTCGATGTAGGTCTGGATGGCCCGGCGCAGCGGCCGGGCGCCCAGCGTGGGGTCGTAGCCCTTGTCGGCCAGGTACAGCTTGGCCTCCTGGGTGAGCTCGAAGCCGAGCCCCTGGCCCTCGAGCTGGTCGCGGACCCGCTTGATCATCAGGTCGACGATCTCGGTGACCTCTTCCTTGGTGAGCTCGTGGAAGACGATGACCTCATCGATGCGGTTCAGGAACTCCGGCCTGAAGTGCTGCTTCAGGGCGTCGTTGACCTTCTCCTTCATGCGCTCGTAGGTGACCGACTCGCTCGTCTTGGCGAAGCCGATCGACGCCTTGCGCAGGTCGGCCGTGCCCAGGTTCGAGGTCATGATCAGAACGGTGTTCTTGAAGTCCACCGAGCGGCCCTGGGCGTCGGTGAGGCGCCCGTCCTCCAGGATCTGCAGGAGGGTGTTGAACACGTCGGGGTGGGCTTTTTCGATCTCGTCGAACAGCACGATGGAGAACGGCTTGCGCCGCACCGCCTCGGTGAGCTGGCCGCCCTCCTCGTAGCCGACGTAACCCGGGGGCGAGCCGACCAGGCGGGAGACGGTGTGCTTCTCCATGTACTCGGACATGTCGAGCTGGATCAGCGCCGACTCGTCGCCGAACAGGAACTCCGACAGGGCCTTGGCCAGCTCCGTCTTCCCCACGCCTGTCGGGCCGAGGAAGATGAACGAGCCGCTGGGGCGCTTGGGGTCCTTGAGGCCGGCCCGCGTACGGCGGATGGAGCGGGAGAGCGCCGTGATGGCGTCCTCCTGGCCGATGATGCGCTGATGGAGGTCCTCCTCCATGCGCAGCAGCTTGGCCGTCTCCTCCTCGGTGAGCTGGGTCACCGGGATGCCGGTCCAGTTGGCCAGGACCTCGGCGATGATCTCCTCGTCGACGACGTCGAACAGGTTGTCACCAGCTGCCCGCAACTCGGCCTCTTTGGCCTCGCGGCGCACCAGGAGGGTTTTCTCCTTCTCCGACGCGCTCTTGGCCAGGTCGAACGCCTGGTGCTCGATGTGCTGCTCCTTCTCCTTGCGCGCCTTGGCGATCTCCTCCTCGAGCTGCTTGTAGTCGGTGGGCGTGGACATGCGCCGGATGCGCAGCCGCGCCCCCGCCTCGTCGATGAGGTCGATGGCCTTGTCGGGCAGGAAGCGGTCGGAGATGTAGCGGTCGGCCAGGTTGGCGGCGGCCACCAGGGCCTGGTCGGTGATGGTGACGCTGTGGTGCGCCTCGTAGCGGTCGCGCAGGCCCTTCAGGATCTCGATGGTGTGGGCCAGCGTGGGCTCCTCCACCTTGATGGGCTGGAAGCGGCGCTCCAGGGCGGCGTCTTTCTCCAGATGCTTGCGGTACTCGTCGAGGGTGGTGGCGCCGATGGTCTGCAGCTCGCCCCGGGCCAGCATGGGCTTGAGGATCGACGCTGCGTCGATGGCGCCCTCGGCTGCCCCTGCACCCACGAGCGTGTGCAACTCGTCGATAAACAGGATGATGTCGCCCCGGGTGCGGATCTCCTTCAGCACCTTCTTGAGGCGCTCCTCGAAGTCGCCCCGGTACCGCGACCCGGCCACCAGGGCGCCCAGGTCGAGGGTGTAGAGCTGCTTGCCCTTGAGCGTGTCGGGCACGTCGTTGGCCACGATGCGCTGGGACAGGCCCTCGACGATGGCGGTCTTGCCCACGCCGGGGTCGGCGATCAGCACCGGGTTGTTCTTGGTGCGGCGGGACAGCACCTGCATGACCCGCCCGATCTCGCGCTCACGCCCGATGACCGGGTCGAGCTTCTTCTCCCGGGCCTGGGTGGTGAGGTTGCGGCCGAACTGGTCGAGCACGGGCGAGCCCGAAGGCGTCTCCGCACTGCCGGCGCCGGTGGTGCCGCTGGTGGTGGTGCCCTCCTTGCCGCCGGCGTAGCCGGAGAGCAGGGTGATGACCTGCTGGCGGACCCGGGACAGGTCGGCGCCCAGGTTGACCAGCACCTGGGCGGCCACGCCCTCGCCCTCGCGCACGAGGCCGAGGAGCATGTGCTCGGTGCCGATGTAGTTGTGGCCCAGCTGCAGGGCTTCGCGCAGCGACAGCTCAAGCACCTTCTTGGCCCTGGGGGTGAACGGCGGGGAACCGGTGGTGGACGACCCGGCCGGGCCGATGGTCTCCTCCACCTTCTCCCGCACGGCCTCCAGCGAGATCCCGAGGGATTCGAGGGCCTTTGCCGCCACTCCCTCCCCCTCGTGGATCAACCCGAGCAGTATGTGCTCGGTGCCGATGAAGTTGTGGTTCAGCAGGCGCGCTTCCTCCTGCGCCAGCACGAGAACCCTGCGGGCCCTATCGGTGAAGCGTTCGAACAAGTGACCGCCTCCTAGGTGGAGTGAGTGGTCCGGGTTGTAAGTCTACCCAGGGCTTCGGATTGTGAGCGATCGGACCCTCGTCGTCGGTTGTCTGTTGATCGGCGACGTGGCGTACGGTCTTAGTCGATGGTCAACATCGCCGAGCTGCTGAACCTTCCCCGGCTGGGGGACGACCTCGCCGGGCTGGAGGAGGCGCTCCACGGCTCGGTGGTGGCGGACGACCCGTTCCTCTCCCAGGTGGCCGGTCACCTCATCACCGCCGGCGGCAAGCGGTTGCGGCCCGCCCTCGCCCTCATGGCGGCGGCGGCCGGCGGTGTCGAGGCCACGCCCGACGTGATCCAGGGGGGCGTCTCGGTCGAACTGGTGCATCTCGGGTCGCTCTACCACGACGACGTGATGGACGAGGGAACCAGTCGGCGCGGCGTGGAGACGGTGAACTCCCGGTGGGGGAACCTGGTCGCCATCCTGGCCGGCGACTTCCTCCTGGCCCGGGCGTCGGAGATCGCCGCCTCGCTGGGCAACGAGGTGGCCGGCCTGTTGGCCGCCACCATCGGGCGCCTCTGCGAGGGCCAGGTGGGCGAGCTGCGCACCGCCTTCGACGTGGCCCGCACCGAGCAGGCCTACCTCTCCTCCATCGCCGGCAAGACGGCGTCGCTCATGTCGGCGTCGTGCCGCATCGGCGGCATCACCGCGGGCCTCGACCGCCCCGCCATCGACGCCCTCACCGCCTACGGCCTCGCCTTCGGCATGGTGTTCCAGATCCGCGACGACATCCTCGACGTGGTCGGCACCGACGAGTCGCTCGGCAAGGCGGCCGGCCAGGACCTGGTGCAGGGCACCTACACCCTGCCGGTAATCGTGGCCCTGGCCGAGACGGAGGCGGGCGGCGAGCTGCGGGCCCTGCTCGGCAAGCCCCTCGACAGCCCCGAGCGGGACAAGGCCCGCGACATCGTCAAGTCAAGCGAGGGCATCGCCGCCGCCTGCCGCGTCGGCCGCAGCTACGCCGACCAGGCGGCCTCGGCCGCCGCCGTATTCCCCCCCGGCCCCGTCACCAGCGCCATGGCCCAACTCGGCCACAAGCTGCTGGAGGACGTCACGGGATAAGGCCAGCCGTTCTTGTCGGCAGAACGGTGCGAATTTCGCGCCGCTTCACCGACGAGAACTGCTACTGCTCCGGTCTGAGGGTCGGGAACAAGAGGACGTCGCGGATGTGGTGGGCGTCGGCGAGGAGCATGACCAGGCGGTCGATGCCGATGCCGAGGCCACCGGTTGGAGGCATGCCGTACTCGAGGGCGCGGAGGAAGTCCTCGTCGAGCTCCATGGCCTCGTCGTCGCCCGCAGCCTTGGCCCGGGCCTGGTCCTCGAAGCGGGCCCGCTGGTCGTCGGGGTCGACCAGCTCGCTGAAAGCGTTGGCCAGCTCCCGGCCGGCGACGATGGCCTCGAAGCGCTCGGCCAGGCCGGGCTCGGTCCGGTGGGCCCGTGCGAGGGGAGAGACCTCCTTGGGGTAGTCGCACACGAAGACCGGGCCCCAGAGCTCGGACTCGGTGGTCTTCTCGTAGACCTCCAGCACCAGCTTCCCGGGGCCCCAGGCCTCGTCCACCTCCACGCCCGAGGCGGAGGCGATGGCGCGTAGGTCGTCGATCGGCGTATCGATGTCGATGTGCACGCCGGCGTGCTCCTCCACCAGCTCGGTGAGGGTGGCGCGCCGCCACGGCGGCGTGAGGTCGAGCTCGCGCCCGCCGTAGGTGAGCCTGGTGGTGCCGCGCACCTCGGTGGCAAGGTGGGCCACCAGCTCCTCGGTGATGCGCATCATGTCGCCGTAGTCGGCGTAGGCCTCGTACAGCTCCAGCATGGTGAACTCGGGGTTGTGGCGGGGCGACAGGCCCTCGTTGCGGAACGTGCGGCCCACCTCGAACACCTTCTCGAAGCCACCCACCACCAGCCGCTTCAGGTACAGCTCGGTGGCGACCCGCAGGTAGAGGTCCATGTCGAGGGCGTTGTGGTGGGAGACGAACGGCTTGGCCGTGGCCCCACCCGGGATCGGGTGGAAGATCGGCGTCTCCACCTCGATGAAGCCCCGGTCCTCCAGGAAGCGGCGCAACAGGCTCACGGCCCGGCTGCGCAGCTGGAGGGCGGCGCGGGCCTCGTCGGTGACCCACAGGTCGACATACCGCTGGCGGTAGCGGGTGTCGGTGTCGGTGATGCCGTGCCACTTGTCGGGGAAGGAGCGGCGGGCCTCGGCCAGCACCGTCCACTCGTCGACGGTGACGCTCAGCTCGCCCTTGCGGGTCTTCACGACCTGGCCCTTCACACCGATCCAGTCGCCGAGCGACAGGGCGCAGAAGCCGTCGTACGACGGCGTGGCGTTGGCCCGGGCGAACAGCTGGACGCGTCCGCTCGAGTCCTGGAGGGTGCCGAAGGCCACCTTGCCCTGGTCCCGGCGCAGCATGAGCCGGCCCGCCACCGACACGGTGACGCCCGTCTCGGCGCCCGGCTCCAGCCCGTCGAACTCGGCGTGCAAGGACGCGGCGGTGCGGTCGCGGTCGTAGCGGTAGGGGACGTCGGCTGGGGACACAGGGGGCCTACTTCTCGGTCGTGTTGCGCTCGAAGACGAGCCGCAGCCCGTGCAGGGTCAGCCAGGGCTCGTGGTGGTCGATCGTGTCGGACAGGGGGCTGATGAGTCCACTCAGCCCGCCGGTGGCCACCACCGTGGCCCCGCCCAGCTCGGCCCGCATGCGCCGGCACATGCCGTCCACCAGGTCGGTGTAGCCGTAGAGGGCGCCCGACTGGATGCACTCCACCGTGGTCTTGCCGATGACGTTGCGGGGCTCACCAGCTCAACCCGGCGCAGGGCGGCGGCCCGCCCGAACAGGGCGTCGAGGCTGATCTCGATGCCGGGGACGATGGCGCCGCCCAGGTACTCGCCCTTGGCCGACACGGCGTCGAAGTTGGTGGACGTGCCGAAGTCGACCACCACCGCCGGCCCGCCGAAAAGGGTGTGCACGGCGACCGTGTTGGCCACCCGGTCGGCGCCGACCTCCTTGGGGTTGTCTGCCAGGATGGCTGCCCCGGACTTCACGCCCGGCTCCAGCACGACGGTGGGCACGTCGAACCAGCGGGCCGTCATGGCGCGAAGGGTGGCGGTGAGGGCGGGGACGGTGGAGGCGATGGCGATGCCGGTGACGACGTCGTCGGGCGGGTAGCCCTCCAGGTCGAGCAGCTGGTTCACCACCAGGGCGTGCTCGTCGGAGGTCCGCTCGGCATTGGTGGCGATGCGCCAGCTCGACACCAGTTCGGCGCCGTCGAACAGGCCGAGGACCGTCTGGGTGTTGCCGGTGTCGATGGTGAGCAGCATCAGGCGAGGTCGAGGCCGAGGTCGAGGGAGGGGGCCGACATGGTGAGCGCGCCCACCGACACGAAGTCGACGCCGGTCGCTGCATAGGCGGCGACGGTGCGGAGCGTCATGCCCCCCGACGCCTCGGTGAGGGCCCGGCCCGCCACCAGGTCGACGCACCGGCGGACCTCGGCCGGGCTCATGTTGTCGAGCAGCACTGCGGCGGCGCCGGCGACGACGGCCTCCTCCACCTGCTCGACCGTGTCGCACTCCACCTCGACGGCCCGGAAGGGCCAGCGCCGACGGGCCGTCGCCACTGCGTCGACGATGCCAAGGGCGGCCCGGTGGTTGTCCTTCACCAGCACCATCTCCGACAGGCTCCCCCGGTGGTTGTGGCCCCCGCCCGCCCGCACGGCCGCCTTCTGGATGGCGCGGAGGCCAGGCAGCGTCTTGCGGGTGTCCAGCACCCGGGTGGACGAGGCGCCCACGGCGTCGACGAAGTGCCTGGTCAGCGAGGCCACGCCCGACAGGTGGCACAGCAGGTTCAGCGCCGTCCGCTCCCCCGACAGCAGCGAGGCCAGCGACCCGTCGACCTCCGCCACCCTGGTGCCGGCCGCCAGCGACGAGCCGTCGGCCAGCACGAAGCGCACCGACACCGCCGGATCCACCTGCGCGTAGGTCTCCGTGACGCACAGGGAGCCGGCCAGCACGCCGGCGGTCCGGGCCACGACGGCGCCCGAGCCTTTGGCCGACGGGTCGACCAGGCCGGCGGTGAGGTCGCCGAGCGGCAACAGGTCCTCGGCCAGGGCACGGGCAACCACCTCGCGCACGGCCGCCATCGGAGGGTCGAACGGGCTCACGGACCCGCTCCCGGGCTTTCTCGGTACGGAATCTCACGCCACAGCGTGAGATTCCGTACCTGGAACGCCAGGGGGCTCATCCGATCACGAGCCGGTGGGCCAGCACGGGGCGAGGCTCGGGGAAGTCGGTCCGCCCATGGCAGCCCCGGGACTCCTCTCGGGCCGATGCGGCCAGCACGAGCGCCCGCGCCACGACATGGAGGTTGGCCAGCTCCGGGTCGCCGGACACCTCGCCCAGCCCGTCGAGCACCCCCGCCGTCTGCGCCAGCGAGGTCGCCGAGCGGAGGACGCCCGCACCTTCGGTCATGGCGTGCTGGAGCACGGTCCGGGTCTTGACAGCCTCCCCCGGACCCCTCCGGTCGGCCGGACCGGACCGTGCCGGTAGGGCTCCGGTGGGTGGAGTGCCGACGGCGGCGAGGGACAGGGCCGGCCGGACGCCGCTGCCGAGCACGTCGCGCCCGCTGCCGAGCACGTCGCGCAGGGCACCGGTGGCCGTCGGCCCGTCGACGCCGGCCAGCACCGCCTCGACCACCCGGGGCCCGAAGACCATGCCTTCGAGCAGCGAGTTGGACGCCAAGCGGTTGGCGCCGTGAACGCCGGTACACGCCACCTCGCCGCACGCCCACAGGCCGGGAAGGGCGGTGGCGCCGTCGAGGTCGGTGAGGACGCCGCCGGACAGGTAGTGGGCGGCCGGCGCCACCGGCAGCCAGTCGGTGGTGGGGTCGAGGCCGGCCTTACGCACCGAGGCGGCGATGGTGGGGAAGCGCTCGTCGAAGCGCTCGAGGCCCGTGGCGTCGAGCCACAAGTGCTCGACGCCCTGCTCCAGCAGGCGCTCGGTCATGGCCCGGCTGACCTGGTCCCGCGGCCGCAACTCGTCGACGAAGCGCTCGCCGGCGGCGTCGCGCAGGAGGGCGCCATGGCCCCGCAGCGCCTCGGACAACAGCGGCCGGGGCATGGCCGGGTGGTGGAGGGCGGTCGGGTGGAACTGCATGAACTCGACGTCGGCGACGGGCACGCCGGCCCGCAGGGCCATGGCCAGGCCGTCGCCGGTGGCTTCCAGCGGGTTGGTGGTCACCGAGTAGAGCTGGCCCGCTCCCCCGGTGGCCAGGAGCACATGGGTGGCCCGCACCTCCCGGCGCCCGCCGTGCTCGTCGAGCGCCACCACGCCCCGGCAGCGGCCGCCCTCCACCAGCAGGTCGAGGGCGAACCAGCGTTCCAGGACGGCGGCGGCGGTCTCCCGCACGGCGTCCACCAGGGCCCGCTCGATCTCGGCGCCGGTTGCGGCCCCGCCGGCATGCACGACCCGGGCCACCGAGTGGCCGCCCTCCCGCGCCAGCTGGAGGGCGCCCTTGTGGTCCCGATCGAACACGGCCCCGAGGGCGATGAGCTCGTTGACCCGGCCGGGACCCTCGTCCACCAGCACCCGCACGGCGTCGACGTCGCAGAGGCCGGCGCCGGCGGCCAGGGTGTCGGCCAGGTGGAGGTCGGTGGAGTCCTCGTCGCCGCCCAGCACGGCGGCCACCCCGCCCTGTGCCCACCGGGTGGCCGACTGGGCCAGCTCGGCCTTGGTGAGCACGCCCACCCGCAGGCCGGGCTCGGCCACCGCCGCCCGCACGGCGGCCGAAAGACCGGCCACCCCCGAGCCCAGCACCAGCAGGTCGATATCCACCGTCGGGCGAATCTACCGGCCGGCGGCGGCCGGGGCGATGGGTTTGTTGGAGGCGTCGACGTGGACGACGATCGGCTGGTGGGCGTCGAGCTCGGCCTCGTCGTACTCGGCATAGCTGATCACGATCACCCGATGACCGGGTTCGACGAGGCGGGCGGCGGCCCGTTGAGGCACAGCTCCCCCGCCCCGCCGGCGATGGCGTAGGTGACGAGGCGGGCGCCGTTGTCCACATCGACCACGTGCACCTGCTCGTGCTCGCGGATGTCGGCCCGCCGCAGCAGGCCGGCGTCGATGGTGACGGACCCCACGTAGTCGACGTTGGCATCGGTGACGGTGGCCCGGTGGATCTTGGACTTCAGCATCTGCCGTCTCACCGGCCTGTGGCCTCCAGGTTGTCGATCAAGCGGGTGGTGCCGATGCGGGCGGCCACAAGGAGCCGCACCGTCCCGTCGGCACCCGCCACCGCCTCGGCGTAGTCGAGGCGGGCGGCGGGCTCGGTGGCGAGGACCTCCGCCATGGCCGCGCCGATTGCGGCCGGACCGGTGACGCCCCGCTCCACCAGCGCCCGCCCGGCCAGCAGGGCCCGGTGGATGACCGGGGCGGCCGCCCGCTCGGCCGCCGACAGGTAGTCGTTGCGGCTCGACAGGGCCAGCCCGTCGGCCTCCCGCACCGTGGGGCAGGCCACGATCTCTACCGGGAAGGACAGGTCGGCGGCCATGCGCCGAACCACTTCCAGCTGCTGGTGGTCCTTCTCGCCGAAGTACGCCCGGCACGCGCCGGCCACGGCGAACAGCTTGGCCACCACCGTGGCCACGCCATCGAAGTGCCCAGGCCGGGCGCCGCCCTCGCGCCCGTCGCCGACCTCGGCCACGTGCACAACGGTCAGTGTGCGGGCCGGGAACATCTCCTCCACTGACGGGGCGAAGAGGTAGGAGGCGCCGGCCCCCCCGGCCAGGGCGGCGTCGCCGTCCAGGCGCCGGGGGTAGGCGGCCAGGTCCTCGCCCGGCCCGAACTGAAGGGGGTTGACGAAGACGGTGACCGCCACCGCGTCGCACTCGGCGGCGGCTCGCCGCACCAGCGACAGGTGACCCTCGTGCAGCGCGCCCATGGTGGGAACCAGGCCGACTGTGCCCCCGGCCGCCCGCTCGGCATCGAGCGCTTTGCGCAGCGCCGGGATGGTGTCGATCAGGTTCATGTCGCGCAGAGCCGGGCCCTTCCGTTCCGGCCCCCTTCCGGGGTGCCGTCCGTGGAACCGATGGTACCGCCCCCGGCTCGCCGGCCCGGCCGTCGGGCTACCGCGCCGGCACGTCGCCCTCCACGCCGGCCACGAACCAGTCCATGCGGTCGATCTCGTGCGACGCACCACATCGATCTCGGCTCGAGCCCGGCTATACCCACGCTCAGGGTCAGTGGGTAGGCCCGACCGCCCCGGGGCGGGCCGGCGCGGAGGCCTTCCGCCACCCGCTCGACGTCGGTGGCGGACCCCGAGCCGTCGTCGACCATGAGGATGCAGAATTCGTCACCACCGACACGGGCCACCAGGTCCGAGGCGCGCAGGGCGGCCCGCAGGAACGACGCCACATCCACCAGCGCCCGGTCCCCCTCGTTGTGGCCGTACGTGTCGTTGATGGTCTTCATGCCGTCCATGTCGACGAACAGCAGGGGAACCGGCCGGCCGGTACGCATGGCCAGGGCGAGGTGGTGGTCGGCCAGGGTGACGAAGCCTCGGCGGTTGTGGAGACCGGTGAGGTCGTCGAACAGCGCGAGGGCCGTCAACTCCTGCTCGAGGGCGACCCGCTCGGTGATGTCCACCGCCGTCCCGTGCACCCGGCTCGGGACGCCGTCGTCGTCGAATTCGGCCCGGATGCGGCCTTGGACCCAGGTGACGGCGCCGTCCGTCCCCACCAGGCGGTGGTCGAAGGCGTACTCCTGGCGCGTCTCGATGGCCGTGCCGATGGCCGACTCGGCCTCGGCCCGGTCCTCCGGATGGACCGCATCCAGATAGCGCCGGTGGGCGGTGACGAAGTCCCCCGGCTCGACCCCTGCGGTCCCCGGGTCCAGAGCCAGCAGGCTGCACATCTGGGCGGACCAGATCACGCGGCCGGACGCCGGGTCCCACTCCCAGCTCCCCAGCCGGGCGATCCGCTGGGCCTCGGCCAGGCCGCGCTCGCTGTCGCGCAGGGCGATCGCCGCAGCGACGCTGTCGGTCACGTCCTGCGCCGTCCCGGCGAGGCGCAACACCATGCCGTCGTCCCCCATGGTCACGTCGCCCCGCGAGTGGATGTTCCGCACGGTGCCGTCCGGGTGCACGACGCGATGGTCGAAGCTGAAGGCCTTGCCGGCCGCGTAGGTGAGACGGATCATGGCGTCCGTGTCGTGCCTGTCCTCGGGGTGCACGGCGGCCAGGTAGTCCTCATACGTGCGCGGCTGGCTTCCCGGGCGGACGCCGAAGATCCGGCACAGCTCCTCAGACCAGGTCACCGAATTGGCCGGCACGTCCCATTCCCAGCTGCCGATCCCGGCGATCTGCTGTGCGGCGACAAGCTGCTCGGCCAGGACGCGGTGCCTCGTCTCGCTCTCGCGCAGTGCATCCCGCTGCGCCAGCCGCTCCGAGATGTCCTGGACGTAGGCGAAGAAGCTGCTGCCGTCGGGGCCGCCGTCGACCGCCCGGACGGCGACCTCGACAGGGAACTCACGCCCGTCGCGGTCTACGGCGGTGATCTCGACACGCTGGCCGAGCAGCGTGGTCTGCCTCGTGGTACCGGGACAAGCCCTTCCGGTGTGCCTCCCGGTGGCGGGCGGGAACGATCGTGTCCGCCAGTTCGCGGCCGGCCACCTCCTCGACCCGCCAGCCGAACATCGCCTCCGCCGTCCGGTTCCACTCCGTGATGCAGCCGGCGGCGTCCATGCCGACGAAGGCGTCGTCCGCCGCGTCGAGGGCCAGTCGGAGGCGGTGGTTGGCCAGGCGCAGCGCCCGCCGCTCGTCGACCCCGTCCGCAGCCGCCACGGTGCCGACCGGCGCTGCCACCGGATCGGGCAGCCGCTTGCGCTCCGGTTCGGTGCATCCGAGGAAGCCCACAGGCGTCTTATCGGCAGGGCAGCTGAAACCACCACCGAAACGGGCGCGTTTGCTCCTACGACTCCAGCCGGCCGGCGGGCCGGACCGACCCGTCGGCAGGGCGAAGGCCCGCCAGATGGGGCGCCACATCGTGGAGGGGGACGAGCACGAACGCCCGCTCACGCAGGCGCGGATGCGGCACGGTGAGGTCGGGCTCGTCCACCGAGAGGTCGCCCACCAGCAGGATGTCGACGTCGAGCGTACGGGGCCCCCACCGCCCAGCCCGCACCCGGCCGGCCGCCTCCTCCAGGCGCCGGCCGATGTCGAGCAGCGCCCTCGGCGACAGATCGGTCTCCAGCTCGACCACGGCGTTCAGGTAGGGCGGCTGCCCGCCGGGGCCGCCGACCGGGTCGGTCTCGTAGACGCCGGACACGGCGACAACGCCGGGAAGACCTTCCACCGCGGCGCGCAGGTGGGCCCGGCGGTCGCCCAGGTTGGAGCCGAGGGCGACGAAGGCCCGCATGTCGCCGCCGCCGCTAGGCCGGGCGGTGCCGGGTGATGCGCACGCCGGCGGTGGCCAGGTCGACCGGCACGGGCGGGCGCAGCTTGCGCACGGCGACGGTGACGGCCGTCACCCGGGCGTCGGCCAGGACACGGTCGGCGATGCGCTCGGCCACCCGCTCGAGCAGATGGGCGGGCGGGCCGGCGACCATGCCCGCAGCTGCGACGGCAATTTCGCCGTAGTCCAGCGTGTCGCCCAGGTCGTCCGACCGCCCGGCGACGGACAGGTCGAGGTGGATGTCGAGGTCGACCTCGAAGGGCTGGTCCCGCTCCTTCTCCTCGGGGAGGCACCCGTGGCGGCCGAGTGCCCGAAGGCCCCGCAGCTCGATCACGTCGCCCGCGGGCACTGGCGCCATCTAGAGCGTGGGGGCGAGGGCGACCAGCTGGCGGCCGTCGGGCCCCATCTGGCGGGCCACGATGCGCTCCACCACGGCGATGGCCTGGGGCCCTGTCTCGATCATCTTGGTGACGAGCAGATACCCGGCCATCACGCCCATGAGGCGGTCGCCCAGGTCCTCCTGGTGGACGAGGACCTTCTCGCCCGCCGCCAGCCATCCCTGGAGCCGGCCGTAGAGCTCGGGCAGGACGGTGCGGGGCTCGTCGAGTGTGCTGAACGGGATGTGCGACCAGGTGACGCCCAACTCGTCGTAGGCGTGCAGGTTGTGGGGCGAACCCAGCAGCGAGACGATCCGGCTGAAGCCCTGCTCCCGCAGCCAGATGATCTCCTCCTGGCGGCGGACCCGGCGGTGGTTGCGGGCGTAGCCCCCCGGCCGCTCGCTCACGGCGAGGGAGTCCTTGATGATCCAGGTGAAGTTGCGGGGGGCCAGGCCGGCCGCCCACTTGCCTCTCATGCCGCCACGTCCCCCACCAGGCGGGCGGCCTGCACGGTGGCGGCCACGTCGTGCACCCGCACCATCCGGGCGCCCTTGGCCATGGCCACCACGGCGGTGGCCAGGGAGCCCTCCAGGCGGTCGTGGGGTGCTGT
This sequence comes from Acidimicrobiales bacterium, assembly GCA_046596195.1. GTDB lineage: Bacteria > Actinomycetota > Acidimicrobiia > Acidimicrobiales > JAHFUS01. The sequence goes on along the minus strand of JBKJNA010000233.1, from coordinate 4,734 downwards.
GCCGCCGGCGAGGGCGCCCAGGAACGACTTGCGGCTGCTGCCCACCACGACCGGGAGGCCGGTGGCGACCAACACGTCGAGATGGCGCAGCAGCAGGAGGTTGTGACGGGCCAGCTTGCCGAAGCCGATGCCGGGATCGATCCAGATCTCGGAGACGCCGGCCTGCCGGGCCGCCTCCGCCCGCTCGGCGAGAAAGTTGACCACCTCGGCCACCACGTCGTCGTAGGCAGGTGCCACCTGCATGGACCGGGGGTCGCCCTGGCGGTGCATGGCCACCCAGCCGGCGCCCGCAGCCGCCGCCACGTCGTGCAGCGATGCGGAAACGTCGTTCACCAGGGTGGCGCCCGCCTCCAGGGCGGCGGCCGCAACCCCCGCCTTGGTGGTGTCGATCGACACCCGCACGTGGGGTGCCAGCGCCTCCACCACCGGGACCACCCGGCGCAGTTCCTCGGCCTCGTCGACCGGCGCCGCTCCGGGACGGGTGGATTCGCCGCCCACGTCGACCACGTCCGCCCCTTCGGCGGCCAATGCGAGGCCGTGGGTCACCGCCCGCCGGGGGTCGACGAACCGCCCGCCGTCGGAGAACGAATCAGGGGTCACGTTGAGCACGCCCATCACGAGGGGGGCCATCGGGTCGAGCGTACCGGCCAGCCGCCCCGCCGGAGCCGACGCCAGCGGGGGATGTTCACCGCCCGAACGGCCACAGCCGGGTGAGGCGGGTGACCCAGACGAGGCGCAGGGCGGAGGCGAAGGTGGCCTCGGCCGCCAGTTGCCCTATCGACGTGGACCGTGTCGGGTACACGTGGATGAGGCTGGAAAGGTCGGTAAGGGGCCGCCCGTCCTTGATGAGCAGGGCCAGCTCGTGGATCATCTCGCCGGCGCCGGCGGCCAGGATGCCGGCGCCCACCAGGCGTCCCTTGGGGCCGCACACGGCCACGATGCGGCCCTCGACGTCGCCGTCGGCCCTGGCCCGGTCCGAGTGGGACAGGTCCATCCGGTGGACCTGCACCTCCCCGTGGACCTTCCTGGCCTCGCCCTCGGTGAGCCCGGCGTGGGCCAGCTCCGGGTCGGTGAACGTGCACCACGGCACCAGGTCGCTCACGGTGCCTCGGCCGGGAAAGAACATGTCGCGGACAGCCCGCACCGCCTCGTGGCCGGCCGAATGGGTGAACAGGAACCGCCCGGCCACGTCGCCGGCCGCATAGATCGACGGCACGGTCGAGCGCATGCGGTCGTCGACCTTCACACCCCGTTGCCCGATCTCGACGCCGACGTCCTCCAGCCCCAGCCCTTCGACGTTGGGCCGCCGGCCCACGCCCACGAGCAGCTCGTCGGCCTCCCACGACGTGGGCTCGCCGGCCTGGGTGCCGTGCACCACCTTGGCGCCGTCGTCGGTGACGGCCACCCGCTCGATGTCGACGTCAAGGCGCACGTCGACGCCCTCCGCCCGCAGCCGCCGGGTGAGGATGGCCACCAGCTCGGGCTCGTCGCGGGGCAGGATGCCGGGTCCCTTCTGGAGGACGGTGACCTTCACGCCGAGTCTGTTGAGGCCCTGGGCCAGCTCGATGGCGATGGGACCGCCGCCGATGGCGACGATCCGGGCCGGCGCCTTGTCGATCTCGAACACGTTCTCGCTGGTGAGGTACCGGGCCTCGACCAGCCCGGGGATGGGGGGCGTAGCCGGCCTGCTGCCCGTGCAGAGCAGGACGTAGCGGGTCTGCAGCGTTCGCCCGCCCACCTCGACCCTGTGGGGCCCACTGACGCGGGCCGTGCCGGTGACCAGTTCCACGCCCAGGGCCCGGAAGCGATCGGGGTTGTCGTCGGTGGCGGCGATGTCGTGCTGGACGGCCCGGATGCGCCTCCATACCGCCGCCGTGTCGATGGCGGGATCGGTGGCCGGTAACCCCCACCGGTCGGCCGTCCGCAGGTGGTGGGCCACCTTGGCCGACGCCAGCAGCGCCTTCGACGGCACGCATCCCGTCCACAGGCAGTCACCGCCCACCCGCCCCCGCTCGACCACCGCCACCTTCAGCTTCAGCTTGGCCGCGAACTCGGCCGCCACCATCCCGCCCGACCCCATGCCGATGATCACCAGGTCGTAGCGCCGCGCCATGGCTGGCGACCGTACCCGCCGGCGCCCGCCGGCGCCCGCCGCCGCCTTCGGGGGCGCTGCTGCCCTTGCGGTGCACCACCACGGTCGAGACGCTTCCCTTCCAGTGGCGGAGGGCGCTGAAGAACCGGCAATCGTCGCGAGGATGGCCGGCGCGCTTTCTTTTCTCGTCTGGCCACATCCGGTGTGGTCCAATGAGAAAGGAAGGTCCCGGGTCGCGGGCGTAGGTACCCGGCGACCGAGCGCCATCGATCCGTGACGCGCCGAAGGACCGGGCGCCATTGCCCGGCCCTTCCGGCGATCCCCCCTCGTTGCCGCCGCCCCCCGGGGCCGGCACAGAAGAGGAGCACCGACCAGCCGCAAAAATACAAACGACCGGCAGTCCCTACCGACCGTGGATGAAGGCCATCGCCTCGGCCCGGGTGCGGGGGTCGTCCCGGAACAGCCCCCGTACGGCCTGCGTCACCGTGGTGGTGCCGGGCTTCTTGACGCCCCGCATCGACATGCACAGGTGCTCGGCCTGGAGCGACACCAGCACGCCGCGGGGCTGGAGGACGTCCTCCATGGCGTCGGCGATCTGGGTGGTGAGGCGCTCCTGCACCTGCGGCCGCAGGGCGTAGCCGTCCACCAGCCGGGCCAGCTTCGACAGGCCGGTGATGCGGCCGTCGACGTCCGGGATGTAGGCCACGTGGGCCTTCCCCACGAAGGGCACCAGGTGGTGCTCGCACAGGCTGTAGAGCGGGATGTCGAGCACCATGACCATCTCGTCGTGGCCCGCCTCGAAGGTGACGTCGAGCACCTCACGAGGGTCGGTGTGGAGGCCGGCCATGATCTCGGCGTACATGTCGGCCACCCGCGCCGGGGTGTCCCGCAAACCGTCCCGCTCGGGATCCTCGCCGATGGCCTCGAGGATCTCCCGCACCGCCCTCTGGATGCGCCCCCGGTCGACCTCCGTCACCGGCTACGCCGTGGCAGGGCGGTTGGTCGCTCGACGCAGCCTCCGGCTCAGCCGGCTTGCGGCGGTGCCAGGCCCCGTGCCGCCACGCTCGTCGTACGACGGCGGGGGCTCGACGGCGGACGCCGCCGCCACCTGGGCGGGCGGCGGGGAGTCGACCTTCTTCTTGGTGGCCCACGGCGGCAGGTCGCCAAGGATCTCCATCAGCGCGGCGGTGTCGAGCGTCTCCTGGTCGATGAGCGCCGACGCCAGCTGGTCGAGGGTGGCCCGGTGGGTGCGCAGGATGTCGACCGCCTCGTCGTGGGCGCCGTCGATCAGCTTGCGGACCTCGGCGTCGATGCGGGCCGCCATGTCGTCGGAGTAGTTGGCCTGGTGGCCGAAGTCGCGCCCGAGGAAGACCTCGCCGTTCTTCTCACCCAGCTGCAGCGGCCCCAGCACGTCGCTCATGCCGTACTGGGTGACCATGGCCCGGGCGATCTCCGACGCCTTCTCGATGTCGTTGGCGGCACCGGTGGTGATCTCCGAGAAGATGAGCTCCTCGGCGGTGCGGCCGCCCATGAGGACGGCCAGCTGGTCACGCAGCTCGGACCGGCTCACCAGGTACTTGTCCTCGGTGGGCAGCGACATGGTCCACCCGAGGGCGCGGCCCCGCGCCACGATCGACACCTTGTGCACCGGGTCGGCGTACGGCAGCACGTGGCCCACCAGGGCATGGCCGCCCTCGTGGTAGGCGATGACGAGCTTCTCCTTCTCGCTCATCACCCGCGTCTTGCGCTCGGGACCGCCGATCACCCGGTCAATGGCGTCCTCCATCGACGCCATGTCGATCTTCTTGCGGCCGTGGCGGGCCGACAGGAGGGCGGCCTCGTTCATGAGGTTGGCCAGGTCGGCGCCGGTGAACCCGGGCGTGCGGCGGGCCAGGATCTCCAGATCGATGTTGTCCTCGAGCGGCTTGCCCTTGGCGTGGACCTCGAGGATGGCCTTGCGGCCTTCGAGGTCGGGGCGGTCCACCACGATCTGACGGTCGAATCGACCGGGGCGGAGCAGCGCTGGGTCGAGGATGTCGGGACGGTTGGACGCCGCGATGAGGATGACACCGGTGCGGGTGTCGAAGCCGTCCATCTCCACGAGCATCTGGTTGAGCGTCTGCTCACGCTCGTCGTGTCCGCCGCCGAGACCGGCCCCGCGATGACGGCCGACGGCGTCGATCTCGTCGACGAAGATGATCGAAGGCGCCGCGGCCTTGGCCTGCTCGAACAGGTCGCGCACGCGGCTCGCGCCAACGCCCACGAACATCTCCACGAAGTCGGAGCCAGAGATCGAGAAGAACGGCACACCGGCCTCGCCGGCCACCACCCGAGCGAGGAGGGTCTTGCCGGTGCCTGGCGGCCCGTAGAGCAGCACCCCCTTGGGGATCTTGGCGCCGATGGCCTGGAAGCGGGCCGGGTTCTGGAGGAACTCCTTGATCTCGTGGAGCTCCTCGACGGCTTCGTCGCAGCCGGCGACGTCGGCGAAGGTCACCTTGGGCTCGTCCTTGGAGACCTGGCGGGCCTTGGCCTTGCCGAACTGCATGACGCGACTGCCGCCACCCTGCATGGAGTTCATGACGAACAGGAAGGCGCCGACGATCAGCACCACCGGCAGGAGGCTGAACAGGAGGCTCGTCCAG
>JBKJNA010000080.1:0-6778 GCA_046596195.1 Acidimicrobiales bacterium | reverse complement strand
TCGCAGTGGGCCGGGTCGCAGTGGGCCGGGTCGCAGTGGGCCGGGTCGCAGTGGGCCGGGTCGCAGTGGGCCGCCGGCGACTGGTCCTGACGCAGGCGAAGACCGGTAAACCCCTCGGAGTCGTCCCTTTCCGCCGCTTCTTGACGCCTTCTCCTTCCCATATGCCGGAAAACGTGGTCCCCTTGCCTTGTGGCGACGTCGCCCCGCTCCAAGATCGTCGCGCGCTGGTGACCCCCGACCCGGTCACGAGTGGTCGTGCTGTCGCGCCCGGACCCGACATCCGCCTGGTACGCCTGCTGTGCGCGCTGTCGGGCCTGGCCGGCGTGCTCACGTTCGTTGCCGCAACGGTGTCATCGTCGCCGCCATGGCAGCACCTGTGGCCCTCGCTGCTGTTCGGCGTCGGCCTGGCCGGACTGCAGATCGTCCCTCTCCGCGTCTCCCACGAGGGCCAAGGCGAGGCCATCCACCTGGAAGAAGCATTCCTGGTCCCGATGGCGCTGTACCTCACGCCCGCCGAGTCGCTCGCCGTCGTCGCCGTGGCCGTGCTGGTCGGGCAGCTGTGGCACCGGCGGGGCGTGCTCAAGGCGGCCTTCAACATCGGCGAGATGATCACGGCCGCCGGCGCCGGCATAGCCGTCAGCCGCCTGCTCGGCGCCGGCGTGGGCGACCTCGGCGACCAGGCACTGCTCGCCGCCGCCGTCGGCGGGCTGGTCTACGCCGTCGCATCCATGCTCCTGGTGGCCGGCGTGATCACCGCCGTCCAACGCAGCCGGTACCGGGACACGGTGCGTGACGGGCTCCTCGTGCGCCTCGTCACGTGGACGGCGTCGCTCGCCGTCGGTGTCCTCCTGGCCGCCGCCCTCGAGGGACGCCTCTGGCTCCTGGTCCTCATGGCCGCACCGATCGCAATGTTCCAGATCGCCACCGCCCGCGCATTCACCCAGTTCAACGAGCGCCACAAGATCGAGCGCCTCTACGAGGCGGCCGGGTCGATCCGGTCGAGCATGGACTCCCGCCAGGTCGTCGCGCAGCTGCTGTCGTCGGCGCAGCGGCTGCTCGATGGCACCCAGGCGCGGCTCGTGACGACCGGCTCGCCGGTCGAGCCGGGCGCCCTCCGCAGCGACGTCGACGACTCCTTCGCCGTCGAGGTGCCCGCCAGAATCGCCGGCGGGGCGTGGGGTGAGAACGACGAAGGTCTTCTGCGCGCCCTGGCGTCGGTGGCGTCGAGTGCCCTCGGCAACGCCGCCATGTTCGAGCGACTGCGCGCCGTCACGGCCAGCCTGGCCGAGGGTGTCGTGTCCCTCGACGACGGCGGCATGGTCACCTTCGCCAACCCGGCGGCCGAGCGCATGCTCGGCCTGGCGCACGGCGGGCTGCTCCACCAACCGCTGCACGACGTCGTGCACGCCGGCGCCAGCCGCCACGGCCAGGCCCACGAGTGCCGCCTGGGAGCGGTGCTGGCCGCCGGCGGCAACGCCCGTGACGACGACGACGTCTTCACCAGCGCGGACGGGACCCACCTCCCGGTTGCCGTCACCACCTCGCCCGTACTCGGCGACGACGGCGCTCTCGGCATGGTGATGGCATTCCGCGACATCACCGAGCGCAAGGCGTTCGAGGAGGAACTGTCGCACCGGATGTTCCACGACGGCCTAACCGGCCTGTCGAACCGGGCCCTGTTCGCCGACCGGCTGGTGCAGGCCCACGTGCGGGCCGCGCGGAACATGACCCGCTACGCCGTGCTGTTCATCGACCTCGATCGGTTCAAGGTCGTGAACGACAGCCTCGGCCACCACGCCGGCGACGAGCTGCTGGTGGCGGTGGCCGAGCGGCTGAAGGCACAGACCCGACCGGGCAACACCCTGGCCCGCTTCGGAGGCGACGAATTCGTGATGCTTCTCGAGGAATTGGAGCACGAGGAGGAGGCCGTCGTGGTGGCCCAGCGCCTCCTCGACGCCCTCATCCCCCCGTTCCACGTCCATGGCCGTGACGTGTCGATGACGGCCAGCATCGGAGTGGTGATCGCCAGCGCCGGCGATGTCAACCCCGAGGACTGCCTGCGGGACGCCGACGTGGCCATGTGCCGGGCCAAGGCCAACGGAAAGGCTCGCTTCGAGGTCTTCCGCCCGGGTGCCGGGACCGGCGAGCTGCAGCGCCTGGACCGCGAGATCGCGCTCCGCCTCGCCATCGAGCGGGGCGAGCTCGAGGTCCACTACCAGCCGGTCGTTTCGATCGGGACGCGTTCGATCGCAGGGCTCGAGGCGCTGGTCCGCTGGCACCACCCCGTGCGGGGCCTGGTGCCGCCAGACGAGTTCATCCCGCTGGCCGAGGAGACGGGATTGATCGCGGCCCTCGGCAAGTGGGTGCTCGAGGAAGCGTGCCGCCAGGTACAGGAGTGGACGCTCGCCAATCCCGAGCTGCAAGAGCTCGTGGTGTCCGTGAACCTGTCGCCGCTGCAGTTCCGCCAGGAAGGCCTGTGCGACCAGGTCGCCGCCGTGCTGGCGGCCACTGGCCTGGCGCCCGGCCGGCTGTGCCTCGAGGTCACCGAGACCGCCCTCATGGCCGATACCGCGATCACGACCGTGATGCTCAACCGGCTCAAGTCACTGGGCACCCGGCTCAGTATCGACGACTTCGGAACCGGCCACTCCTCGCTCAGCTACCTCAAGAACTTCCCGGTCGACTACGTGAAGATCGACCGTTCGTTCGTGGCCGACCTGGGCGAGGACAAGGTCGACACCGAGATCGTGCGGTCGGTGATCCGGCTGGCCAACGCCATCGGCATCAGCGCTGTGGCCGAGGGCGTGGAGGACGTGCACCAGCTGAGCATCCTGAGCGAGCTGGGCTGCCCACTCGTGCAGGGCTACCTGCTGGCGCGCCCGCAGCCCGCGGTGAACATCGCCGCCCTCCTGCGCCAACCCCTTGCCTTCCCCGAGCTCGCCGGCGGCCGGGCCGACATCCACCTGACCTGACGGACACCTACCGGCGGTCGAGCCGGAGCAGGTCGTCGAGCGACTCCCGCACCACCACCACGCGCGCCGCGCCGTCCCGCACGAACAGCACCGGCGGGCGCGGCACCTTGTTGTAGGTGGATGCCATCGAGTGGCCGTAGGCGCCGGTGACCGGGGTGGCCAGGACATCGCCCACGGTGAGGTCGGTGGGAAGACTGGCATCGCGCACGAGCACGTCCCCCGACTCGCAGTGCTTGCCGACAACGGTGGCGACGAGCGGGCGTTCGGCCAGGGTGGCGCGAGGCAGGAAGGCCTCATAGCCACTGCCGTAGAGCACGGGACGGGGGTTGTCGCTCATCCCGCCGTCGACGGCCACGTAGGTGCGGATACCCGGGAGGTGCTTGACGGTTCCTACCCGGTAGAGGGTGACGGCGGCGGCGGCGGCGATGGACCGGCCGGGCTCGGCCGTGAGCTTGGTGCCGACGGGAACACCGGCGCCCTCACACGCAGCGCGCACGGCGTCGGCCCACAACGCCAGGGACGGCGACTCCTCGCCTGCGACATAGGCGACCCCGAGGCCGCCGCCCACACACAGCTCCGGCAGACCCAGAGGTGCGAAGAAGGCTGCCAGCACCTCGATGGCCTTCTCGAAGGAGGCGAGCAGGAACACCTGGCTGCCGATGTGGGCGTGGATGCCGACCAGCCGTCCCGGCGACGTGGCCGACCGCAGGCGAGCCACCGCCTCCCCCGCTGCGCCGCTGGCCACGCTGAATCCGAACTTGGTGTCCTCCTGGCCCGTGCGCACGTACTCGTGGGTGTGCGCCTCGACCCCGGGCGTCACCCGGACAAGCAGGTCGGGGCGGGCTGCGCCGGCGGCGACCAGAGCCTCCAAGCGGTCGATCTCGGCGAACGAGTCCACCACGATGCGGCCCACGCCGACCTCGACGGCCCGGGCCAGCTCGGCTTCGGACTTGTTGTTCCCGTGCAGCACCAGCCGGTCCGCCGGGACGCCGGCCGCCAGGGCGACATGCAGCTCGCCGCCGGTGGAGACGTCGATGCACATGCCCTCCTGGTGGGCGAGCGCGGCCATGGCCGTGCAGAGGAAGGCCTTGGACGCGTAGGCCACGCCGTCACCGAAGGCGGCGACCGCTTCCCGGCACCGGCGGCGGAGGTGCTCCTCGTCGTAGACGAACAGAGGCGTGCCGTGCTCCTCGGCCAGGGCGACCACGTCGACACCGCCGATGGACAGGCGCCCGTCAGGCGCGATCGTCGACGTGAGCGGCAGAAGGGATCTCGGTAGGGGCGGAATGCGTTTGACGCTACCGTCGAACCGATGTCCGATCCCCTCGACGACCTGCTCCCGCGCTTCTCCCGGGCCATCGAGCTGGCCTTCGGCGCCGAGCACGCAGGTGCGGACCCCGTACTGCGCCGGTCGGCACAACCCACGTTCGGCGACTATCAGGCCAACGGCGCCATGGCGCTGGGTAAGGCGCTCGATCGCAGTCCCCGGGAGGTCGCCACCGCCATCGTCGGTCATCTCGACCTCGACGGCGTGGCCGAGCCGCCCGCGGTCGCAGGCCCCGGCTTCATCAATATCCGCCTGCTGCCTGCGTACCTGGGCGCCAAGGCCACCGAGCTGGCGGGCGACGACCGCCTCGGCGTCCGCCCGGCTGTGACGGCGGAGACCGTGGTCGTCGACTACTCGCAGCCGAACGTGGCCAAGGAGATGCACGTCGGCCACCTGCGCAGCACGATCATCGGCGACGCCATCGTGCGGGTGCTCGAATTCCTCGGCCACCGGGTGATCCGCCAGAACCACCTGGGCGACTGGGGCACCAACTTCGGCATGCTCATCGAGCATCTCACCGACCTCGGTGAGGACGAGGCGGCGGCGGAGCTGTCGCTCGGCGACCTGGAGGCCTTCTACCAACAGGCCAAGGCGAAGTTCGACGCCGACCCTGGGTTCGCCGAGCGGGCCCGCTCGCGGGTGGTGGCCCTGCAGGGCGGCGACCCCACCACGCTGGCCCACTGGCAGCTGCTGATCGATCTGTCCACCCGGTACTTCTCGACGGTCTACGAGCTGCTCGGCGTGCGGTTGACCGACGACGACATCGCCGGCGAGAGCTTCTACAACCCGATGCTGGCCGACGTAGCCGACGACCTGGTGGACAAGGGCCTGGCCGTCGTCGACGAAGGCGCCCTCTGCGTGTTCCCACCCGGCTTCGCCGGCCGTGACGGCAAGCCCTTCCCGCTCATGGTGCGCAAGACCGACGGCGGGTTCGGCTACGACGCCACCGACCTGGCCGCCCTGCGCTACCGGGTGAGCGAGCTGGGTGCCGACCGGATCATCTACGTGGTCGACGCCCGCCAGAGCCAGCACTTCGCCCTGCTGTTCAAGGCGGGCGAGATGGCCGGGTGGCTGGGCGACGGCAGGCGGGCCGAGCACGTGGCCTTCGGCGCCGTCCTCGGGCCGGACGGCCGGCCGTTCAAGACCCGCGCCGGCGGCACGGTGAAGCTGGTCGCCCTCCTGCGGGAGGCGGTCGAGCGGGCCGAGGCGGTGGTGGCGGAGCGGGGCGAGCTCGACGAGGCGACCCGCACCGAGGTCGCCCGCCAGGTCGGCGTGGGCGCAGTCAAGTACGCCGATCTCAGCAACGACCGGGCCAAGGACTACATGTTCGATCTCGACCGCATGTTGGCAATGGACGGCAACACGGGCCCATACCTCCAGTACGCCCACGTGCGCACCCGGTCCATCGCCCGCAAGGCCGACGAGCGTGGCGTGGCGCCGGCCGCCGGCGCCGCCGTGGTCGTCACCGAGCCGGCCGAGCGGGCGCTCGTCCTCCAGCTGTTCGCCCTCGAAGCGGTGGTGCGGTCGACGGCCGAGACGCTCCAGCCCCACCGCCTCACCACCTACCTGCTCGAGCTGGCCAGCGCCTTCACCACCTTCTTCGACCAGTGCCCGGTGCTCCGCGCCGACACGCCGGAGCAGCGCAGCTCGCGCCTGGCGCTCACCGACCTCACCGGCCGGACGCTGCGCCTCGGGCTCGGACTGCTCGGGATCGAGGCCCCCGAGCGGATGTAGCGGGGGCGCATCCGGATTCTGTGGAGACTGACATCCGGTATCCGGACGTAGGACGCCACAGAACGCCGGTCAACGCCTGGCGAGGAGTTCCTCGACCCGCTGGAGCAACTGAAGTGGGTCGAACGGCTTGGTGAGGTACCCGTCGGCGCCGCTCTCGTCGCCCGCCCGCAGGTCGGCCTCCTGGGCCTTGGCCGACAGGAGGAGCACGGGGATCGAGGCGGTGTCGGGGTCGGCCTTCAGGGCCTTGGCCACGTCGAGGCCGCTCATCCTCGGCATCATGATGTCGAGGACGACGATGTCGGGGTGGTCGGCCCGGGCCCGCTCGAGGCCGTCCAGGCCGTCACTGGCCACGATGACCTCGTAGCCCTCCATCTCGAAGTTCACCCGCAACAGGCGCTGGATGACAGGATCGTCGTCCACCACCAGCACTGTGCCCACCACCCGGCCAATCCTAGGCTTCCCGGCGTTCCCCTAGGATCCGATCGCAGCTGCCCTCGTAGCTCAGCGGATAGAGCACCGGCCTCCGGAGCCGGTGGCGCAGGTTCGAGTCCTGCCGAGGGCGCCCTTACCACAAGCCTTCACCAGGGAGTTTACCCTGGTGAAGGTCGGCCAGGCGGTTGCCACCAGTGACCGCTGGAGACCCCCAGTTGCCGTCCTGATTGGGAAGGCCGTGGGAAGGCCGGCGACCGCCAAGCGGCGGATCGCCTTGTCTGTGGAGCGCCAGAGGCGGCGGGGCGCTACGGCG
>JBKJNA010000075.1:0-3431 GCA_046596195.1 Acidimicrobiales bacterium | reverse complement strand
ACCGACGCCACCGACGCCACCGACGCCACCGTCGTCGGCGCCACCGTCGTCGGCGCCACCATCGGCTGCGTCGCCGCCCGGACGGCGGCGCCGGCCCGGGCGGCGACGCAGCCGATGGTGGCGCCGACGACGGTGGCGCCGACGACGGTGGCGTCGGTGGCGTCGGTGGCGTCGGTGACGGCGAGGGCGGCGGTGGTGGCGGCTTCGGTGCGGGCGTCGAGGGAGGCGTCTCCACCCTCCCCGCCGAGGTCGTGGGCTGGGACGACGGCGACCCGGCGTTCGGCGGCTGGACCCCACCGCCCATGGCTGAGGACGGCTGGGCCGCAGCAGGCGACGGCGGCGCAGGCCTCGCCGGCGGAGGACCGGACGCCGGAGCTGGTCCCGGCGGGGGAGCGGCGGACGGGGCCCGTCCCGGGGAGGCCTCCTTCCCTGACCCGGGGGCGGCGCTCGCGGCCGAGCCGGCCATCGGCGGAGCCGCCTTGGCCGGGGCCGAGCCCGGGCCCGGGCCCGGCGAGGTGCTGAGCAACATCGGCGCGGGGGCCATGGACCCGCGCTTCCTCGTCGGCGGTGTGCTGGGCGGCGGGGCGATGATCGCTCGAGAGGCGTTGAAGTCACGGGACAGCAGCGACGAGTATCTGGGCGAGGACATGGCCGAGCGCACCGGCCTGCAGTCGCTGGGTCTGCGGCCTGGCATCGGTCGGGAGCACGCCCTCCGCCTCGGTGGTGCCCTGTCACCGCTGGCCCTGCCCCGCAGCGCCTCGGCGGTCGGTGCCAGGGCGGGACTGCCCGACGGCGGAGACTGACGGATCGCCTCGGCCTTGACCGGCGGCGACGCCTTCGGTTCGTAGGGGCCAGGCGTCACGAGGCGCTGCGCTTCGTGCAACGATGGTGTGCTGCGTGGGCTCACGTGGCCGGATCGGGGGCGGGGTGACGGCGAGGCAGAAGGTGCATCCAGTGGTCAGAGCAGCGTTCCCCAGTCGGTCGTCGCCGGCCTTCCCGGCGTTCTCCCTGGACGCGCCCGAGGGTTGGGAGGTGGTGCCCCTGTCGGGTGTCCTCCTCGCTCTCGGAAGCCCGACCGAGGCCAGGTCGTTCCGGCCCAGCGTCACGGTCATGGTCCAGCGGGAGCTGTCTGACACCGACCTCGGAGAGATCGCCGACCTGCTCCTACGGGACATCCGCACGGCGACCGGCGAGGTGAAGCTGGCGGGCGACTGGCAGGGCCAGGTCGGGGGCCAGCCGGCGCGCTGGCAGGAGTTCGCCTTCGTCGAGCCGACGGCCGGGATGACCTTGTTCCAGGTGCAGGTCACCCTCTTCGCCCCGGCAGGGCCTGACGCACCGGTGAAGGACCTCGTCCAGGTGCACGGGACCTGTGCCGGCATCGAGGCGCCGGTGCTGCACCAGACCTTTCGCGACGTGATCACCTCGCTGCGCTTCAACGAAGCCTGAGCCACGAGGCGCAACGCCGTCGTCAGCAGGTGCGTCCTGGCTTGACCGAGGCGGCGCGCTGCAGGGCGCGCTCCACCCGGGCCAGTGGCAGCGTGCCCGAGGCCACTGCCGCCTGCATCTTGTCAAGGAGGGTGGCGAGTCCAGCGGCGCTCGTGAAGCTGACGAGGGCGATGTCGGCGCCGGCGTTGAGGGCGGCGATCACGGCCTGGTCGAGCGGGAACCGGCTGGTGATGGCCGCCATCCCGGAGAGGTCGTCGGTGAGGACGAGGCCGTCGAACGCAAGCTCGGTGCGCAGCAGCCCGTCGATCGCCTTGCTGCTCACGCTGGTGGGAAACCCCGGGTCGGTCAGGCCCGGCACGTCGAGGTGGCCCATCATCACCTGGGGGATGGCGGGCAGCAGCTGCGCATAGGGAAGGAGGTCCCGCTGCTTCAGCTCGGAGAGGGCGGGCGTCGTGACCTGCTGCTTGTGGCTGTCCCCGGAGGAGCGGCCGTGTCCCGGGAAGTGCTTCAGCACCGGCGTCACGCCGGCGCGCTGAAGGCCCTCGGCGAACGCCCGGGCGTAGGCCACGACCACGGCGGGATCCGCATCGAAGGCCCGGTCGCTGATGACGGCGTTCCTCCGGTCGTAGAGGTCGACGACGGGCGCCAGGTCCATCGTGATGCCGAGCGCCACCAGCTGCCGCCCGCGCTTCTCGCCCAGCGCCCGCACCTGATCCGTCGTCATGGTCTTGCGCATGGTCCTGGCGCTCGGAATCGGGCCGACGACGGCGTCGATCCGCTGCACCCGGCCGCCCTCCTCGTCGACCGCCACCACTGGAACCACCATCGCCCGCTTGGCCAGAGCCGCCACGCGACCTTCTGCGAACCAGGTCCGCCCCTTGCCGATCAGGATGAGGCCGCCCGGGGGAGCGGCGCCGGCCAGGGCCTTGGTCGCCGTCGCCAGGTCACTGGCGCCGACGTACAGCAGCTGCGCCAGCTTCGCCCTCGTCGACAGGGACGACAGGTCGGCACCCGCGGTGCAGGCCGTGGACGGCGGTCCCGTCACCGTCGCGGGAGGCGCCGGCGGGTTCGGCCGGCTGCCCCGGTCGACAGAAGCTGGGGGCTCGAGGCCGACGCTCGAGATGTTGGCGGCGCCGCCGCCACCCACCTCCTGCACGGACGTCGTGGTCGAGGCAGGTGCCGCCAGGACACGGGTTGCCTTGTCACCTCGGGTGGTGGCGAAGGCGACGGTGAGGTTGGCGAGGAGCAGGCTGCAGACGGCGACGGCGGCGATGGCCATCGCCCGCCTCGAGGCCAGGAGCTGCGCCACCCGAGGGTCGTGCGGGATGCGATGCCGCCCATGGCCGGTCACGTCACATCCCCCGCCACCCTCGGCGAGGGTTGCAGCCATCGGGTTGCGGCGTCAAGGCCACTGCTGGTGATGGCACCTGCAGCCATCCTCCTAGGCTGGGAGCTGATCATGACCACGGTGTCGGAGACGGACGGACAGGGGCAATCCGCGCAGGCGCTCATCCTGCCGGTCGTCGAGGTCGACTCGGTGCTCCACTCGTTTCGACTGGAGTGCGATCCGCTGATGAAGGCCGGCGTCCCGGCCCATGTGACGCTCATGGTCCCGTTCTCCCCGGAGGATCCGGCGGCGGCGGCGACCCGGCTCTCGGCCATCTGCCGCAGCACCGAGCCCTTCGAGTTCGCCCTCACCACCATCGGCTGGTTCGGGGAGGAGTTCCTCTGGCTCGGACCTGATCCGGCCGCGCCCTTCGCCCATCTGACGGCTCGCATAGGTGCGGCGTTCGGGCTGGTGCCCTATGGCGGACGGCACACCGATGTGCGCCCCCACGTGACGGTGGGGGTGCGCAGCCAGGCCGGAAGCCGTCTCGGTGCTGTGGCCCTCGAGCTCGACGACTACCTCCCGATCCGCTCTGTGGCGGCTGAGGTCCTGCTGATGACCGAACGTGGAGATGCGGACTGGGGCGTGAGCGACCGCT
>JBKJNA010000108.1:0-29351 GCA_046596195.1 Acidimicrobiales bacterium | reverse complement strand
TCACGGAGTCGGTCGGCGGCGGCATCTCGCAGTTCGCCACCACCACGTTCAACGCAGCCTTCTTCGCCGGCCTGGAGTTCCCCGAGTACCAGTCCCACAGCCTCTACATCTCCCGGTATCCCTTCGGCCGGGAGGCGACCCTGTCGTTCCCCCATCCCGACCTGAAAATCCGCAACCCCAGCCCCTACGGCGTGCTGATCTGGCCCACGTACACGGGCCGGTCGCTCACCGTCACCCTGTTCTCTACCAAGTGGGTGGAGGCCACCCAGACCAACCAGACCCAGGAACCACGGGGGCCGTGCACCCGCGTGCGCACCGAGCGGACCCGGCTCTACCTGGCCGACGGCACCACCAAGATCGACTCCGTGCAGGCCCTCTATCGCCCGGCCGAGGGCGTCAACTGCACGTAGGCCGGTGCTGGGCGAAGTCGGTGTGGTCGGTCTCCGGGTGCTGCTGAGAGACAGCGGTCAGCGCATGCGCGTGGTCGCCGACGATCACCGTCGAAGGTCTCCGGGCGGCCATCGAGATCCGCTCCCGGTTCTCCGACATCGGCGTACTGGTCCTGTCCCAGCACCTTGAGTACCGCTACGCCTTCGACCTGGTCAAGAGCGGCCGCGGGATCGGCTATCTACTCAAGGAACGGGTGGGCGACGTCTTCACCAAACTCGATCTGCTACCCGAGCCCGATAACCATCGCCGCGTGCTCGCGGTGTTGGCTCACCTTCATGACGGCAGCGGCGGCTGACCCCCCCGGGGGGGGCCGTCGAGGTGTGGCAACCCCGGTTGCCGGGTAGTGAGAGTGCGAGTACAGACAGACGAACGACGACCGAGCCGAGCCAGGAGGGTGGGCGTGGCCACTGCGCTGTTGGAACTGGCCGAGGCGGCCGAGGAGACTGCCCGAGATCAACAGAAGGTGGCCCGTCGGGCCCGGACCCTCGACCGGGAACGTGGGCGCGGCGTGCCCTGGTCACAGCTGCTCGAACGAGGGTCGCTCTCGGGGCTGCTCGACCTCCTGGCCGCCAGCGCCGCTCGGATTCTCGACGCAACGGGCAAGCTGCGCCGGGTCGTCGTCGGCTCGCTGGGCGTCGAGGGCCTGTCCACACGCCAGATCGCCAAGCTGTTGGGAGTCTCCCACCAGCGCATCTCGGCGCTGCGCAACCGCGGAGGCTGACCCTTGCCACGCCCGTCCCGGCGGATGTCGACCTGCATGGCTGCGGTGGGACACGGCCGGTGAACATCCAGATCGCGTTGTGCCTTCCCCAAGACGCTGAGACCGTTGCGGTCGTGCGCTCGGTGGCCCTTGCGGCACTGGTGCAGATGGGGGTGACGTCCGAGTGCATCGACGACATCAGACTGGCCCTGAGCGAGGCGTGCACCAATGTCATCGAGCACGCAGGGGCGACAGAAGACTACGAGGTAAGGCTTGATCTCGACAGCGAGCGCTGCGCGATCAGCGTTCTCGACGCCGGGCAGGGGGTCGATGTGAGCGGGCTCTCGAGCGCCATGCCCGACCCCGAGTCTCCACGAGGCCGGGGCATCGCGTTGATGACCGCTCTCACCGACAACGTCGAGTTCTCGGCCCAACCCGGCGTTGGAACAATGGTGTGCTTCCTGAAGAGACTCAGCCTCACCGCCGACGGCCCGCTGGCGCGCCTCCGACACAGCCGTTAGCGATTCTTTCGTGCCCTCTGCGACTGCATCGGCCGCACCTCGGCGGGCGAACGTTCCCACTGCATCCGGCTCTCTTCGACAGAGCACTGGAAGCGGCGGTTCCCGGTAGTTCGGGGGGTGGTGCCAGAGTGGCCCAATGGACGTCGTCGTCAGCGGTTCGCACGGGTTCATCGGCTCGGCCCTGGTCCCGGCCCTGGAGGCGGCCGGTCACCGGGCCCGCCGGCTCGTGCGGGGCACGGCCGGCGAGGGTGAGGTGGCGTGGGACCCCGGCGCCGGCACCATCGACACCGCCGCCCTCGAGGGCATCGACGGCGTGGTGCACCTGGGCGGGGTGGGCATCGGCGACAAGCGGTGGACACCCGAGCAGAAGGAGCGCATCCGCCAGAGCCGGGTGAAGGGCACCACCGTGCTCGCCACCGCACTTGCCGGCCTTTCCACCAAGCCGACTGTGCTGGTGAGCGGGTCTGCCGTGGGATACTACGGCGATCGCGGAGACGAGGTGCTCACCGAGGCGAGCTCGGCCGGCGACGGGTTCCTGGCCGACGTGGTGCGGGCGTGGGAGGACGCCACCGGGCCCGCAGCCGACGCCGGCATCCGGGTGGTGAAGCTGCGCACCGGTGTCGTGCAGTCCCCCGCCGGCGGGGCTCTGAAGAAGCAACTCCCCCTGTTCAAGCTGGGCGTGGGCGGGCCGCTGGGCACCGGCAGGCAGTGGGTGAGCTGGATCACCCTCGACGACGAGATCAGCGCCATCCTCCATGTCCTCGGCGACGACTCGCTCGCAGGCCCGGTGAACGCCACCTCGCCCGAGCCCGTCACGAGCGCCGGCCTGGCCCACGCCCTGGGCAAGGCCGTGCACCGGCCCTCCTTCCTGCCCGTGCCGAAGGTGGCCCTCAGTCTGGTGGTGGGCCGCCAGATGGCGGACGAGATGGTGACGGCGAGTCAGCGGGTGATGCCCGCCAAGCTGCTGGAAGCCGGTTTCACCTTCCGCCACCCGGAGGTCGAGGCGGCCATGGCCGCTCTCCTGCAACGGTGAACCCGGGCCCTTGCGGGCGTCCGGGGCGGGCGGGGGCGAGAATGCAGGCATGAGGACGGTGGACGTGGCGGTGGTTGGCGGTGGTCCCGCCGGCGCGGCCGCCGCCATCACCCTGGCCCGGGCCGGCCGGTCGGTGCTCCTGGTCGACAAGGCCACCTTCCCGCGCGACAAGTGCTGCGGCGACGGTCTCACCACCGGCGCCCTCCGCCGGCTGGAGCGCCTCGGCCTCCGTCCTGAGGACGTGCCCTCCTGGTACGTGGTGGACGACGTGCACGTGCGCGGCCCGGCCGGCCGGTCGGTGACCTTCCCCCTCCCCCGCGACCAGGGGATGTACGCGGCGGTGGCGCGGCGAGCCGACCTCGACGGCGCCCTGCTCGACGTTGCCCGCCGGGCGGGTGCCGAGGTTCACGACGGCTGCCGGCTTCGGGACGCAACGGCGGCGCCGGACGGGGAATCGGTGGTGCTGGAGGTCGACGGGGTGGGGCCGATCTCGGCCCGGTACGCAGTAGGGGCCGACGGTGTGTGGTCGCCCCTGCGCAAGGCGCTCGGCGTCCCCCACGAGCCCGGCTACCTGGGCGAGTGGCACGCCTTCCGCCAGTACTTCACCGGCGTGAGCGAAGCGGCGGCCGGCCAGCTGTGGGTGTGGTTCGAGCCCGACCTGCTGCCCGGCTACGCCTGGTCGTTCCCCCTCGGCGAAGGGCGGGCCAACGTGGGCTTCGGCGTCCTGCGCCGGCCGGGCGTCACCACCCAGGGCATGAAGCAGCAGTGGTCCGACCTGCTGCACCGCGACCACATCCGCCGTGCTCTCGGCGCCGGCGCCGTGGCGGAGGCGCCCCACAAGGCGTGGCCCATCCCCGCCGCCGTCGAACACACCACCCTGTGGGCGGCCGGCGGCCGGGCGCTGTTCGCCGGCGACGCAGCCCGCGCTACCGACCCGATGACGGGCGAGGGCATCGGCCAGGCCCTTGAGACGGGCGTGCTGGCGGCCAAGGCCGTGCTCGGCGCCGGCGCCACCCGTCCGGCCAGGGCGGCCGCCACCTACGACGCTGCCGTCACCCGGGGCCTCGCCGTCGACAACCGCATGGCCGGCGTCTTGTCCAAGGTCGGCATCGCCCACCGCAAGGGTCTCCGCCTCACCCTCCAGGTCGCCGGTGCCAACGACTGGACCCGCCGCAACTTCGCCCGCTGGCTCTTCGAGGACTACCCGAGGGCTGTCGTCGCCACTCCCCGCCGCTGGCGCCCCGGCATGTTCACCGGCGCCGGCGCCTACGCCCCGGCGTCGCTTCTTCACCCCCGCCGGAACTCCGCCGGTCGCCTCTGATCTGACAGCGTGCGCCCCCGGATTCCGGGGTCCGGCGCCGCCAGAACTCCACTCGTCGCGTTTTGACAGCGTGCGCCCCCGGATTCCGGGGTCCGACGACACTCCGGTCGTTGCCTTCCCTGTCCCTCAGCGGGCGGGGCGGAGGCCGGGGCCGGTCTCGCGCCCGTTGGCTGCTGGCGTGGGGCCCGCGGCGGCAGGCGGGCGGGGGACGGCAGCCACGGCGACGACCGCGGGGGCGGAGGCACCGGCCGTGTCGCTCCCGCCGAGGTCGGGAGTACCGAGGGCGTCGACCCGGCCGTCTGCGCCGGCCAGCCAGTAGCCGCGCACGCCGGTCATGGCGGCCACGCCGGCCACCGGTGAGGTGGCCGGACGACCCGCCGCTGCGCCCTTGAAGCGGGCGTCGCCGAAGACGAACACGCTGCCGTCGGCCGCCACCAGCCAGTAGCCCCGGCCCGAGGAGGTGCCGGCGGCGCCCACGACCGGGGCGACCGGCGGCGTGGCGGCTGTCGACCCGAGGAAGTCGGCGTCGCCGAAGGCGAACACGCCGCCGTCGGCGCCCACCAGGCGGTAGCCCCGCCCAGTCGGCGTGGGTACGAGGGCCACGATGGGCCGCACCAGGGCACTGGCGCCGAGCGAGCCGAGGAAGGTGGCGTCGCCGAAGGCGAACACACCCCCGTCGGCCGCCACCAGCCAGTAGCCCCGGCCGGAGGGCGTGGCGGCGATGCCGACGATCGGCGCCGTCGCCGCCCCGGAGAGCGAGCCGGCGAAGGTGGCGTCGCCGAAGGTGTAGACACCGCCGGCGGCGGTGACCAGCCAGTAGCCGCCCGCAGTGGGGCTGGCCGCCATGCCGGCAACAGGGCTGGTGAGCGCCAGATCGTCGGCCGCGCCGTGCAGGACTGCGTCACCGAAGGCGTGCACGGCGCCCTTGGCGTCGGCCAGCCAGTACCCGCGGGTGCCGGCGGGGGGGCGCTTGTCGAGCACCCACAGGCCGCTGTCCCGGTCAGCCACCACGATGTGGTCGGCGGTTTGGTCGACGCCGGCCACGTGGGGCACGGCGGGCGTGGCCCCCGGCCCGGCCGGCGGCACGGGCGGCACGGGCGGCACGAACGACCCCACCTCGGACGGGCTGCCCGAGGCCAGGTCCAGCACCCGCAGGCCGTCGGCGCCCCATGCCGCGTACACGCGGCTTCCATCGGTGACCACCGCTTCGACGGCGAAGGACGCGCCCGGGTCGGAGGGGGTGGTCGCCGCCGCCGCAGTGCGGTACACGGCGATCTGGCGGGGTGCGTCGGGGTCGGTGACGTCGAGGACACGCAGGCCCGACCACCGGGCGGGCAGCTCCACCACCTCGGCGGAGATGCCGGCGGACTCGCCGCAGGCGGCGTCGGGGTCGAGGGCGGGCGGGCACAGTGCGGTGCGCAGGGCGTCGCCGTCGGGCTTGCGGAGGAGGACGGCGGGGATGGCGCCGGATGCCCGTGCCGCCGACCCGTCCCCGGCCGGGACGCCAGCGGGCGCGGCCGGGATCGTCGCCACGTCGGCCACGTCGGCCTGGAAGCTGCCCGCCACCACCAGGCCGAGGGCGCCCGCCCGGCGGGCCCGGGCCAGGCGGCTGGCCGGCGTGCAACCGTGCCCGGACAGGTGCTGCTGGGACGGGGTAAGGGCGGCGTCCGTGACGGCGATGCGCCCGGCGGGGTCGCCCAGGTAGGGGTCGGGTGGGATCGGGGTGCCGTCGGCATCGTGGCGACCGGGGCAGCCCCGCCCGACGTACACGAGCTCGCCGGCGGTGGGACCGGCGCCGTCCGACGAACTCGACAGCGCCCGGGCGCAGCCGGGCTTCTCGCCGCCGGCCTCGGCCGGCGCGTCCACCCGCAGTGCCCACGTCGACGACCACCAGGCGCCCTCGGTCGCCAGCGCCAGCCGCCGGCCGCCGCCTTCGGCCACGGTGGGATAGCCGGCGGCGGCGTCGAGGACGATCTCGTCGGGCGCCCGGGCCCCCTCGGGCGCCAGGGCGAAGCCCGTGATGTCGACCAGGGGCCCGAGCCGGTCGGCCGGCGTCTGCTGCGATCGGGGGAGGCGGACGGGCGAGCACCCGTCGTCGACGGCGAGCGGCCGGTCCCCCCGCCCGAGGGGCACGAAGCCGAGCGCCCTGGGCCTGGCAGGGGCGGTCAGGTCGACCACGAACGCCTCCGGGTCCGGCTCGTCGGCGGCCGCCGTGGCACTCGACAGCGACACGACCCGGCCGTCGGGGCGCTGCTGGAGGTCGACCGTGCGGTCGGTGCGGGCGCACGTACCCCGCAGGACGGCGCCGCAGCCGGTGCCGCCGCCGTCGGCCAACCGGCGGGGGTGGGGAACCCGGCCCAGCAACTGCGGGTCGGAGGGGTCGCTGACGTCGTAGAACACCAGGCCGGTGCCGCCGTCACCGGGGGTGCACGGCCCGACGGCCACCGCCGCCAGGTCACCCGTGAAGCCAGGCGTGCGCACGGCAAGGGCGTCCACGTCCTCCACCCGCTCCCCCGACGCCAACGCGATGGTGCCGGCCACGATGGGCGAGGCCGGGTCGCGGAGGTCGACCACAGCCACCGACGCCGAGCAGGACGGCGTGGCGGCCGTTCCGGCGACGAGGGGGTCGATCGCCGCCACCGGGCGGGGCGCCCCGTCGCCTGCCGCCACCAGCGCCGTGTCGCCCACCACGACCACGTCGCCGTACCCGCCCCGGCCTCCGAGGTCGGTGTGGCCGACCACGGTGAGGTCCTGCTCCTCGGTGGGCGTCCGCCCGGCGCCGGCCGGCGCAGGGGCGGTGGCAGCCACCAGGGACGGAACGGCGGCGATGGCCTCCTCGAGCCATGCATCGAGGAACGGCTTGGGGTTGGTGGGCCCGCCACCGCCGGGGTGGACCTCGAAGTGGATGTGCGGGGAGGTGCCCCGGGCGTTGCCGGAGTCACCCACGTAGCCGATCACGTCGCCTGCCTGCACCGCCTGCCCCGACACCTGGCCGGGCTCGTAGCGGCTCAGGTGGGCCAGGTAGTAGTAGGTGCCGTCCGCCTCGGTGACGTACACGGTCAGACCGCCCACCGGGTTGAACCTCTGGTTGAGGGTTCCGGTCGCCGGGGCGCGCGCGGGCGTGCCGTAGGCGGCGAAGATGTCGGTGCCCTCATGCAGGTGGACCGAGGGCACGAAGCGGGGGAACCACCAGTCGTCGGTGAACGAGGCCCGTCCACCCACCGGGAACCGCCCGAAGCCGGCCTGGATCGCCTCCTGCGCGGTCATCCCCATGGCCACGAGGGGCGACAGTGCCTCGATCAGGGCGGTCGTGTTGTTGGGCCCCGAGCGCCGCACCGAGTCGATCTTGGCCTGGAGGGCGGCGGAGATCTCGGGCGTGGCGCCCGGTGGCGGCGCGGCGTCGCCACCGACGGCCGGCGGGTTGCCCACTGGCGCCGGGCGGGCGGGCGGGGCCGTTGTCGGGCTGGTGCCGGGGCGCGTGGTCGTCGACGTGGCGCCCGCAGTGGTGGGCGTCGTCGGTCCCTCGTCCTGGCCTGGAGCTGTGGTCGAGGTCGACGGTGAGGTGGTGGGCGTTGCGGGTTGGGTGGTGGTCGTCGTGGTCGATGACGTGGAGGTCGACGTCGGGTCCGTCGTGGTCGTGGTCGACGCGATCGTCGTCGTGGTGGTCGGGTCCTCCTGGGCGCGCGCGTCCCCGGTGAGCGACACCGCCATGCAGGCGGCCGCCAAGGTCGCCGCCATGGCCCGTACGCCGACGCTCAACCGCACGCGCACCGCCCGGAGGTCAGACGGAGGACCGGACCAGTGGGCGCGCCGCCGGCAAATGTCATCATCGTGGTCGGCCCTCCATGGTCTGCCGGTTCCGCCAAGCCGGCCCGTCCGGGCGGCCGCACCCAGGCCCCTCGCCCAGAAACCATTCACGCTAGCTCCCCTGCGACGTCCGGGCTTCCCGGCCGCCCGTTCGGGGGCCCGCGCCCTACGCTCCCGCCGGTGGGCGACCTCGGGTTCGACGGCAAGGTGGCGGTGATCACAGGAGCAGGCGGCGGCCTCGGCCGCGAGCACGCCCTGCTGCTTGCGTCTCGGGGCGCACGGGTCGTGGTCAACGACGTGGGGGGCTCGGTGCGGGGCGAGGGGGCCGACGACGGCCCGGCCGCCCGCACGGCCAGGGACATCGAGGATCTGGGCGGGGTCGCCGTGGCGGACACGTCGAGCGTGGCCACCCCCGAGGGCGGCGAAGCCATCGTGGCCACCGCCCTCGAGGCATTCGGGCGCATCGACATCGTCGTCAACAACGCCGGCATCCTCCGGGACAAGGCGTTCCACAACATGACCCCCGACCTGCTCGAGCCCGTCCTCGGCGTCCACCTCGAGGGTGCCTTCTGGGTCACCCGGCCGGCGTGGGCCCACATGCGCGAGCAGGGCTACGGCCGGGTGGTCTCCACCACATCGAGCTCCGGCATTCTCGGCAACTTCGGCCAGTCGAACTACGGGGCGGCCAAGACGGGGCTGGTCGGCTTCACCCGCGTCCTGGCCATCGAAGGGGCCCGCCACAACATCCGGGTGAACGCCATCGCCCCGCTGGCCCGCACCCGCATGACCGAAGCGATGCTCGGCGGCTTCGCCGACCGCCTCGACCCCCGGGTGGTTTCGCCCGTGGTGGCGTGGCTGTGCCACGAGGACTGCGCCGTCTCCGGCGAGGTGTTCGCCGTCGGCGGCGGTCGGGTTTCCAAGTTCTTCACCGGCCTCACCACCGGCTACTTCGACCCCGATCTCACCATCGAGAAGGTGCGTGACAACTTCGACACGGTGCGGGCGGAGGAGGGCTACACGACGCCGGCCAGCCTGGCCGAGGAACTGGCCGAGCTCTTCACCCGCTTCACCTAGCCGAGGCGTCCCGCTCAGGCCCCGCAACGCAACGGCCAGGGCCCGGCCCACACCGCGCGGGCGGCCGGACGCACCATGGGCCGCGAAGTCTACGAGAGCGAGGCCTCCGCCGGCCGGGCCTGCTTCGGCCGGTCACGGTCCGCGCGTCGTCCCTCCGCGACTGCCCACCACACCAGCGGGACCTGGAGTGGCAACCGGAACCAGGCCGCCGCCGACGACCCCACGATCCCGCTGGCGCCACGGGCCCCACCGTCGAGTGCCATCTGCACATTGGCCGGGAACACGGCCACCAGGAGGGCGGCGCACACCCAGCCACCGGCGCGGCGGGTGCGGGGCGCTGCGAGCAGAACGGCGGCGAGCACTTCCACCACACCGCTGGCGTAGACGTAGAACCGGGCGTGGCCGAGTGGCCGGGGCACGATCCGCTCGTAGAACTCAGGCGCGACCAGGTGGTAGATCCCTGACCCGGCCATCAGGGCCGCGAGTGGCAGGCGGGATGGGAGGCGCACAAGGCCGAGCGTAGATTCGGCCGGCGCCCAAGGCGCCGCGGCCCTCCGGCGGGGACCGCCGACCACCCCCGTCGCTTCTCCGGTCATTCGAACTCGCTCTGCGCGCTCAGATGACCGGAGAACGGATCGGCCTCAGCGACCGGCGCCCGGCAGGCCTGCGAGAAAGGGGTTGGTGCGGCGTTCGGCGCCGACGGTGGTGGTGCCGCCGTGACCGGGGAGCACCCGCACCTCGTCGGCCAGCGGCAGGATCTTGTCCACCATCGATGCCAGGAGCATCTCGTGCGAGCCGCCGGCCAGGTCGGTGCGGCCCACCGAGCCGCGGAAGAGGTGGTCCCCGCTGAACAGGATCGGCGCCTCGCCGTCGACCTCGAGCAGCAAGCAGACCGACCCCTGGGTGTGGCCCGGGGTGTGGAGGGCGGTGAACGTCATGCCCGCACCCCGCACCTGCTGGCCGTCGTCGAGATGGTGGACGACCTCGGGCGGGGTCAGGTCGAGGCCCTGGCGTTCGAGCATCTGGCCCAGGCTGGCGCTGGTGCCCACCGGGTCGAGGAGCATGTGGAGGTCGGCGTCGTGGAGGTGCACCGCCACGTCGCCGTCGGTGCCCGCCACGACCGTCGAGATGCCGCCCACATGGTCGACGTGGCCGTGGGTGGCGAGCAGGGCGACCAGCCGCAGGCCGGACGCGGCCAGCCGTTCCAAGATGGCTGCCGGCTCCGGTGGTGCGTCGATCAGGACGCATTCACCACCCGGTCCGTCGGGCGCCACGATCCACGCGTTCGTCTGCGCCACCCACAGCGGGAGCACTTCCACCAGCATCCGTCGAAGCTAGGGGACGGGAGCACCATGTACCGACCCGACGGTGCAGGCGTGGCGCCCACGGCTCAGGTGAAGATCTGGCGGGCCTTGCCGGCGACCCGGCCTTCGAGCTGCGGCTCCTGGTCGTAGTTGCTGTCGGCCAGGGCGGGGACGACGAGGGCGTGCAGCTCCTCAAAGGTGATCGTGTAGCCGGCGTCGCGAATGGCGGCCTGTGCGAAGTGGCTGAACGCGCCGGACGGGATGTCGTCGATCACCGCATCGAAGCTGTACTGGCTGGACTTGCAGCCGCTCAGAAGGACCTCCACCATGTCCTCCTCCGGGAAGGCCTCCTTGCGGGGCTTCGCCGTGCGCCGGATCTCGGGGATTTCGGGCAGACCGATGGCCTTGGGGCTCATGAACCGAGGCCTGCGCTGGTCGGGCGTCTGCGGCATGACCCGGGTGAGGCTGCCCGAGTGGCACGAGTCGGAGACGACCGTGAGGCGCACGCCGTCAAGCAGGTCCGCGAAGAGCTCGCGCAGCTGGTCGTCGACCAGCGGATGCTCGACTGTGTCGTACGGGCAGATGGCCTCGTCGTACGTCGGCTCGTCGCCGTTGTTGTCGGCCAGGTAGGTACCGTGGGAGGAGTTGGTGAAGACCACCACGTCGCCCTTCTCGGCTCCAACCAGCAGCACCTTCAGGCCGGCGACGATAGTGGCGTGGGTGGCCTGCTCGTCGAGGAGCACGCTCACGTCGTCCTTGACGAAGTCGTAGTGGTCGGTGAGCAGCGCGGCCCAGTTTCCCGCGTCGTTGACGCAGCCCTGGAGGTCCATCCCCGGCTGCGGGTACTTGTTGATACCGACGCAAATCGCCCGATTCACCACGATCCCCCATCAGGTCGACGTATCTCAACCACCCGTCCCACACTCCTACAAGGCACAATAAGCCTGACAAAGGGGGCTGCGGTGGACGAGCTCACGACACTGGACGGAAGCAGGACGGGGGACGCATGAAGTGCCTTGACTTCGAGATCAAGATCGGGACTCCCGACGGCCGCAACGTGCCGGTGTCCGTGCTCGGCTCACCGGCCGGCGAGGGAGCCGTCGCCATGACGTTCCCGTACGACAGCCTGGCCCTCGAGAACCGGCTGCAGTCCCTCCAACTCGCCCTGCTGGCCGGTGGCCCCACCCGGCGACGGCTCATCCCCGAGCACGAGCAGGCGGTGCAGCGATTCGGCTCGGAGATGTTCGAGGCACTGTTCGCCGGCGACGTCCGCTCCCTATTCGACCGCAGCCGCCAAGAGGCCATCCGCCAGGGCGCCGACCTGCGCATCCAACTGCGGTTCGACTCGGCCGACATGGCGTCGCTGCCGTGGGAGTTCCTCTACGACGGTCGCCGGGCCGAGTACCTGTGCCTGTCCACCAGCACGCCGATTGTCCGCTATGTGGAGCTGGCCGACCCGCAGGAGCCGCTCACGGTGGCGCCGCCGCTTCGGCTGCTGGCCATGGCGGCCAGCCCGTCGGACCTCCCCGCCCTCGACGTCGCCCAGGAGCGGGCCCGTATGGAATCCGCGCTCGGCCCGCTGGGCGACCGCTTCGAGCTCCACTGGGTCGAGGGCCAGACGTGGCGCGATCTCCACGCCGCCCTGCGCCAGGGGCCTTGGCACGTCTTCCACTTCGTCGGCCACGGCGGCTTCGACGCCAACCTGGGGGAGGGCGTCATCGCCCTCACGGCCGATGGCGGTGGCACCCACCGGCTTTGCGCCACCGACCTCGGTCGCCTGCTGGGCGATCACCACCCGCTTCGGCTGGCCGTCCTCAACGCGTGCGACGGCGCCCGCGCCGACCGCATGGACGTGTTCTCGAGCACCGCCTCGGTGCTGGTGCGCCGGGGGACACCGGCCGTGGTCGCCATGCAGTACGAGATCACCGACACGGCCGCCGTCGAGCTTTCCCGCTCCTTTTACGGGGCGCTCGCCTCGGGCCTCCCCGTCGACGCCGCGCTGGGCGAGGCCCGCAAGTCGGTGGCCCTGGCCGTGCCCGGCACCTTGGAGTGGGGCACGCCCGTGCTCTACCTGCGGGCGCCCGACGGCCGGATCTTCGACATCGACCGCCACGCCGCCCCACCACCTCCCCTTCCACCTCCGCCCACTCCCCCGCCCGAGGCCGAGCTCGAGCCGATCGCGCCGATCGTTGCCACGCCGCCCGCACCGGCCCCAGGCGCGCCCGCAGCGGCCGACGACACGGGGACGAAGCGTCGGCGCCCGCTCATCCTGGCCGGCACCGGCGTAGCAGCGCTGCTCGCCATCGTCGTGCTGGCCGTCGTGCTGACCCGGGACGGCAAGGCCACCGGCACCGGCACCGGCACCTTCAACCTCGCCCTCGACGACGAAGGTGGGTACGTCACGCACACCGTCGAGGTGCCGAAGAACTCCATCCTCCTCGTCCAGGTCGACCCCGAGGAAGAGTTCGATCCCGACGTGGCGGCCAGCACCGACGCCGCGAGCGCCCGGGAACTGGCCGTGTACCTGAAGGGCGCCGGCTTCGACCGCTCCCGCTTCCGGGGCCTGTTCGACGACTACGACTACAGCCCACCGGGCTCCGTGCTGGTTGCCCGGATCGACGAGGAAGGGTCCGGCGGTCGCGAACGCCTGCTCGTCATGGCCCCCAAGGGCGGAACGTTCGACATCGTCGTCGGCGGCGCGGCGGAGACGCAGGGCGACTTCGACCTCGAGGTCACGGCGGTCGAATTCCAGGCCGACCGCGACGGCTCGGTGTACATCGACGACCTCCTCGACAATGCCCAGGTTCGTCGCTTCCTGAGTGAGCTGGCCCGTTCCGACCTCGACGACTGGGGCTCCATCGCCGTGCCCGCCGACGACGGGGACGGCGGGGAGACGGACGGCGACCCGCTGGTGCTGGCCATATCGCTCCCCGGCACCGTGGCGTGGGCCGACGCGGGCGCCGACATCTACCCGGGGTACCACCTCCTCATCACCGCCGAAGGCGAGGTCTACGACGATGTGCCCGGCAACCCGGACCGCACGTTCGGCCCGGACGGCCAGGAGGACGTCGACAAGGAACACACCGGCGACCCCTTTCCTCAGTTCAACCACGCCGTCCTGCTGGGCCGGATCGGCAACGACGGCACTCCCTTCGTGATCGGGTCCGAGACCGAGGTGACGGCCGAGAACGAGGGGCGCCTGTTCGTCGGGATCAACGACGGCTTCTTCGACGACAACGCCGGGTCGTTCGACGTCGTCATCAACGTCTCGTAGGACCCCTGAGGTGGCTTCTCGTGCGCCCGGGATCAGCCGGCTGCGGCGGCCCGGCACAACCGGCGCACGGCGGCGGCCGACTCGGCGTCCAGGGCCGCGTCGGCCAGCAGCCGGGCATCGTCGAGCCGCACGAGGCGGACCGCCTGCTTCACGGCGGCGACGGCGTTGGGCCGCACCGACAGGGTGGAGACGCCCAACCCCAACAGCAGGGGGACGGCGAGCGGGTCACAGCCCAGTTCGCCGACCACCTCGACCGGGCGGCCGTGGCGCTCGCCGGCGGCGGTCACCTGCCGGATGAGGCGCAGCACGGCCGGGTGCATGCCGTCGGCCAGGGCAGCCACCGCCGCATTGCCCCGGTCGGCGGCCATCGTGTACTGCGTGAGGTCGTTGGTGCCGATGGCGAAGAAGTCCACCAGCGGCGCCAACGCGTCGGCACAGACGGCGGCGGCGGGAACCTCGACGGTGATGCCGACCTCGAGGCGTCCGGCGGGGGCGATCTCGTCGAGGCAGGCGCGCGCCTCCCGCACTTCGTCGACCGTGGTCACCATCGGGAACATCACCTGGAGGGGACGCTCGGCGGCCAACCGGGCGATGGCCCGCAGCTGGACCTCGAGCAGCGGGCGGTTCGCCAGGGTGAATCGAAGGCCCCGGTTGCCCAGGGCCGGGTTCGGCTCCCATCCGCCGCCCCACGCCGGGACGTCGGCGCCGAGGTCGAGCGTGCGCACCACAAGGGGCCGGTCGCCGATGGCCTCGGCCACGCCTCGGTAGGCCTCGTACTGCTCGGCCTCGCCCGGCGCCTCGCTGCGACCGAGGAAGGCGAACTCGGTGCGCAGCATGCCGACCCCGTCCGCCCCCTGGGCGACGGCGGCAGCCGCCTCCTCCGGGCTGGCGGTGTTCACCAGCACGGTCACGGTGTGGCCGTCGAGCGTCGCCGCCGGCGACATCGCCGCACCGCGAGCCTGCTCGAGTCGCTGACGGGCCGTGTCCTGGCGGGCAGCAGCAGCGCTCACCTCGGCGGCGGCCGGCTCCACCTCGACGGTGCCGGCGTCGCCGTCCACCAGCACCAGCGCGCCCGATGGAATGTCGAGCAGCGCGACCCCCAGGCCGGTGACGAGTGGCAGCCCGAGGGAACGCACCAGGATGGCGGCGTGCGACAGGGGCGCTCCGGCCGCCGTCGCCACTGCGAGCACAATGCCGGTGTCGAGGGGGGCGACGTCGGCGGGACCGAGGTCGCCGGCCAGCAGCACGCACGGCGCCATCCGGCCCGCCAGTTCGGAGGGTCGGGCGGCCGGGCCGGCGGCGGCGCCCGGCGACGCCCCGACGCCGGTCAGCCGGCGCGGCCCAGTGGGGGCGGCGCGACCGCTGCCCTTGATGGGATCGACCGCAGGAGACCCGCCGGCGGTTGTCAGCCGACCGGCTCTGTGCGCAGGTCGGACGTGAGCTCCTCGGCGTCCCAGATGTCCAGCATGACCTCGCTGCACGACCGTGGCGTGTAGACGGCCACGCCCATGCCATCGGGAATCTCCGTCGCCCGGAACACGATGCAGCGGCGCAGGCGGGCCGGCACCCTCGTGTGCTGCCGGACGTGCCACACACTCCCGTCACCGAATGTCCAGGCGGTGCGCCCGGCGGACGCCGGGTCCAAGCGCAGCACGGTGCCCTTCCACGCGTGGATCGACAGCCGCTCCCGGAACGAGCCGAGGCGCAGGCTGCGTTCGGCCGACCGCAGCACCGTGTACGCATGGCCGTCGACGACCTCGTCGCGAGCCGGTTCGCCGAACAGACCGGCCAGCGCGTGGGCCTCCTTCACGCCGCGGGCGTCGCGAATTACCAGACGTGCGACGCCGGCCGCCACCAGCACCGCCGGCAACAGAAGGAGGAGCGCCATCGCCCGAAGGCTACGCCTGTCCGAACAGGCTCAGTTGCGGGCGCCGGCGGCGATGAGGTGGGAAGAAGCGGTCACGAAGGGACGGGCTCGTCGTCCTCGGGCGACACGGGCCGCACCTCCAGGTAGACCGCCTTCGCAGCACCCACCACGGGCACGGCCAGCAGGGCGCCCACCACGCCGCCGGCAGAGACGCCGACGAGCGCGGCCGTCATGGTGGCAAGGGGTGAGAGCTTCACCGCCTGGCCCACGAGGAGCGGGCCCAGCACGTTGTTCTCGAGCTGGAGATAGACGAGGAAGAAGGCGGCACAGGCCAGGCCGGTGCCGGCGCCCTGGGTGAACCCGAGCAGCACGAACGGGATCCCACCGGCGGCCCCGCCAACCTGGGGGACCAGGTCCCACAGCGCCACCCAGGCGGCGGCCAGCGGGGTCAGTGGCACGCCGAGGACGAGGCCGGCGATCAACACGGAGGTACCGGCGACGGCCGCCACCAGCAGCGACCCGGCCACGTACCGGCCCACGACCTCGTAGGCCACCGCCGCCGTCCGCTCGGCCTGGGGGCGGTGACGGGGCGGCACCAGGCGGCGGGCGCCCCGCAGGAGCCGTTCGCCGTCGACCAGGAGGGTGAGGGCGAACAGGACGGTGACGACGGCGGCGAGCATGCCGTCGGCGGCCGAGCGGGCAGCGCGCTGCAAAGGCGTGGTGTCACCAGCCAGCCGTTCCGGGAGGTTCGCCAGCGCCTGCTCGAACCGCTCCGGCACGCCCGACCGTTCGAGGTCGTCGCCCACCACGGGCAGGTCGCCGAGCTCGGCCACCACCGAGGGGAGCTCGGCGCCGAGGTCGCGGGCCTGACGGATGGCGGGCGGCACGAGCAGGAGGCCGAGGAGGGCGACGGCAGCGGCGGCCAGGGCGACGACCACGGCCACGGCGCCGCCCCGGCCCACCGGAAGCCGCCTGCGCACCAGGCCCACCAACGGGTTCAGGGCCAGCGCCAGGATGAGGGCGACGGCCAGCGCCGCGGTGGTACGCCGGGTCGAGCCGACGAGGGCGGTGACCGCCACCAGCGCGACGAAGGCGGCCAGGAGGACAACCACCGAGTGCCAGTCCAGATCGACCTCGCGTTCGACCGGCCCGTCGGGCTGTTGTCGAGCAGCGGGGTCCGGCGGAAGGGGGGTTACCGGAGACTTGGGCCTCGGCAGGGACAGCGGCGCTGGCAGCTCGTCGGCCGGGCCCATGGCGCCGATACTGTACGGCGATGGCGGCACCTGTGGCCACAGAACGGCTGCGCCTCACCGTCCGCTCGGTCGTCACCGCCGTCGCCCTGCTGGGGCTCACCCTCGCCCTTCTCGGTCTGGTGGCCGCGTCCAGACGGGTCCTCGGCTGGATGGCGGCGGCGGCCGCCATCGCCGGCATCCTCCACCCGTTGGTGGCGCGTGTGGGGCGGCACATTCCACGCGGGCTGGCGGTCTTGGCGGTGGTGCTCACCACGGCGGTCACCGTCGGCCTCACCGCCTTTTCTGTGATCGACGACGTGCGGGAACAGACCGACCGGCTGGCCGAGTCGGCGCCCGAGGCGGCGCGCCGCGTGGAGCAGGACGACGGGCGCTTCGCCGACCTCGCCCGCGAAGCGAAGCTGACGGAGCGCACCCAGCGCTTTGTGGACGAGGTACCCGAGCGGCTGCGGGGCGGCACCCCTGCGCAGGCACTGCGGTCGGCGGCGACCCGCGGCGTCGCCTATCTGGCCACCGGCATCCTGTCGATCTTCTTCCTGCTGCACGGGCCCAAGCTGGCCGCCGGCGTGGCCCGCCAGATCCGCAACCCCGACCACAGGGCCCGCCTGGAACGGGTGGCGGGCGCCGTCTTCACCCGCGGCTTCGGCTACGCCCGGGGCACCCTTGTGATGGCCCTGCTGGCCGGCGTTTTCGGTTACGCCGTCGCCGCGACGGCCGACGTTCCCGGCGCCGCGCCGCTCGGATTGTGGGTGGCGCTGTGGGACGCCGTTCCCTATTTCGGCGCCGTGCTCGGCGCCCTACCGATCATCGTCCTGGGCGCGGTGGGCGACCCCGAGCAGGGCATCACCCTGGCCTTGATCTTCGTCGCCTTCGAGCTCGTCGAGACGTTCGTGCTGCAACGGCGCCTCGAGCGGCGGACGGTGCGCATCGGCCCGTTCCTGACATCGGCCGGCGCCTTCGCCGGTCTCGAGCTGTACGGCCTGGGTGGGGCCGTGCTGGCCGTGCTGGTCGTGGCCGTGACCTTGGCCGCCCTGGACGAGCTGGCGCCGGCGTGAGGGGGATAGCGTCCGCGCCATGAACGTCGACGTGAGGCACAGCCCGTCCTTCGCCGCAGCGCGGGTCACCCTGGCCCCCGGCGAACAGCTGCGGGCCGAGTCGGGGGCGATGATGGCCATGTCGCAGGGCATGTCGCTCCAGTCGAGCACCCAGGGCGGCCTGATGAAGGGCCTGAAGCGCTCGTTCCTCGGCGGCGAGAGCCTGTTCATCTCCACCTTCACAACGCCCCCGGCCGGCGGCTGGGTCGACGTGGCCCACCACCTGGCCGGCGACGTGATCGTGTCAGAGCTGCGTGCCGAGCAGCCCCTGTCGATCACCAAGGGGTGCTGGCTGGCGTCGTCCGACGGCGTCGAGCTCGACACCAAGTGGGGCGGCTTCAAGAACCTGTTCGGCGGCGAGGGCGGGTTCCTCGTGCGGGCGTCCGGCACCGGCACCGTTCTCCTCGCCTGCTACGGCGCCATCGACATGGTCAACCTGGCGGCCGGCGAGATGGTCACCATCGACACCGGCCACGTCGTCGCCTTCCAGGCGGACATGACGAGCGCCATCCGCAAGGTCGCAGGAGGCGTGGTGCAGACCCTGAAGTCGGGCGAGGGCCTGGTCTTCGACTTCACCGGCCCGGGGTGGGTCATGACGCAGACCCGCAATCCGGCCGCCCTCGAAGCGTGGATCAAGGGCATCATGCCCGGCGAGACCGGTGGCGCCGGCGGCGGCGTGCTGGGCGGCCTGCTCGGCGGCCGCTGACGCCGGCCGGTCCTGGTCGCCGGCACAGGACGGCCGGCGTTTCGATTCCGACACCAGACGCCCGGCGTGGAGCGGCTTGGCGCTGATCAGGCGCCGAGGAGTTCGTTTGCCTGCCGACGGTACCTGGCCGCCTCTGCCTGCCGGCGGGTCGGGTCGCCACCGCTGAGCCGCATGAACTCGGCCATCAGGTCCTCGGTTACCGCCTGCTCCTCGCGGAGGGCGCGCTGCTGTTGGGGGTCCGCATCCTCGCAGGCCGACTCCAGGTTGGCCTCCGCTTTGGCCAGCCAGCGGGCCGACTGGATGAGGTACGCATCGAGCCGGTCCGGGTTGTCGCGAGCAAGCTGCAGGCGCTCCTCGGCCACCCGGCGCGAGCACATGCCGCGCATGCGCCGGCAGTAGCCCTCGCGCGTCGAGCCCCGGGCGAGCGCCCGGCCGTAGTTGATGTGCGCGTCCTTAAACGCGCCCTGCCGGTACTCCTCGTCGGCCGCATCGATGAACTTGTCGGCGTCGGTCATCCGCTGCTTCCTTGTCCCTTGTCGCACGAAGCGCCTGCGAACCACGGCCAGTATGTCCGAGACAGGGCGGCGACAGACAACCGGGACCACCGGCGCGACCAGTCGTGCGGCCGGCGGACAACCCGGCGATCGGCCGTCAGCTCGCAGGCGGAAGGCAAGCCGAGATCGCCGCGAAAGCGGGCGAGCACGGGCAGGAGCGTCCTGTCCCACCGGCGCTCGTCGATCTCCACCCTGCCCTTGGGGATCTCCCACGTGTCACCCACGCCGGGGTCCACGAGCGTCTGTTCTCCTCGCCCGTAGCGTGCGGGTCGCCCTGGACGGACCTGCTTCGAGCGGCTCACGGAGTGGCGGTGCAGCGGGAGTTGCTCTCGGACACCTTCGTGGTGTTGGCCGACACCCTCGTGGACGACTTCGACGTGGTCGAGTTCCTCCTGGTGCTGTCCGAGCGTTGCGTCGCACTCTTCGAAGCCGAAGCAGCCGGGGTGATGCTGGCCGCCCCCGGGGGCACCTTGGCCCTGGTGGCGTCGTCGAGTGAGCGGATGCGCCTCATCGAACTCTTCGAACTCCAAGGCGACGAAGGGCCCTGCCCCGACTCCTACCGCACCGGCGCCGCCGTGGTGGAACCCGACCTGCAGACGACCAGCCGCTGGCCCGCCTTCACCGCCGAGGCCCTCAAGGCCGGATTCCTGGCCGTCAACGCCCTACCGATGCGGCTGCGCGGCCAGGTCATCGGCGCCCTCAACCTGTTCCGCAACGGTGTCGGGCCGATCCCCCCGAGCGACCTGCGCGCCGCCCAGGCCCTGGCCGACGTGGCCACGCTCAGCATCCTCCAACATCGCCTTCAGAACGACTCGCAAGTGCTCAACGACCAGCTCCAACACGCCCTCAACAGCCGGATCGTCCTCGAACAAGCCAAAGGCATTCTGGCCGAACACTGCAGCGTCGACGTCGATGAGGCCTTCATCCTCCTCCGCGGCTACGCCCGCCGCCACAACCGCCACCTCAGCCAGGTCGCCCGAGACATCATCGACGGGACCCTCAACCCCAGCGCCCTTGCCGAGACCAGCGATCCGACAGCCCGGGCCGGAGACCCGGAGTAGGCAGGCCGGGAGACCGGGTAACAGCGGCGCACCCCGGGACCGTACGCAATGTCCCAGACTTGATTCCCCGGCCGGCTACGGGCGTGCAGGGCCCCAACCGCCACCACCCGGCGTGAGCATCCGTAGGACGTCGCCGGCCCGCAGGCGCACGGTGCACTTGTCCAGCAGACGCTCCGCACGCCCCTCATCGCCGCCGGGCAACAGCCAGTTCTCTCCTGGCGCTCCAGGCTCGCCGCCGGCGAGACCCCACGGCCGCGAGACCCGCCGCTCGCTGATGAGCGAGACCGTGACGTCCTCCAGCACCTGGAGGTCACGCTCGATCCCTTCGCCACCCGGCGCCAGGCCCGCGCCCCCACTCCCCCGCCTCAGCCGGTACCGCAGGACGCGGAGCGGATAGGCCCGCTCCAGCGCCTCGATGGGAGTATTTTTGGTATTTGTCAACACTGTTACTCTTTGACACCAATGACCGACGCCCTGATCCCGACGCTGCTGTACATCCGCCAGAGCGTGACGCGCGACAAGTCGGAGTCGATCCCGATGCAGGTCGAGCGGTGCACCGAGGCGGCGGCCCACTTGGGGGCGGTGATCGTGGACACGCTGGTAGAACCACCGAGCACCTCGGGCTACAAGAACCGCGGGCGGACGCGGCCGAGGTTCCTCGACCTGCTCGAGCGCATCCGAAACGGCGACGCGCGCGCGGTGATGGCCTACAAGTCCGACCGGCTCTCGCGGGGCGGCGGGCCTGGATGGGCACCGCTCATCGAAGCGTTCGAGGAAGCCGGCTGCGACACCGACCATGCCGTCCTCACGCCGTCGGGATGGCTGAGCGAGTTCGAGATCGGCATCCGTGCGTCGATGGACCGTGAGGAATCGAAGAAGCTGTCGGACCGGATGCGCGACGTGCGCGCCCGCGAAGCCAGAGAAGGCAAGCCGCGCATCAGTGGGCGTCCCTACGGCTACTCCTGCTCGGGGCGACGCGTCGACGCCTGCCACGTCGAGGGCTGCAAGCACGACGGGACCATGAGCCTGGTCCCGTCCGAGGTCGCGATCATCCGCGAAGCCGCCGAGCGGGCACTGTTGGGGGAGTCCCTCTGGCGAATCGTGAAGGACCTCGAAGCACGCGGAGTTCCCACAGCCCAGGGCCGGGGCTGGAGGACCAACGTCCTCACCCGCATCCTCACCAACCCGCGCTACGCCGGCCTGCGCGCCCACAACGGCGTCGTCGTGGCCGATGGCTCGTGGACGCCGGTGTTCGACCGCGCGACCTGGGAGCGGCTGTGCCTGGCGTTGGAGTCCCGGCCCGGCGCGGGCAACCGCCGGTACGGGGCGCGCACCTACCCCCTCGTCGGGTTCCTCTTCTGCTCCAAGTGCGGCGGCAAGCTTCGCTCCCTCCAGAAGCAGGCCGGCAAGCGCGCCTACTCCTGCCGCAAGGGACCCGGCCTGGGTGGCTGCGGCTCCCTGGTCACCCTCGCCCAACCGGTCGAGGACGAGGTGCGTCAGTACGTCATCGGCAAGCTGTGCGACCCGAGGTACCGCAAGAGCCTCGCCCGCCTGGCGGAGAGCGCCGAGGACGAGAACGAGAGCCTGGCCGACCGCCTCGCCGACGCGGAAGCCCAGCGAGACCTCCTCCTCGATCTGTACCTCGAACGAAAGGTCACCAAGGCCGCCTACGAACGCCGCTACGAATCCCTGTCGGGCGCCATCGAGTCTCTGCACCGCAAGGTCTTCTCCACGCCGCAGAACTCGGTCCTGCGCGAGCTGCCGCCCACCGTCGAGCAGCTCGCTGTGCTCTGGGACGACAAGGGCATCGGCTTCCAGCGCCAGCTGATCGAGCTCGTCATCCACAGTGTCGAGGTGCTCCCCGGCCAACGTGGTCGGCGGGCGTTCGACCCCGCCCGCCTCGTCTGGCACCCGCGGTAGCGGCCCGGACGATCCGCAGGTAGCGGGCGAGGACGTCGGCGCCGAGTTCAGCGCCTCCCGCCGCTTCATCGATGGCACGGGCCTTGGCGACCCAGGGATGCAACTCCCCTGGGTCCCCCGTCGCCTCGTGTTCGGCGCGAAGGTGCTCGGCCGAAAGGCTCACGTGCCGACCCCGCCGAGCAGCGTGGACACGATCATGCACTCGCCGCCACGACGAACGCCGCCCTCCCCGCTCCGCCGAAGGCGTACCGCAGGACGCGAGAGCAGGCTTGGCTCAAGCGCAGGCACATCGCCGGCATCGTCGTAAGCCCGCTGGTTCCGGTCGGCTACTGCCGCCCACTCCGCGACCCGCGAGCGCCGCTGCTGCTGACCTCGTTAGTCCCCTCGTGGCCACGGCTCACCACAGCTCCAGTCCCGGGCCATCGAGTTCGACGGGTCGAGCAGTGGGCGGAAGCCCACGGACATGGTCGGTGACCACCCGGGCGATGCCGGCCGCCAGCTGCTCGTCGGCATCGAGGCCGGCGACGTACCGATCGACCTCGGCGGCCAGGCGCCCGCAGTCCTCTCGGTGGCCCGGCTCGGCGTCGACCGGATGGCCGGCGTCCGGGCCGCGGTCGAGCACAAGCCCGTCGCACCCACCGCAGCGCCATGTGACGTGGTCCTCGCCGAAGCGGGAGCCGGGAATCGACACCGACGCGAACAGCTTCTCGGCCGCCTCGGCGCCGTAGGCGGGCCCGAGCCCGGGGACGCACTTCACGATCTGCTCCCACGAGTGGCCCTCGGCCCGGGCCTCGACCACCGCTTGGCCGACGCCGCGTCGGGCCTCGAGCTCCAGCTGCCGCTCGACCTCGACCCTGGCCAAGGCGTCGTCCTGGCCGGCCAGCGTCTCCCGGCGGGTGCGGTCCATGCCGAGGCGGAGCGCCCGCTCCTGGTCGGCGCTCATGGCCTCGTCCCGTTGTCGCCGGTCGACTCCCCGCAGCGCACACCGGGTCTGTTCGGTTGGGTCGAGGGGTCGCCGCCGGCCGGGTGGACGGCGACGCGGGAGGCCTCCAGCGAAGCCCCGATCTCCACCGGGTCGAAGCGGATGGAGTTGCCCACCTTGTAGTAGGGGATCTCGCCCTGCGCCACCTTGCGGCGGATGGTGCGCTCCGTAAGCCCGAGGTGCTCGGCAAGGGTGGCGACGTCGATCAGATGGGGCAGGACGTAGCGCCCGTCGCTGACCCCGTTCCCGTTCAGTCTCGCCCCCGCTGGCCCGGTCGAAGTCCTGGCGTCCATCGTCGTCTCCTTGCGGTGTTGACCTGGCCGTCCCAGGTCCTATGGACCACTACTGGTGCGCCGCTCAACCCCCCACTGGCACTCAAGGCCAAGAAATCTCGAATTTCTCCCTCGGTTGGTGGCGGCGGATGAACCGCTCCGTCCTTCCGCTCGTCGCCATCGTGTCCCCTTCGGCTGCGCCTGCTCCGTTACAGGTTCTCGCTCCACTACTGGGTGCCAACCCGGCGAAACGCGACACATGGCGGGGCCCGCCGGCGTCCAGGCCTGCGCCGTCGGTCCCCGCCCGGTCACCGGCCATCGTTTCGGACGTTCGTCAATGCTGAGGTAGTGGCCGTCGCCGAGCCGGTTCGCGACAAGAGATCCAGGTTTGAGCCGAAGAGTTCTCCCATTGCAGGTGGGTTGGCGTCGCCGAGCCTTCGCGCCGGGAGCGGAGCCAGACCTACCCGACGACGCCAATGAGGCCCGGACAAGAGAGGAATGCAACGGACACGCTTACCCTCCACGACCCAGAACGAGCCATCGCATACAATCAATAGCCGCTAGTACACACCCTTACCACATCAGCCAAACGAACCAGAGGAATCGCTAGACGAGCAATTGAATTGAGTCCATACTCGTCGCCACCATGGATTCATTGCTGGACACCCCTGCACCCTCCGGTGCTGCCAGCGCACGGCAACGTTGCGCGGTGGTGGGCTGACATGCTGGGTCTGGCCAAGATGGCGCCGGCCGCCTGGCGCTACTACGCCAGCCATGTCGCCCTCGGCCTGGAGGACTACTTCACCGGCCGGGGCGAGGCGCCCGGGCACTGGACCGGCTCGGGTGCCGCCGCCCTCGGCCTCGATGGCGAGGTCGACCCCGCCCATCTTGGCGCCCTGTTCGGCCAGGGCCGCCATCCCGTCACCGGCGAGGCCCTGGGCACGCCCTGGGACCACCGTTCCACCGATCGCGTCGCCGGCTACTCCCTGTCGCTGTCGCCCCCCAAGAGCGTCTCGGTCCTGTGGGGGCTCGGCACGCCGAACGTCGCCGCCGAGGTGGCCGCCGCCCACCAGGCGGCGGTGGCGGCCGCGGTGGCTTTGCTGGAGGACCACGCCGCGTTCTCCCGGGCCGGCAAGGCCGGGGTGTTCCAGGTCGACACCGGGGGCCTGATCGTCGCCTCCTTCGTCCACCGGACCTCCCGGGCCGTCGACCCCGACCTGCACACCCATCTCCTGGTGTCGAACAAGGTGCGCTGCGCCGACGGCCGCTGGCGGGCCCTCGACGGCCGCGAGGTCTACGCCATGCAGAAGCCGGCCGGCGGCGTCTACCAGGCGGCCCTGCGCGCCGAGCTGACTACCCGCCTGGGCGTGGAGTGGGAGCCGGTCGACCGCAACGGCCAGGCCGACATCGTGGGCGTGCCCGAGGGCCTGTGCCGGATGTTCTCCACCCGCCGCCGCCAGATCGAGGTGCGGGGGGCCGAGCGGGTGGCGGCCGCCGAGGCCCGCCTGGGGCGCTCGCTCACCGATGACGAGCGGGCCGAAACCTTCCAGGTGGCCACCCTGGAGACCCGCACGGCCAAGGGGGGTGTCGCCGAGGCCACCGTGTCACTGCTGGAGCGCTGGCGTGGGATGGCGGTCGCGGCCGGCTGGGCACCGGAGCGCTGGCTCGACAAGGCCCTCGGGCGCTCACCGGCCCAGCGCAGCCTGGCCCTCGACGCCGGCGGCGACGTGGTGACCCAGGTGGTGGCCGAGCTGGGAGAGCAGCGCTCCACGTGGGGACGCACCGACGCCATCAAGGCCATGGCCCGCCGCCTGCCTCCCGGCCTGGTGACCACCGCCGACGAGGCCCGGGCCTGGATCGAGGCCGGGACCGACTCGGTGGTCGCCCACCGCCAGGTTGTCCGCCTGGTGGCGCCGGCCAGCGTGGAGGTCCCCGTCGCCCTGTGCCGGCGCGACGGCCTCGCCACCACCAGCCGCCACGGCGGGGCCCGCTACACCACCAGGGCCACCCTGGCTCTCGAGGCGTCCGTGATCGAGACGGCCGGGCGGGGCCGGGAGGCAAGAAGAGCCGTCGCCACGGCCACCGCCATCGATGCGGCGGTGGCCGAGCGGGGGCTGGGCGAGGACCAAGCGGTGGCGGTGCGCCGGGTGTGCGGCGGTGGCGAGGCGCTGGTGTGCCTGGTGGGCCCGGCCGGAGCGGGCAAGACCCGCTCGGTAGGGGCGGCCCGCCTGGCCTGGGAGGCGTCGGGAATCCCGGTCCGGGGCCTGGCCGTCTCGGCGGTGGCGGCCGGGGTGCTCAGCGAGGAGGCGGGACTGGCGTCGGACACGCTGGCCAAGTTCCTGTGCGAGAACGCCAAGGTCGTCCCCGACCCGTGCTGGCGCCTGCGCAGAGGCGAGGCCGTGGTGCTCGACGAGGCGAGCATGGTGACGAGCGCCGACCTGGCCGCCCTGGTGGCGATCGTGGAGGCTGCCGGCGCCAAGCTGGTGCTAGTGGGCGACCACCGCCAACTCGGGGCGGTGGGAGCGGGCGGGCTGTTCGGACTGCTGGTGGCCGACACCAACGCCGCCGAGCTGACCGACGCCCGGCGCTTCGTTGAGCCGTGGGAGTCGGAGGCGTCGCTGCGGCTGCGCCAGGGTGATGTGAGCGTGGTCAACGAGTACGAGCGCCACGGGCGCCTGGTGGGCGGGGACCGGGAGGAGATGGTGGAGGCCGCTTTCGCCTCCTGGCTCGGCGCCCGGTCGGCCGGGGAGTCGGTGGTGGTGCTGGCCGGCGACCACGTCACCGTGGACGCCCTCGCCATGCGGGCCCGGGCCGTGCGGGTGGCGGCCGGCGAGGTGGAGGCCACCGGCGTGGTGGTGGGTGCCCAGGTGGCCGGGGTGGGCGACGAGGTGGTCACCACCGAGAACGACCGGCGTCTCCTCACCACCCGGGAAGCCTGGGTGCGCAACGGGGACCGCTGGGTGGTCGTCGGTCGCCGAGGCGATGGCGCTCTGGTGGTGGACCACGCCGACGGCCGGGGACGCGCCGTGCTCCCCGCTCCCTACGTGTCGGAGAACGTGTGCCTGGGCTACGCGGTGACCGTCCACAAGGCGCAGGGCCTCACCGTGGACCGCAGCGTGGTCGTGCTCGACGACGCCGCCCGCTCCGAGCTGGTGTACGTGGCCATGACCAGGGGACGGCGAGAGAACAAGGCCTGCATGGTGGTTGACCAGGGCGGCGACGTGGAGCACGGCTGGCGTAAGGCACCGAGCCCGGCCGAAGCCCTGGCCGATGCCCTCGGGCGCAGCGGAGCGGAGCAGTCGGCCACCGAGGTGCTGCGGGCCGAGCTGGGCCGCAGCGACGACCTGGCCGTGCTGGTGCCCCAGCTGGTGGAGGTGCGCCGGCACATCAGCCACGAAGCCGGGCCCAACCGCCAAGACGAGCTGCGGGAGCTGGCCGTCGAGCTCGGAGCGCGCGACCCGGCCGGCGCTCGGTCGCAGCTCCACGGGGCGGAGGTCGAGCTCCAGCGGGCTGACGCCGCGGCGGAGTCAGCACGGGCGGAACTCGACGCCCTGGCGGCCCGTCCGAGCCTGGTCCGCCGCCGTGCCCACGCCATCGCCCTCGAGATGGCGCAGAGCAAACTCAACATGTGCCTCCGTCGGCTGGCGGGGACCGAACGCCAGGTCGAACAGGCCGCCGTCGTGCTCCGGTCGGCCGAGGCGGTCGAAGCAGACGTGGCCGGGCGCTTCCGAGAGGTGCACAAGGCGACGACGATGCGGGAGGCGTGGCTGGTCGAACACCCGGCCGAGGTCGCCTGGGAGGCGGACCTCACAGAGCGGGTAGCCGACCGCCGACGCGAGCTGGCCCTGGCCGCCGAGCGGGACCGACCGGCCCACATCGTGCGCCTGGTCGGTCCGCCACCCGACGAGCCGCACGCCCGCGACGACTGGCTTGCAGACGCCGGGGTAGTGGAGGCCTACCGGGAGAAGTGGCGGGTCGAACCCGACCGGCTTGGCCAGGAGGACAACCTGCGGGGTCTCCAGGCCATCGAGTGGGAGGACATCCGGGCACAGCTGGAACCCGACCCGGTCGAGGTCGACTGGTTGGCCTGGTCGAGACCGGCGCCTGACCACGGACTCGATCTCGGGCTCTGAGGGCACCCGTGGAGGAACCCGATGGCCGCAGGATGGGCGTTGCGAATCGAGGAGGAAGGACCGGTGCCCATGGTGCTCGGCGAGCGGATCAAGCAGCTGCGCAAGGAGGCGGGCTGGACCCAGGGCTACGTGGGCGGGCGTATCGGCACCGACCGCCAGCGCGTCAGCCGCTATGAGAACGGGCGCATCACTCCTCGGTCGACGCCCTGGTGCGCATCGCCGAGGCCCTCGACGGTTCGATCGACTACCTGGTCGTCGAGCACGCCCCTGCCGGCTCCTCCACATCGCCGACGCCGCACTGGCGGCCCGCCTGGCCGAGCTGGCGGAGGACGACCGCTCCTCGCTGATGCACATGCTCGACGCCCTCGTCACCAGGACCCGCATCAAGGCCCTCGCCGGCGAGCGCTGACGATCAGGTGCCGGGCGCAAGGACCTGGGTGGGCGCATCGTCGGCTTGTCGTCGGCCGGCGAATCCAGCGCTGGGCGCGCATCCGTAGACGCCCGGCCGCTCGGCGACACCGGGCTGAGTAGTTGCGATCAGCACATCGTCGATGAACAGCCGCACCCCGTCGTCGGAGTACAGGTTTTAGGACCAGCTTTGGCCCGCCGGCGACTGTAGGCTACCCAATCTCAGTCCTGCGCTCCACACAACGCTTCACGCACAGCCAGACGAGAATTGCTACAGCGTAGGCTGCGTCGAGCAAGAACTGGATGGCATCAGGGACTTCCGACGAAGAGTTCTGCCGTATTGCGTATGCGCCCGGCGCAGCGAGAAGTGTTGGGATGAGATAGCGCGGCATGGGCGAACTGCGCACGGCAGCTACTCCTGCGTCGATGCAGAAAAAGGTGGATGCGATGGCGAGGGCGACGATCATCAGGTCACCCCCGTTACTCGACAGGCTATGTCAGTACCAGTTGCCGCGACAGTAACGACTGTTACGGCCCTCGACAGGGCCGCAGCAGAGCGGTGAATGGCCGGCTTCATCCATGCACGCTCCATGAAGGATGAAGTTGCCTGAACCGGAACAAACACCGCAAAGGCCTCGGGGTTGGCGATACTAACGACGCTTGATACGCCGCAGACGATACGCGCTGTCGTGCTGATGACTGCGCGACCCCGATCGCGGGCACCGCTGATGATGTTGGTTTCTCCCTTGTGTCCCTTGCCACACTTCTTGAAGGGATTGCCGAGGCCACACAGCCCATCGAGATCGAGTTGGTTGACGGGATCGCCCGACACGGTAGTCGTAGTCGTTGGCCGATCCCCCCTCCACGGGGTCGCTGTTTCGCCACGCCTCGTACCGATCGATCGGAGTCATTCGGGGTGAGCGCGCGCAACTTGAAGGGCTCCTCGCACACAGACAACGGTTACGAGTCCCAGCAAGGGAGCAGCCGGAACAAAGAAGACCCAATCAGGACCGCGGGCGAGTGTTGCCGTCATGATCGAAAGGAATACTGACGTCACAAGGCCAAGTGCCATTGCGAGGGAATACCGTGACCTGAGCGTCGATAGCCAGCCGGTGAGACCACGCAGCATGGCGTACTGAAGACCCAGGGCGATCGGTATGGCGATGAGTAGGACCGCGACTGTTGTCATGACGTTCAAACGAATCAACGACAGGTTCGGTAGAGCTGATATCCGCCGTAAGCTGCGAGGCCAACGCCGGCGACGACGAGCAATCCGCCTGCAGCGACAGCTGCCGCGCCACCGGCCGCGATGGTTCCCCCAGCCGTGTAGGTCATCGCCGAGACTCCGGTAGACGCTATGCCGACACCCGCTGGGAACGGATGGGGAGCAAAGCCCACCACCGCCCCTGCGACGCAGCGCGTCACACGGGTCGCGACGCGAGTTCCCCTAGCCACGCCTCGTGCGGTCGCTCGCCCAGCGTCTGCTAGCCCCTCGCCAGCCTCGTCCGCTATACGGGCTGCCCGGCAGCCGATGCTGTTGTAGTGACCCTTGTGGCTCCGTTGAACCCGCTTACCAGTCTCGTCATCGATGACCGTCTTGGTCTTCTGGCAGTGCGTCCC
>JBKJNA010000063.1:0-54139 GCA_046596195.1 Acidimicrobiales bacterium | reverse complement strand
CGCCGCCCTGCATGGAGTTGATGATCCACAAGAACCCGCCGAACAGCAGCACGATGGGCAGGAAGTTGATGAGCAGGGCGAACCAGATGCTCTGGCCGCCGTCCTTGGAGTCGACGTTGACGTCGGCGTCGAGC
The DNA here is from genome assembly GCA_046596195.1 of Acidimicrobiales bacterium. GTDB lineage: Bacteria > Actinomycetota > Acidimicrobiia > Acidimicrobiales > JAHFUS01. Next base: position 54,005 of record JBKJNA010000063.1, on the reverse strand, counting down.
AGCAGGGTGGTGAGCTCGTCGGCGTACTCGGCCGGGAACTTGGCCTCGTACTTGCCGCCGTTGTTCTTCAACTCGCCCTGGACCTTGCCGCCACCGACGATCTCGGCCGTCTTCACCTTGCCGTCGGCGGCAAGCGTCTGCAGCTTGCTCAGCGGGAGCTTCTCCCGCTCGTCACCGCCGCCCAGCAGGCTGGCGGAGGCGATCAGGACGCCGAGGGCGAGGAGGACCCAGAGCAGCGGGTGCCGCAGCGTCTTCTTCACCTCGCCTGCCGCCGGGGCACGAAGCGGGGGAAGCGGGCGCAGGAAGGGGAAGTCACCCTTGCAGGGTACCTGTGCCCGTGTCTCCAACGTATGCGCACACGTACGGCAGGTTCCGGTAGCGCTCGGCCACGTCGAGCCCGTACCCCACCACGAACTCGGGCGGGATGGTGAAGCCCACATAGCGAAGCTCGGGGTCCGACCGCTGCAGCCCGGCCTTCACCAGGAGGGCGCACACCTCCAGGGAAGCCGGCCCCCGGGCCGCCAGGTTGCGACGCAGGTAGGACAGCGTGAGCCCGCTGTCGACGATGTCCTCCACCAGGAGCACGTGGCGCCCGGTGAGGTCGAGGTCGAGGTCCTTGACGATCCGGACGACCCCGCTCGTCTTGGTGGCGCTGCCATAGGACGACACGGCCATGAAGTCGAACTCCAGGGGTAGGCGGATCGCCCTGGCCAGGTCGCTCATGAACACGAATGCCCCCTTCAGCACCCCGACGAGCAGGGGCGCCCGGCCCTCGTAGTCGGCCGTCAGCTGCTCGCCCAGCTCGGCGATGCGGGCTTCCAGCTCGGCCTGGGTGACCACGACCTTGCCCAGGTTCGGGTCGGCGGCGGAGCCCGGTTCTTCGGCCATACGTCGAACCTAGACGGTCGGGGGGCTCTGCCCCCCGACTGCCCCCCGAGTCCGATCCCGCGTGTCGTCGACCGACAGGCGGCCGGCGGAGCGACGCACCGTGCGGCCGCCCCCGACCTCGCAGGCGGCCGCCTCGTGGCGGGCCACGGCCAGGACACGCTCCACCGCCGCCGCTCCCGGCGGGTGGTCACCGGCCAGGAGGCGGCGGACGACCCGGCGGGCCACGGCCGGCGCCAGGGCGGCCAGCGCCCGGCTGTCTGACCGATCGGCGCCGGCGGCCAGCTCGTCGAGAAGGTCCGCCTCGTCGCGCAGGAGGGCGGCCTGGCGGACGAGGACGGCCACCACGTCGCGCTGGGCCACATCGTCCAGCAGGGGCAGGACCTCGTGGCGGATGCGGTTACGGCGGTGAGCGGGATCGTCGTTCGACGGGTCCCGCACGGGTTCGAGCCCCAATCCCTCGCACAGGCTGTGGGTCTCGGCCCGCCTGAGGGCGAGGATCGGTTTGGCCGGACCAGGGCGCATACCGGCCAGGCCGTCGAGGCCCGCGCCCCGCAGGAGGTTGAGCAGGATCGTCTCGGCCTGGTCGTCCGCCGTGTGGCCGGTCGCGGCGCCGGCCGGGAGCGCCGCCTGGCGGGCGGCCCGGGCGCGGGCCTCGAGGTTCGGCCCGGCGGCGACGGTGACGCGGTGGGCCTCGAAGCGGGCGCCGAACCGGTCCGCTGCCGCCGCCACCACCAGGGCCTCCTCGGTCGAACCGGGGCGCAGGCCGTGGTCGACGTGGTGGGCGGTGACGTCGCAACCGGCCGCGGTGGCCAGGACCAGCAGGGCCAGCGAGTCGGCCCCGCCGGAGACCGCGCACGAAAGGGCCGTCCCCGCCGGAGGGAACGAGCACCGGTCGAGCACGGCCGGCGCCGCCGGCCCGTCAGGCATCGTCGCCCCAACCCTGGCGGGCCAGCACGACGAGCTCGGCCACCGAGACCACAGCCAGCCGGCGGGCGATGCGCCGCAGGCTGGCGTACACGTTGGACCGGCTCACCCCAGGCGCTCGGCCGCCTCCAGCACGGTGGGCGTGGTCGACACCGCCTCGAGGCTGAGGCGCACCAGGCGGCGGATGACTGCCTCGTCGTCCACCACAAGGACGCGTGCCACGGCTCGTCGACCACCTACCCGGCGACAGCCGACGCCGCCCGGACCCGATCGACCCACGCGGACGGCTCGCGGATCTCGGCCAGGTCGGGCAGCCACTCGGGCCCCCGCCACACGTGGTCCAGCAGCTCGGTACCGCCCTGCGCCTCGACCGCCTCGATGAACTTCTCGCCCTGCTCGTACTGCTTGAGCTTGGCCTCCAGACCCACCAGCTGGCGGACGAACCTGGCTGCGCCCTTGGCCTCGCGGCGCTGGCGCAGCACGTTGCTGAAGCGCTCGGCGCTCGGGATGAGCTCGGCACCGGCCCGGTCCATGGTGACGTCGCCGTGGCCCTCCAGGAGGCTCATGAGCCCGCCCACCTGGTCGAGCATGGCCTTCTGCTCCGGGCCCGCCAACAGCGCCACGAGGCCGCCGTCGGCCAGGGGGTTCTTGCCCGCCCGCATCTCGTCGACGGCCCTGCGCAGGGCCTCGAGGAACCGCTTGGGGTCGGGGTCGACGGCGCCGAGGCACCCCTCGACGAGCGAGAGGAAGTGGGGCCGCAGCCACGGCACCCCGGTGAACTGCACCCGGTGGGTGACCTCGTGCAGCGCCAGCCACAGGCGGAATTCGCGGGGCGGGAAGCCGAACCGCTTCTCCAGGCCGATGATGTTGGGCCCCACGAAGTAGACGATGTCCTGCTCCTCCGGGCGCTCCTCCTCGATGAGCAGGAGGTCGTACTGGCCGAGCACCCGGCTCGACATCCAGCCGAGCATCGTGCCGAGCTGGGCGCCGGTGACGGCCCGGCTCACCGGGGCCATGCGGCTCGACGCCAGCCGGGGGCCCACCTTGTCGGTGATCGGGCGCAGCAGCCGCTGGAACGAGGCGATGTTGGCGTGGATCCACCCGGCCCGGTCGGTGACGCGGGCTCGGGCCGGGCCGGCGGCGGAGCGAAGTCCGGTGGCGGCCGCCACCAGTTCCTCCGCCTCGGCCGTCAGCTCGGCGAAGTCGGGCGCCAGCGAGCCGTAGTGGTACGAATCGGCCAGAGGCTCCCGGCCGGCGACGCGGACAGCCACCTTCTCGGCCAGCTCCCAGTTGATGGCCTGGTTGGAGACCACCGCCTACCGGGGGTACTTCTTGCTCGTCACCTTCACGAGATAGCCGACGACGGTGAACAGCACGGCCAGCAGTGCGGGCATGAGGATGGCGATGCCGATCCAGTAATGCCAGACCTTGGCGGCAAGGATGGGGTCCATCCGTCGATGGTAGGTCCAGGGTCGGCCGATCGTCTGATCGGCCCCTGTCGCCTACGCGATCTTCTTGCCCCGGGTCCGAGGCACGGACATCGGCTCGTGGTCGTAGCAGTATTTCCCGCTGTTGTACATCGACAGGCGGGTCTTGCAGTCCGGCTCCCTACAGACCCGACCTGCTCCGAACGACCGCGACGGCCTGTCGGCGCCTTTGAATGGTGTTCCTTGGACAGCTCGTTCGTTCGCCATCTCTCACTCGAACAGTCACTGGGAGGGAAGCATTCCCCCATTGCTGTCTTCGGGGCCGCCTTCGCCCTGGATGGCTTTCCAGATGCGGATCCGCACCATCTCGGGGACCTGGTCGCGGCACTTGCGGGCGATCACCACGCGCAACGAGAGCTCGAAGTCGAACGCTTCCAGACAAGGCAGACAGTCGTCGAGGTGGCGCTGGACGTCGGCCGCGCTGGCCTCGTCGAGCTCGTGGTCGAGGAAGTGGTAGAGCCGCTCGACGGCGACTGCGCACTTGTGGTGGGCGGTTTCGTCCATCACTCACGCTCTCCTACGAGGCCGCGCTCCATACCGAAGTCGAACAACGTCTTCTGCAGCGCCCTTCTTCCCCGGTGCAGGCGGCTCATCACCGTGCCGATCGGGACGGCGGTCATTTCAGCGATCTCCTTGTAGGAGAACCCCTCCACGTCGGCGAGGAGGACGGCCATCCGGAACTGCTCCGGCAGCGCTTCGAGCGCCTGCTTCACCTCGTCGTCGGTGAAGCTGTCGAGCACCTCTTCCTCGGCGCTGCGCCCGGCCGCCGCTGCCTCAAGGCCGCCGAGGCGGTGGTACAGGTAGAGGTCCTCCACGTCTTCGACGTCGGTCAGTTCGGGGCGGCGCTTCTTGGCCCGATACGAGTTGATGAAGGTGTTGGTGAGGATGCGGTAGAGCCACGCCTTGAGGTTGGTGCCCTCCTGGAACGTGGCGAACGACCGGTACGCCTTCAGGTAGGTCTCCTGGAGGAGGTCCTCGGCGTCGGCCGGATTCCTGGTCATGCGCAGGGCGGCCCCGTAGAGCGACCCCATGTGCTCCGTCGCCTGGGCGGCGAAGGTGGCCTGGGACGCCATAGGGGCGCGACCCTACCCGCCCTGCTGACGGGGCCTGACGGACGAGGTCGGACCGGCCGGCGCCCGAGCGGCGCCGGCCGGCCTGTCCCCCGACTGCCCTACCGCTTCCCGCCCGCGCCGGTGGCGACGGGCTTCTTCTCCGGCTTCTCCGACTCGACCCTGGTGAGATCGACGTCCAGCCCGCCGGCGCCGCCTTCACCGTCGGCTGCCTGGGCTGCCGACTTGGTGTCGGCAGCCACCAGCACTGCCTCACCCATGCCGTCGGCCTGGGTGGAGGCCGACGCCGACGCCGTCTCCGCAGCGGGCTCCAACACCGCGCCACCGGAACCGTCGGCCGTGGCCGCTGCCGCGGCAGCAGCCGGGACCCCGGCTCCGTTCTGGTGCCCGCCGTTGCCGTTGCCGGCGCGGGCGGCAGCCGCTGCGGGGATACCGGATGCGATGCCGGCGTCGAGGAGCTCGCCGCCGTCACCGAAGATGCCGCCGAAGGCGCCCGGCGCCTCGTCGGCCAAGGCCGCCGCTACGGGCGTCCCGGCGATGTCGAAGTCAGCGGCATCGGCCGCCGCCGGGACGGTGAACTCGTAGTCGACGAGCCGGAACCCGTCGGCCGCCAACTGCTGCCACCGGGCCCGGAAGCTCTCCCATGGCACGTCGACCCACAGGTAGTAGGCGTCGGTGCCGGGCAGGAACACGCCCGAGTAGCGCTTCGCGTTGCCGTCCTGGTGGATGCTGATGTCGGCCAGGCGCAAGCCCTGGTTGGCCCACTCCTTCCACTTGGCGATGAAGCTCTCCTTGCTGGCGTTGGCCCACAGGCCGTAGCCGCCGGTGCCGGCCAGCCACACCCCGGTGTAGCGGGTGTTGGCGCCCACCCTCTGGACGTTGATGTCGACCAGACGCAGGCCCTGGGCGGCCCACTCGTTCCACTTGGCCACGAAGCTGTCCCAGCTGGCGTTGCCCCACAGGGCGTAGCCACCGGTGCCGGCCTTCCAGACGCCCGAGTACCGGTCCTGGTTGCCGACCCGCCGGACGCTGAGATCGACGAGGCGCAGGCCCTGGTTGGCCCACTCCTGCCACTTCGCCACCAGACTGTCCCAGCTGGCATTGACCCACAGGGCGTAGCCGCCGGTGCCCGGCAGCCACACGCCCGAGAACCGGTCCTCGTTGCCCACCCGGCGTACGTCGATGTCGACGAGGCGCAGACCCTGGCCGCTCCACTGCTGCCACTTCTCCTGGAAGCTCTGCCAGTTGGCGTTCACCCACAGGGCGTAGCCGCCGGTGCCCGCCCGCCACACACCGGTATGACCGGTGCCGGTGAACTTGGCGTACATGTGGGCGATGGTGAGGCGGTCGGTGGTGCTGAGGCCGTTGCGCTGCCCGATGGTGACGCCCGCCTTCAAGGGCACGATCGTGGGCTGGCCGTTCTTCGAGAAGCTGGTCGCCCCGTAGTGCATCAGTGAGCCGTAGTCGTAGTCGAAGTAGTCGTAGAAGCCCTGGGCGGCGCCGAACTTGTCGAAGTTGCCCTCGAAGCCGGCGGTGATGTTCGCGTACTTGATCTGCACGAACTGGTCGCGGTCGGAACGGCTCTGCTCGTGCAGGATGCCGAGCGAGTGGCAGCATTCGTGCACGATCACGCCCATGTTCGACCCGTCGGACAGGCGGATCAGCTGCTCCCCTCCCTGCATCCCGACCGGCGACGAGCTGAAGTTCACTCCGGGGTTGCGCACGAAGCGGATGTAGTTGGCGTGGGTGGTGCGGGCCACGAACCGGATGCCGGTGTTCTCGTGGATGTGGTTGATGGCCTGAGTGACCCGGCCCTGGTCGGGCAGGCCGGCGTCGATGACGAACGGCACGACGCCGTTCGGCCACAGGTACTGCGAGTCCCCACCCACGCCGATGCCCTTCATCTCGATAGGCACGGGCGGCCGGCCGTCGGCCTGCGGGGCCTGCGCCGAGCTGGCCAGACGGGCGCGGACGTCGGCGGCGCGGGCCTCGACCTCGGCCACCGGGCCCATCTCGATACAGCCCTGGAACAGCGCGATGCCGTTGACGACGCTGTAGCGCACGGGCTCGTCCACAAAGCCCGGGCCCGACAGGAACCCTGTCCTCACGTCCGTGCTGGCGGCCGAGCCTTCCGGCGTCGTGATGATCTCTTCTGTCATGCCACTCCCCCTGTCATTTTTGGCGGATTTCTCCGGTAAGAGCACCGCTGACGGCCAGCGATACATGGTTCGCCCGTCACGAGGATCAGCCGGTGACGGGCTCCATCTCGAGGACCGGCTTGTCCCCTGGGTCGGACCGGACGAGATGCGCCGTCGTCGTCACCAGGTCGCCCGGTTCCACCGACCCTGACCCCGACCGGTCGGCGTGGGCCCGCACCGCATAGGTCCGCCGGGGGTCGTCGAGATCGACGTCCAGAGCGAACGGCACCTCGAGGCCGTCCTCCGGCACCGCCACCGGTGGCAGGTCGACCGACGCGACGGTGCGCGCCGGACCACCCATCTCGGTGATGTCGCGAACGGCGATGTGGACCGTGGCCGCCTCCACCGGCTCCCCGGGGGGGAACCGCACCGTGCCTTCAAGCCGCATCGAGAACCTCTTCCGAACGAACGGTGGGACGCATCTGTGCCACCTGCGCTCCCTGTCTGGGCCGCCTGCTTGCAGCAGGCGGGTCGTCGGCGGGCCGGGAAGCCGGGGCTGCACGGCGGCGGCGCGACCGGCGTGTCTGTTGCCGTCTCCTTCTCTGTGTCTTGCTCTCCAGATGATGGCATCTGGCGGATTCGAACGCTAGGCCCTGATCGACGAAAGCGATAGAAAGACCGGAAACGTCCATCCGCCGTCTCCTACCCGGTCCCTGTTCGGCGGGCCGTGTCGAGCGACCGCCGCCAGGGCTACGTTGACGGCGACCGTCCTGGCGGACGGAGAACAGGGGTTGGCTCATGCAGACCCAAGCCGCCGGCGCGTGGTGCTTCGGCGTGGTGATCGGCTGGGTGACCTACCGCACGTTGCGCCGCTCCAGAGAGGCGGTGGCCATCTCCGACATCGCCTCGGTGATCGGCGCCGTCGGCGGCGCAGCCGTGACGACGATGTTCGACGGCGCCCGCCTGTTCGCCTGGTACAGCATCGGCCTCTTCGTCGGATTCTTCGGCTACCTGATCCTCGGGGTCACCGTGCTGAAGGACACCAGCTGGCTGGGGGGAGACTGAATGGTCGAGTGGCTGCTGGCCAGGATCAGGGCGGTGGCGGCCGCCGTCTCCGATCTCTTCCGCGGGCCGGGCGCAACCGGAGGTCCCACCACGATCCGCGAGCCGGCCAGGCTCCCCCACTTCCGGCTGCCGCGTCTCGGTCGGCGCGATGGCCCCGCCGCCGGCGCCCCTCCTGCGCCCGGCCCGCCGGTGCAACGCCCGTCACTGGGGGCGGCGCCACCGGGCGCGCCGTCACACACTCCCGACTCGGCGCAGCCGCCTTCACCTCCCGTGCGTCGCAACCTTCCCCCACCGTCAGCCGCTCCGGCGCCGGCCAAGCCGAGGAGCATGCCGCCGCACGCGCCGCGCCCGTCCGCCCAGTCGCCCTCGCCCACCCGCGCCGTCCGGGCCCGCACCCGGTACGCCAACGCGGTCGTCGCCGGCCGCAATGGCGAACGACTCGACGAGAGCCTTCCCCTGGTTCCCCACGCCGAGCTCCGCCTCCGCCTCAGCATCGGCCCCCTCGACCGAGGCACCCACGTGACCGGGCCCGTCGCGTTCCCCGACGAGGTGCTCCCCAAGCGCGACCTCGAACTGCGGGTGTTGGTGAGCAGCGCCGACTTCGCAGTGGCGACGACGTTCGACGACCTCGACCGGGACCAGCGCGCGGTGGAGCAGCCGTTGCATCTGCCGGCCGACGGCAGCCCGGCCACCGCGGTGGACAGCGGCGAGCCGTGGATCGATGTCGCCCTCCGGGTCCCGGCGGGCGGCCCGGCACGGGTCCGCATCGGCTACTACTACCGCGACGCTCCGGTGCAGTCGCAGGTCCTCGTCACCGACCTCGACGGGCCCGACGGCTTCACCATCACCACCGACTACACGGCGTCGGCCGCACTCGACGACCTCGAAACCATCCCCGACACGCCCCGCTTCAGCATCGTCACCAACGGGAGCGACGGGGGTGCCCACGGCATCGTGCTGCGGCCCCCGGGCGAGATGCCGGCGGAGGCCACCGCCTTCTCGCTGCCCGACGACACCATCGCCACGTTGGTGGGCGACCTGCGCAAGGCCCTTGCCTACCGAGCCGCGGAGCAGCGGATGCGCAGGAAGAAGGACCTCATCGAGGACCTGCGCGAGCTGGCCCCGCTCGGCCGCCAGCTCTACCGCCAGTTGTTCCTCCAGGCGCGCGACGTCCTCGGCGAGCTGCGCCGCACGTCACCCAGGCCCATCGTGCACATCGCCCGGCCCCGCAACGTCCGCTTCACCGTGCCGTGGAACTACCTCTACGAGATCGGCCTGCCGGACGACGTCAGCGACGTGCCCGTGTGCCCCCTGGTGACGGAGTGGGACGAGCGCAGCCCGCTCGTCGCCGGGCCCACCGACACCTGTCCACGCGCGGGTGACGTGCCGCACACCAAGGACCTGCTCTGCCCGTTCGGCTTCTGGGGCTTCACCCAGATGATCGAGGCCCCCGCATCCTCCAAGGACCCCACTGCGTCGATACCGGTCGCGCCCAAGGCTGTGGTGGCCGTCGGCGAGTCGAGGAAGGTCGACCAGCAGGCGCTGGCCGCCCACGTGCAGAAGCTGCGGTCGATGTTCGAGTCCCGCTTCGCCGGGGTGCTGGTGCAGGAGAGCGCCGCAAAGAAGGACATCCTCGGCCTCTTGTCGGCCGACCTACCGGTTGTCTACTTCTACTGCCACGGCGACAAGGACCAGATCGGCAGCCCGGACACCTTCTTGTCCGTCGGCGACCGGGAGCAGATCACGGCCACCGAGCTCATCGACCTCTTCGACGCCGGCTTCGCCGAGAACAAGGTCATCTGGGACCGGGTGCGGCCGCTCGTCGTCATCAACGCCTGCCACTCGCTCGAGATCACGCCGGCCACCCTGGTGTCCTACGTGGACGCCTTCGTGGGGGGCGGCAACGCGGTCGGGGTGATCGGCACCGAGGTGAAGGTACCCCAACTCCTGGCCATGGCGTGGGCCGAGGCCTTCTTCGCCGCCCTCCTGCAGCCCGACGCACAGATCGGCGCCGCCCTCCAGGCCGCCCGCTTCGACTTCCTGGCGTCGGGCAACCTCTTCGGGCTCGTCTACACGGCGCACTGCTGGGCCCACCTGCGCCTCACCGAGCCGGTGGCAGCCGCTCCCGCTCCCTCGCCGTGACGGGGCCGGCCCGCCGGAGCGGAGCGCTGGGCGCGGCTGCGGCGACGGCCCGGCTCCTCCGGCGGTGCGTCACCGAACACGACTGGGCCGCGGCGCCGGTGGGTGTGGCGGCACTGGCCGACCAGGCCGGACCCGACCGGGTGGTCGCCGCCGCCGAGTTCCACGGTGTCAGCGGATGCGTGCACCAAAGCCTGGCCCCGGTCTTCGCCCCCGGGCGCTTCGCCGGGCTGGCCGCCGCTCACCAGCGGGGTATGGACCGCCACGTGCGGGCGCTCGGTGACCTGGCCCGGCTGGGTCCTCCCCTCGACGCCTTGGGTGTGCCGTGGCTGGTGGTGAAGGGGCCGGTCCTGGCCGAGTTGCACTACACCAGGCCCGATCTCCGCTCGTACTCCGATCTCGACGTGGTCGTGCCCGCCAGTGCCGTGGACGACGTCCTGGCCGCCCTCGGGGAGCAGGGCGCGACCCTGCTCGACCGCAACTGGCGGCTCCTGCGCGAGCTCCAGGTGGGCGAAGTGCTGCTCCGGCTCCGCCACGAAACGCTCCTCGACCTCCACTGGCACCTGTTCACCGCACCGGCCCTGCGGCAGACCTTCAGGCCGTCGATGGCCGAGCTGCTCGAACGGGCACGACCAGCCCGGGTGGGGGGGACGGCCATACGTACGCTCGACCCGCTCGACACGCTGGTCCACCTGGGTGCGCACGCCACGCTGTCAGGAGGGCACCGGTTGGTGTGGCTCAAGGACCTGGAACGGGTCGTCGCCGGCGCTCCACCGAACTGGGACGACCTGGTCGCCCGTGCCCGCTCCTGGGGCATGGGACCGGCGGTCGCCCTCGCCTTGAGCCGGGCCCGGAGGGCCCTCGCCGTGCCCGTGCCCGCGGGCGTGCCCGAGGCGATGGCCGGCGGGCGCGCCTACCTGGTGGCGGGCGCGGCGGTGGACCTGGTCGCCCCGCCTGCCCGGTCCGGCGGGAACCGCTCCATCGCCCTGCTCCTGTCCCGGTCGGCCCGAGCCGACACGGCGTCGACCGCAATCGAGTTCCGGCGCCGGCTGCGCGCCGCCATACCGCCGAGGGCGCGGCTGTCGCTGGCGCCATTCGCTCCCGACATGGACCCGACCAGCCCGAACTCGCCTCGCCATGACGAAGGCTCGGACACGGACCGCCAAGCGTTCCTCGAGGCCATCGCTGCGGAGGAGCGGCACCACACCGGCTGACGATGCCGGCGGCCGTTGCGCGCGCCGCCAAAGGTCTCGTTGCTAGCGGTTCCCCCACTGGTTCACCTTGGTCTTCTTCGACTTCTTCGACGACGTCCCACTCGGGGAGTCAGCCGAAGCGCTGCTCACAGGCAACGCCATCACTGCCGGCGCGATCCACGCCGCACCTGCAACGACTGCGCCCCGCTTCAGCGCATCCCGCCGGGACAGCCCGCCATCACGATTCTGATCCATTTTCCCGCCCCCAGTAGTTTGGTCGCCACCGATTGTACTGTTCTGCCCCGATATCCGGGTCTCAAACTAGAATTCCGAGAACTTCTGACACGTCCGGTGAGCGCTGCTTCCTTCGATCGCGCAATGCTCTGTTCGGCCTGGCCAATGATCGCCTGACCTCTCAGCGTAGCAATTCTTCCAGTATGAGGCAATCGTGTGCCGACTGTCGTCGGCAGGACCACCGGCCGCCCGCCAGCGGTAACGTCAGCACCGTGAACGACGCCGGTGCGAGGATCGGGCCTGCTGTGCCCGGCGTGGTCGAGACCGAGGTCGACGAGAGCATCGCCCTCCTCCATCCCGACTCGAGCCAGGTCTACGTCCTCAACGCCACCGCGGCGGACGTCTGGCGCCTCAGCGACGGCGAGCTCACCCTCGACGGGGTGGTCGCTGCCCTGGCCGTCGCCTACGGCGCCACGCCCGAGTCCATTCAGGCCGAGGTGGCCGCCACCGTCGACCGTTTGCGCAACGACGGTCTGCTCACGCCGGCAGGGGGGTGACGCCGGACAGGGGCGGCACCATCGCCCCTGCGGTCGGGGAAGCCGTCCACGACGTCACCTGGGAGCTGCTCGGCACCGCGTTCCGGATCACCTGCACGTCCGACGAGATGGGCGCCACCACCGCGCAGCTGTTCGAGGCGTTCCCGAAGGTCGCCGGTGGGGCCGCACCGGCGACCTGCTACGCGGTCATCGACGGATGTGAGCGGCACGGGCACGACCGTTGTCTGCACGCCCCCACCGGCGTGGTAGACGTGTCGGGCCCGCCGGGCGTCGCGCTGGCGGCAGTCCTCACGGCCGTCAACGAGGCCGCTATCGACGCCTTCGACGGCTTGGCTGTGCACGCCGGCGTCCTCGCCGCCGGTTCGTCGGCCATCGCCTTCCCGGCGCCGTCGGGCACCGGCAAGACGACGCTCGCCGCTGCCGGGCTGGTGGCCGGCTTCGAGTACGTGTCCGACGAGGCACTGTGCATCGACCCGGCCACGAGGCGTCCGGTCCCCTACCCGCGCGCCCTCGCCCTCTCGCCGTGGAGTCGCCACGCCGTGGCGCTCGACCACATCGCCGGTATCGAGCTCGGAGACGGCGAGGTCGCCATCACCGCCGGCCAGATGGGAGCACGCGTGGCGGCGGCACCCCCGGACCTGGCCCATGTCGTCCACCTCGAACCGGCGCCCGACGGCAACGCCGGCGGATGCGTGCTGACGCCGGCGCCCCGGGCCGACGCCCTGACGTGGCTGGTCCAGCGCTCGTTCAACCACTACAAGGATCCGACCGGGTCCTTCCACCTGGCCGCCGCCCTGGCCCGTGGGGCGCAGGCGTGGCGCCTGGACTACGGCGACCCCCTGGAGGCGGCCGCCCTGCTGCGTGACCGGCTCGGCTAGCTGGCTAGACCGCCAGCAGGTCCGAGAACGTGGCCAGGTCCACTGATGCGGTGTCGCCCGAGTGGGCGATGAGACCGCCGTCCATCACCGCGTAGCGCTGCGCCAGGCGCAGGGCGAACTCCACGTACTGCTCCACCAGCAGGATCGTCATCCCCGCCGCGTGCAAGCCGGCGATGGCGTCCTCGATCTCGATGATGATCGACGGCTGGATGCCCTCGGTGGGCTCGTCGAGCACCAGCACCTGGGGCTTGGAGACCAGCGCCCGGGCGATGGCCAGCTGCTGGGCCTGGCCACCGGAGAGCAGGCCGGCGGGCCGGTCGAGCAGCTTGCGCAGGGCGGGGAACACGTCGAGGGCGTCGTCGATGGCCGACGGCGAGCTTCGGCGGTCGCGCTCGAGCACGACCCGGAGGTTCTCCTTGGCGGTGAGGAACGGGAACACCTGATGGCCCTGGGGGACGTAGCCGATGCCGGCGCGGGCGCGGGCCGGCGTACTCATCCTCGTGATGTCGCGCCCGTCGAGCTTCACGGTGCCGGCCCGCAGCGGCAGCAGTCCCATGAGCCCGTTCAGCAGTGTGGTCTTGCCCACGCCGTTGCGGCCCATGAGGCAGGTGAAGCTCCTGTCGGGGACTTCGAGGGACACCCCGAACACCACTTCCGCCCGCCCATAGGCGATGCGGACACCGTTGAGCTCCAGGTTCATGCGTCCTCCCCGGTTCCGAAGGCGGCAGCCGCTTCCAGCACTGGTGCAGGCACCGGGGCGGCGCCCGATCGCTCGTCGCGTGAGCGGCCGAGGTAGACCTCCCGCACAAGCGGGTCGGCCTGCACCTCGTCCACCGTCCCCTCCGAGAGCAGCTTGCCCTCGTGGAGGACGGTGACGGTGTGGGCGAAGCGGCGGAGAAAAGCCATGTCATGCTCGATGACGACGACCGTGTGATCACCGGCCAGCTCCTGGAGCAGGGCGCCGGTGTCCAGGCGCTCCTGCGGGCTCATGCCCGCCACCGGCTCGTCGAGCAGGAGGAGCCGGGGGCTCTGCACGAGCAGCATCCCGATCTCCAGCCACTGCTTCTGGCCGTGGCTGAGGGCGCCCGACGACTGCTCGGCGACGGCCGTCAGTCCGATCCGCTCCAACGTCTGGGCCACCCCCGGCGTGATCTTGCGCCGGCGCAGGAACATGGCGGCCGGCGAGCGACGGAACGACTCGGCCAGGTCGAGGTTCTCCACGACGGTGAGGGTCTCGAACACGGTCGGCGTCTGGAAGCTGCGGCCGATGCCGAGGCGCACCCGGCGGTGTTCGGACAGTCCCTTCAGCGAGCGGCCCTCGAAGCTGACGTCGCCCGCCGTCGGCCTGGTGAGGCCGGTGATGCAGTCGATGAGGGTGGTCTTGCCCGCCCCGTTCGGACCGATCAGGAAGCGCAACTCGCCCTGCTCCACCGACAGGCTCACGCCGTCAAGGGCTTTGAAGCCGTCGAAGTCGACCGACAGGCCGCTGACCTCCAGCACCGCGCTCACGTCGCCTCCCCCGCAGTGACGGCGGCGAACGATGGCTCCGGCACCGCCTGCCCGGAGCGTCTGGTGAGCAAGCCCACCAGCCAGTGGTAGCGGGACCGCAGCACGCCGGCGAAGCCGCCGGGCATGAAGCCGAGGACGACGACGAACAGGAGCCCCTGAAGGTACTGCCAGTCGTCGGGACGGGCCGCGCTCACTTTGACCCTGGTCCAGTTCACGACCAGGGCGCCGAGCACCGCACCCCAAAGCGTTCCCCGCCCGCCGACTGCGACCCAGCACACCATCAGGATCGAGGGCACGGCGTCGAACTGGCCCGGCGACACGATGCCGAACACGGGAGCGGCGATGGCGCCCGCCAGGCCGGCCATGCCGGCGGCGACCGCGAAGCCCACGGTCTTCACCAGTGCCGGGTCGTAGCCGAGGAAGCGGACGCGGTCCTCGCTGTCGCGGGTGGCCTGGAGCAGCTTGCCGAACCGGCTGCGCACGAGGGCCATGGCCACACCCAGCACGACCAGCAGCCCCACCGCCGCCACCTGGTACAGCCACTCATTCGTGCCCGGGGCGTACTTGTTCCGGCCGAAGATCTTGGTGAAGCCGGTGAGCCCGTTGAACCCGGCGGTGAGCTTCAGGTTGCCGATGAGCACCAGGGCGAAGATGACGGCGGTGGCCTGGGTGAGGATGGCGAAGAACGGGCCCCGGATGCGGCGCTTGAACACGAGGAGGCCGAGGAGGCCGGCGATCACCATGGGCAGCATGACGGCGATGGCGGCCGCCGCCCAGAAGCTCTGGAACGGCCGCCACAGGGCGGGTAGCGACGTGTAGTCGCTGTAGAGGCCCATGAACGACGGCAGCGACCCCTTGGGCACCTGCTCGAGGGACAGGTGCATACCCATGGCGTAGGCACCCAGGCCGAAGAACAGGCCCTGACCGAGCGCGAGCATGCCGCCATAGCCCCATGCCAGATCGAGCCCGACGGCCACCATGGCGTAGCAGAGCCACTCCGCCCACTGCCGGATCTCGCTCGGGTTGCCGAGCACACCCGGAAGGGCGAACAACCCGAAGGCGAACACCACGAACAGCAGTCGCCCGGTCCACGGATTGGCGCTCCCCGGCGCCAGCATCGACAACGGCGTGCGGCGCCGGGGGATCACCGGTGCAGGCACCGCCACCACCTGGACCTCGGGAGGCGCCAGCTCCCCGGGAGCCGGCTGCGGGACGATCTCGACCCCGCTCATGGACAGCCCCGGGTGAGATGAAGCGACGCGGCCGTGGACGGCATCAGACGGCGAGTCCGCGGGTGCGGAATGACACGAGCCCGTTGGGTCGCACCTGGAGGAAAAGTATGACGAAGGCGAAGACAGCCGCCTTCCCGAGGGTCGACGAGGTGGCGTGCTCCACGAAGGCGTTGAGGATGCCGAGAGCAAGAGCGGCGATCACCACGCCGCGGAGCTTGCCGAGGCCCCCGACGATGACGACGAGGAAGGCGCTGAGCACGTAGGCGGTGCCGGTGGCTGTGCCGATGGGGCCGATGAGGGAGACGGCGACGCCGGCGACGCCGGCCAGGCCGGAGCCGAGGAAGAAGGTCGTGGCGTCCACACGGGCGGTGGGAAGGCCGCTGACCGACGCCAGCTCCCGGTTCTGCATCACGGCCCGCATGCGCCGGCCGGCGGCCAGGCGGGACATGAAGACCCACACCGCCACCATGGTGGCGATCACCACCAGGAGCACGAAGAGCCTGGTGTGGGTGAGGGTGACACCGGCCACCTCCCATTGGCCACGCAGCCAGGTGGGGGTCACGACGTCCTTGTTGTTGGCGGAGAACAGGTCCTTGGCCAGCTGTTGCAGCATGAGGCTGACGCCGAAGGTGACGAGCAGGGTGTCGAGCGGCCGTCCGTACATGCGACGCAGCAGCAGCCGTTCGAGCACGACGCCCATGAGCCCCGCCACCACGAACGCGACGGGAAGGGCCACCAGCACGGCGGTCCCCCGGGCATTCTCGAAGACGGTGGTCTGCAGGACGTAGGGCACGTACGCGCCGGCCATGATGAACTCGCCGTGGGCCATGTTGATGACGCCCATCTGGCCGAACGTGAACGTGAGCCCGAGACCCACGAGCAACAGGATCGAAGCCAGGGTGACGCCGATGTAGAGGTTGCTCACAAGTGTGTCCAACACAGCCCTTTCAGGTACGGGAAAGCAACGCGTGACGGGGCCGCCGCCCGGCGGCGGACCGGGCGGCGACCTCGAACGTGCCGGCTACTTGGCGGCGTCGCACTCCGCTCGGGCTTCGCCCGTGGCGAGACCTGCGGCCCAGGTGTAGGTGTCGAGGCAGGGGTCCGGCGCAATTGGCTTGCCGGAGTTCCACACCTCGTCGATGAGGCCCTGTGCGTTCACCATGCCGATGCGGGCGGTCTTGAACACGTGGTGGTTCGTCGGGTGGACGGTGAGCTTGCCCTCAGGCGTGTCGAGCTCGAGTCCACCGGCAGCGGCGATGACCTTGCTCACGTCGAATGAGTTGGCCTTCTCCACCGCCGCCTTCCAGATGTAGACCGAGTTGTACCCGGCCTCGATCGGGTCGGCCGTGTTCTTCTCGGCGCCGTACTCGGCCTTGTAGGCGGCCACGAACGCCGCATTCTTGGGCTCGTCGGTCGTCTGGTAGTAATTCCACGCCACCAGGTGCCCGACCAGGTTGTCGACGCCCACGCCCCCGACCTCTTCCTCGGCGATGGACACCGAGATGGTCTGGATCTTGTCCGGCGTGTTGCCCTTGGCCTTCAGCTCCTTGAAGAACGACACGTTGGAGTCGCCGTTCAGCGTGTTGAAGACCACCTGGGGCTTGGCGTCGAGCACCTTCTGCACGATGCCCTGCACGTTGGTGTCACCCAACTGGAGGTACTCCTCGCCCAGGACCTCGAGGCCGTTGTCCTTGGCGTAGGCCTTGATCTCCTTGTTGGCCGTACGGGGGAACACGTAGTCGGAGCCCACCAGGTACACCTTGGTGAGGCCCTTCTCCTTCATGTAGTCGAGGGCCGGGATGATCTGCTGGTTGGTGGTGGCGCCTGTGTAGAAGATGTTGGGCGACACCTCCAGGCCCTCGTACTGCACCGGGTAGAAGAGGAGGCCCTTGTTGCCCTCCACCACCGGCTTCATGGCCTTGCGGCTCGACGACGTCCAACCGCCGAAGACCACCGCGACCTTGTCGGAGGTGAGCAGCTTCTCGACCTTCTGGGCGAACACCTCCGGCTTGGACTCGCCGTCCTCCACCACCGGCTCGATCTGCTTGCCGAGCACGCCGCCGGCATCGTTGATCTCCTTGATGGCCAGCAACTGCGAGTTCTTCACCGCCACCTCGCTGATCGACATCGTGCCGCTCAGCGATTGCAGCACGCCGACCTTGACGGTCTCGCCGCCTGCCGCCGCAGTGGAATCGGTGTCACCGGTGGCGGTCGACGTCTTGTCGTCGCTCCCGCAGGCGGCCAGGATCAACGAGGCCGCGGCGAGGCCGCAAAGGAGCGCTCTCGGCACCCCTCGTGATCCGACACGTCCCTGTCCCATGCGCTCCCCTTCTGTTGGACGGTTGCTTCCCGTCTGCCATGTGCTTCCGCTTGAACGTAGAAAGGGGCGATTGCCCGGCGATGACAGGCGCACGTCACCTACATGACCATTTCCTTTCGCCTTTCTGCTGGTGGAATGTGGAGGGTTCACGGTCAGCTCGACCGGCAGTGGTGACGCCACCACCGAGGGCGGCGACGAACGCCCGCCGGGCCGGGCGCAGACTCCGTTCCACCGCCGCCCCGTCGGGTCCGGCGGCACGGACGAGCACGCCCGGGCCGGCCAGCCGGAGCACAGCGCCGGCGCCGGCTCCGTCGCTGTGGACGAGATCGACACCGTCATGGGAGCCGAGGAGGGCGACGGTGCCGAGGTGGCGGGCGCCGTCCGCCACCGCCGGACCGGCCCACCCCAGAGCCGACGGCCCGAGTCGGAGTCCGTCGCGAAGCAACGGTGTCCCGTCCACATCGGCATCGAGCCGCAGCTCCAGGTCGCCCGGCTGCTCGCCCGACCGCCCGAGAGCGACTGTCTCCGACCATACAGCGCGCGCGCCCTCCGCCATCCGGAGCCGGGCCCGGCCGCGGTGCCGGCAACCGCCACACGCAACCAATGACTCGGGGAGCCAGGCCAGCCGGGCGTCGGGTCCCAGCTCGGCGTCCACGTCGAATGCGGTGCTCCCACCGTCGGGGCAGGGATGGGCGAGGGTGGCGGCGGCGGTGCGGACGGTGAGCCGGGTGCCGGCGCCCAGGCGCAGGACCACCGCCAGGCGGTCGCCTTCCACGAGGCTCGCCGCTGCGCCCACCAGGAGCAGTTCGGGCCCGGCCGGCCCGTCGAGCACCTTGGCCGCCAGGGGCGGCGACGCCGACAGGCGCACCACCCGTGCTCCCTCGACCTCCACCTCCAGCCGGCCGATCACGTGACAGCCGGCCGGGGGCCGGCCGGCCCATTCGCGGCGTCGGCGTCACGGGTCACAGGTGGCGTACGACGAAGGCGGCGACCTCGCCTGCGCCCGGATCTTCGACCAATGACAGGAAAACGGTTGGACGGTTGCCCCGCTTGGCCGCCGCGTCGCGCCGCATGACACCGAGGTCGGCGCCGACGTGCGGGGCCAGGTCGGTCTTGTTGACCACCAGGAGGTCGGACCACGTCACACCCGGTCCGCCCTTGCGGGGGACCTTGTCGCCACCTGCCACGTCGATGACGAACAGTTGGACGTCGGCCAGGGCGGGGCTGAAGGTGGCGGTGAGGTTGTCGCCGCCCGACTCGACCAGCACGAGGTCGAGCCCGGGATGGGCGGTCGTGAGCCGTTCGACGGCGTCGAGGTTGGCGGCGACGTCGTCGCGGATGGCGGTGTGGGGGCAACAGCCGGTCTCCACCGCTGTGATGCGGTCGGGCGCCAGGACGCCGGCGCGCAGCAGGAACTCGGCGTCCTCGCGCGTGTAGATGTCGTTGGTGACGACGGCGACCTCCAGCCGACCCGCCAGTGTGCGGCAGAGGGCGGCCACCAACGCCGTCTTGCCCGACCCGACCGGGCCACCGATGCCGACCCGCAGCGGTCCGGTCGGTGGCCTGCGCGACGGGGCCACGCCGCGCCCGTCCGCCGTCCAGGAGCCGCCTCCGCCGCCGCCGTCCGCGTCCAGCCCGTCACGATGCAAAGAGACGCACCTCCCATCCGGCGTGCTCCTCGGCCCGCCGCTCGAAAGCCGGGGCCGACCACGCCGGCCCGTCCTCCAATGGCCCCGCCGCCAGCGCA
This sequence comes from Acidimicrobiales bacterium, assembly GCA_046596195.1. Classification (GTDB taxonomy): domain Bacteria; phylum Actinomycetota; class Acidimicrobiia; order Acidimicrobiales; genus JAHFUS01. Next base: position 34,624 of record JBKJNA010000063.1, on the reverse strand, counting down.
GCCGCCTCGCGGGCCACAGCGGCTGCCAACGGCGCCAGCCGGGCCACCACGGCCATGGCGTCGGCCATGTCGACCGGCAGCAGGCGCACGCATGCCGAGGCCCCACCGGCCAGCAGGCCGTGGACGGCGAGCGCCGCCGCGTCCTCCGGCACGAGTCCCGCCGCCCTGGCCACCAGCCCCAGCACGACGGGGTGCTGCTCCACCATCACCGTTGCGAGAGTGGGCCACGACGCGGTGGCGGCCCGGCGCAGGCCCCGTCCGAGCACCCGGCCGGCGCTGCGCAGGGCGGGTGACGGGCAGCGGGCGTCACACTCCGCCGCCAGCCGTTCGGCATCGGCGCCCGCACAGGCGGCGGCTGCCAGCCAGGCGTCACCGAGGCCGGTTGTGGTCAGACGGCCGCTCAGGTACTCGGCCAGGTCGGCAAGCCCCGTGACCCGGCCGGCGGCCACGGCCGCCTCCAGCCCGCCCGAATGGGCGTGACCACCCCCGGGGAACCGCCCGTCCGCCAGCAGCAGAAGAGCTGCTGCGGTCACCGGTCCACCATCCCTTCGGGATGGCGCTCCGGTGCGTTGCTGATGGACCGTCCTCCCGGGCCGGTCATGGGCGCCCGCCCGGTGCCTCGTGCAGACCGGAACGCCGCCGCATGTCAGAAGAGGGAGTAGCGCTGGGCCATGGGGAGGACGCTGGCCGGATCGGGCGTGACGATATCGCCGTCGATACGCACGGTGAAGGTGGAGGGGTCGACCTCGATGGACGGCATCGCCGTGTTCTGCGGCATGTCGACCTTGCCGAGACCCCTGGTGTCGCCCACGGCCAGGACCCGCCGGCGCAGCCCCAGGCGTTCGGGGAGACCGTCGTCGATGGCGGCCGGAGCGACCCACGCCACCGACAGGGCGCCGGCCGTGGTGGCGCCGAACATGGGGCGGGCCATCACGGGCTGGGGCGTGGGGATGGACGCGTTGGCGTCGCCCATGGCGGCCCAGGCGATCATTCCGCCCTTCACCACGGCGTGGGGGCGCACGCCGAACCAGGCCGGGTCCCACAGCACCAGGTCGGCCAGCTTGCCGGGCTCGACGGACCCGACTTCGCCGTCGAGGCCGTGGGCCACCGCCGGGCAGATCGTGTACTTGGCCACGTAGCGGCGGGCCCGCAGGTTGTCAGCTCCGTCGACCGGCTCTCCGGGAAGGGCGCCCCGGCGAGCCTTCATCACGTGGGCGGTCTGCCACGTGCGGATCACGACCTCGCCCACCCGGCCCATGGCCTGGGAGTCGGAGCCGATCATGGAGATGGCGCCCATGTCGTGCAGCCAGTCCTCAGCCGCGATGGTGGACGGGCGGATGCGGCTCTCGGCGAAGGCGATGTCCTCCGCCACCTTGGGGTTCAGGTGGTGGCACACCATGAGCATGTCGAGGTGCTCGTCGATGGTGTTGACCGTGTGGGGGCGGGTCGGGTTGGTCGATGACGGCAGCACGTTGGGGTGCGACGCCACCGTGATGATGTCGGGGGCGTGGCCGCCTCCCGCACCCTCGGTGTGGTAGGCGTGGATACCCCGGCCGGCGATGGCGGCGAGGGTGTCGCCCACGAAACCGGCCTCGTTGAGGGTGTCGGTGTGGATGGCGACCTGTACGCCGAGGCGGTCGGCGGCGGTGAGGCAGGCGTCGATGGCGGCGGGCGTCGTGCCCCAGTCCTCGTGCAGCTTGAACCCGGCCGCACCCGCTCTCGCCTGCGACGTGAGGGCCTCCTGGGACACGGTGTTCCCCTTGCCCAGCAAGGCCACGTTCACCGGATAAGAGTCGAGGGCCTCCAGCATCCGGGCCAAATACCAGGCGCCCGGCGTGACGGTTGTGGCCTTGGTGCCCTCGGCCGGGCCCGTGCCACCGCCGATGATCGTGGTGGTGCCGGCGGCCAGCCCGACCTCCACGACCTGGGGGCAGATGAGGTGGACGTGGCAGTCAACCGTGCCGGCGGTGAGGATGCGGCCCTCCCCCGCCAGGACCTCGGTCTCCGGGCCCACCACCAGCTCCGGCGTCACGCCGTCCATCACATCCGGGTTCCCGGCCTTGCCCACGGCCACGATGCGCCCGTCCTTCACGCCCACGTCGGCCTTCACCACGCCCCAGTGGTCGAGCACCACCACATTGGTGATCACCAGATCGACGGCTGACGTGAGGGCCTGGCCCATCGACTCCCGGACCACCTTGCCGCCGCCGAACACGACCTCGTCGCCCGGCCCAGCCGGCGCCGTGCGGTCCTCGGTGGGGCTGATCCACAGATCGGTGTCGGCCAGGCGCACCCGGTCGCCCACGGTGGGCCCGTACAGCTCGGCGTAGCGGGCCCGGTCGATCCGCATCAGTCCCCCGCCCCCGGCGTCGCCTTGCGCTGGAGGCCCGGGACCGTTCTCGTCCCGGCCAGGGCCACGAGGAGCACGTCGCGCGACACGCCCGGCTCGAAGCGCACGCCCGTCCCCGCCGGTACGTCAAGGCGGAAGCCCTCGGCCGCCGCCCGGTCGAACGACAGCGCCGCGTTCGCGTCGGCGAAATGGAAATGCGATCCGACCTGTACGGGCCGGTCGCCCGTGTTCTCCACCACGACCGCGCGCCGCTCGCGCCCGGGGCTCAGCTCGATGTCCCCCGCGACGGCCACTACCTCACCAGGTATCACCCGGGCGCCATCCCTGTCACGAGATCGGCCGGTGGATCGTCACGAGCTTGGTGCCGTCCGGGAACGTCGCCTCCACCTGCACCTCGTGCAGCACCTCGGCGACCCCTTCCATCACGTCGTCGGACCCCAGCACGTGGCGCCCGTCGGCCATCAGCTCGCCCACCGAGCGACCGTCGCGGGCGCCCTCCAGCACGAACGACGAGAGCAGGGCGGTGGCCTCCGGAAGGTTGAGCCTCACGCCGCGCGCCCGCCGGTCGCGGGCCACCATGGCCGCCACCGAGACGAGCAGCTTGTCGACGTCAGCCGGCGTCAGCCGCACCTGCATGCCCTCCTCCGGCCGGGCAGCCTTGTCGGCTGCGGTGGGCGGGAACGTACGGCCCGAATGTTTCCGACTGGTTTCCGGCGACAAAATCCGTTGTTACAGGAAAGCTTTTGCCCGCCCGGGAGACCGAAGCATAGGGCGTCGGCCGTGGCCCGGTACCGGACTCGGGCGTGTGCTGCTCGTAAAGCGCAGGCGTGGCCTGACGGTTCAGTGCGGCGCCTCGAGGATCACCACCGGGATGTCCCGGTCCGTCCGCCCCTGGTAGCTGCCGTAGCCGCCATAGGCAGCCACGACCTCGGGCCACAGGTGCTCCTTCTCCTCGTCCGACGCGATCCGGGCGCGCATGGACCGGGTCCGCCCGCCCATCTCGACGGTGACGTCGGGGACGTCGCGCAGGTTGAGGAACCAGGCCGGGTGGCGGTCGTCGCCGCCGTAGGAGGCGACGAGCACGATGCGGTCGTCGTCGTGCACCGGCGTGGTCAACACGGTCGTGCGGGCACGGCCGGTGCGCCGGCCGGTCGTGGTGAGCACCAGCACGGGCATGCCGGCCACCCGTCCGAGCAGCCGGCCACCCGTGGCGCGGAGCACGAGTCGGTGGACCCCGGTGCCCGCCCGGAACAGCGCGTCCTTGCACACACTGGCTATGGTCGCCGCCGCAAGCTTGCAACGCCAGCCACGCAGGAGGTCGGAGCCATCAGAGTCGGTGTCACGGGCAAGACCGGTTCGGGAAAGACCACCGTCACCGCCCTGGTGGCCATGGCCTGCGCGTCGAGGGGGCTGCGCACGCTGGCCGTCGACACGGACGTGAGCCCGAACCTGGGCCTCAGCCTCGGGCTCGGGCAAGCCGCGGTGGACGAGACCCGAGAGGTGCCCCGGGCGTTGGTGGCCGGCCGGGGCGGCGGCGCCATCACGACCGACCAGCTGGTGACCGGCTTCGGGAGCACCACGCCATCGGGCGTCACCCTCCTGCACGCCATGCGCTCCAGCGACGACCCCGGGGGCTGCTGGTGCCCGGCCCACGCCTCGTCGCGCGGCCTGTTGGCCGCCGCGCTCGACGACGAGGCAGACGTCGCCCTGCTCGACCTCGAAGCGGGCCTCGAGCACCTGGAGCGCTCGAGTGGCACGGTCGCCCACACCGACCTTCTGCTGATCGTGATGGAACCGAGCCGCAAGTCGTCGGTCACGGCCGAGCGCATGATCGCCATGGCCACCAGGCACGGGATCGGGCGGGTCGCACTGATCGGCAACAAGGGTCGCCAACTCGACGCGGTCACGTTCCGTGACGCCGCCCGCGGCTTCGGCATCTCCTTGGCCGGGATCGTCCCGGACGACCCCGCTATCGTCGAGGCCGATCGCGCAGGCGCCGGCATCTCACTAGGCGACGGACCGGTGCTGGCCGGAATCAACGAGGTTCTCGACTCGTTCCTCTGACCGCCGGATGGCAGCGCCGGCGGCCCGCAGGGTCAGCGCGAGAAGCGCCGGCGGATCGCCCCGACTCTCGTGCCGGCGACGATGAGCACGACCGACGCGGCGATGGCCACCACCGAGCCGATGAAGTTCAGCTCGAAGATATCGCCGGTGCCGATGGCGTTGGCAACGATGCCGCCGATCACCGACCCCACCACGCCCAGGACCAGAGTCATGCCGATAGAGAGTTCCTGCCTGCCCGGGACGATGAGCCTGGCAACGGCTCCGACCACCAGTCCGAACACGATGAAGCCGATCATGGTTCTCTCGTTCCCGTCAGCGGGCCCGACGAACCCGTCGCGACCGATCGAAGGAGTGCTGCTGTCGCGCCTCAACATACCGCTTGCCCGTATCGCGCACGAAGAGGCCCACATGGCACCTCCCGTCCTGGACGGTGTACGATTGGTGTATGTCGCGCACCAACATCGACATCGACGACAACGCATGTCGGACCGTCATGGAGCGGTACCACCTTCCTTCGAAGCGCGAGGCGGTCAACTACGCCCTCCGACTCGCCGCAGGCGAGGCTCTCGACCTGAACACAGCCCGCTCGATGCGGGGCTCGGGCTGGGAGGGTGACCTGGAGGAGATGCGCGAGAGCCGGACGGCGTGATTCTGGTCGACACCTCGGCGTGGATCGAGTTCTTGCGCGATACCGGGTCGCCGGCTTGCAACGAGGTCGACCGGCTCCTCGCCGCTGACGTCGCTGTGTGTGACGCCGTGCGGATGGAGGTCCTGGCCGGCGCTCGAGACGAAGCCCATCTTCGCCAGCTCCGCGGGCTGCTGGGCCGGGCGTCCGTGCTGCCCACGGAGGCCCTGGACTACGAAACCGCAGCCTCGTTGTACCGGACCTGCCGCCGGAGCGGAGAGACCGTTCGCAAGCTGACCGACTGTCTCATCGGCGCTGTCGCCCTCCGTCACGGCGCCTCGATCCTCCACATGGACGCCGACTTTTCCGGCCTCGCCAGGCACACGGCGGTCGAGGTGCATCAACCGCCGACCTAGGCCGGCACCGAGGAACCACAAAGGAAACCGGGAGACTCGAACCCACCCCCTCATCTGCAGCCGAAGGCGAGCCCCTCGGCGAGTTTCGCAAGCGGGACCCTACCGGGGCCTTCTCGGGATTTCCCTGGGAACCAGTCCCGTCGCCCAGAGCGTCTGACCCTTCGACAACATGCAACGAGGGGAGAAATGCCACGCCGCAAAAAGGTGGCCAATGCCCGGTGGCGGGGACTCGTGGATGGACGTCCGGCCGCGTGCTGCGGCTGCTCCCCGTGGTGGTGATCGCCCTGGTGGGAAGCGCCTGTGGCGCCGGCTCGAAGACGGAATCCGCCGCCGCCGCCGGCGACCTCCTCACCTGTGCCGGCCCCCCGTTCTCGTCACGAGTCTTCGACGGGCCGGCCGACGCCGCGGGTGGTTCCGGACCGGAGGCCGACGCACTGCGCACCGTCCTGGCCACGCCGGAGCTCAGCGGTCAGATCGTCGTCACCGATGCCAAGGTGAGTATCACGTTCACGACACGGCCGATCGAGGGACCCCAGACCTGCCCCAGTCATCCCCCCGCTCACCGGCGGGTCGAACTCCCCGAGCGTCTCGGTGCTCGGACGTGGTCGACGGCGGCCTGTTCCCGGCACAGCCTCCGTGCTGCGTCGAATCCGGCGCCTGCGTCGACGACTGACCACACTGCTCGCCCGGGAAGCCGGCGGGCGACGGGGGTGTCAGGCGGTGGCGGGCTCAGCCACGACGTGGGTGACAGGGATGGAGAACAGGCGTTGCGCACGGTGCGGCAGGTCCTGGTGCAGCCAGCGGGACAGGCCGGGTGGGTGCGTGAACAGCAGTATCTCGTCGAAGCGCGGACGCTCACGCATGGCGTCGGCAATGGCGTCCAGCGGGCGGGCGTCCCCCACCCCACCGTCCACGACTGCTCCCACCTCCCGGAGACGCTCAAGCACCGAGGCCAGACGTTCCCGGGCCACAGCCCGGTCATGGCCCTCCGTCCACGTCAAGTGCTCATGCCCGTGCGTGGCGGGGACGACGACGTGAAACTGGCATGGGCCGGCGGCCTGGCACGAACGGACCTTCTCGATCAGCGCCTCGCTCGAGAGCGTCTGGTTCGAGACCACGAGGTAGCGGCGCATGGCCTCACCCTCTTTCGTTCCTGCCGCCATGGTACGCCCCGTTTCCGCTCAGGACCAGAGCGAATCTGCACCGTTTCGGCCGCCACCCGGCGCCCGTCAGGGGCACGCCGGGAGGTTGCTCCCGTTGAGGCACACGATGAGCTCGCTGTGCGAGAGTTTCGGGCAGGAGATGGTGATGGTGGTCTTCCCCGTCGCGAGGTCGTCCTCCTTCGTCACCACCGCTTCGGGCTGGCCGTGGCGGAAGCACACGCCTGCGCATTTGCCGAAGCCCTGCACGAAACCGACGCCCGCCGCCAGCACGTAGGTATGCGTGGTCCCGCCCTGCGACTCGGTGAAGGTCACCAGGCCGTTCTCCACGCAGCAGCCCTTCTCGAACACGGTGATGCCCGCCGACGGTGCGCAGCTGCCGGTGCTGGCCTTGGTGCCCGGCGTGGAGCACCCGGCCTTCCCCACCTCGTGTTTGACCGCGTAGCGGTGGGCGGGGTCGCACGGGACCGTGGTCGCGCCGGCCGGGGACGCCAGGACGGTCGGTGCCACCCACACCAAGCCGCCGACGACGACCGACCGTTTGAGGATCTCCCTCCGGGTCTGACCTGCGTCACTGGACTCGCTCATCACATGGACCTCCGACTCGATACGACCTGGACCTGGGGCAGGGGGCGGCCGGTTGCACCCGGAAGGTGCACTCCGACCAGGGCACAGATGGTCGGCGCCACGTCCATGCAGGACACGGCGTCCACGTGACCCGGCGCGATGGCCGGCCCGGCGACGATGAGATGGCCGTCTGGCCGGTGGTCACCGGAGCGCAGCGCGTCGTCAGCGACCGTCAGCTCACCGATGGCCGCCGACGCGACGTGCTCGATCGGGCGGGCCGAGTTCCACTCGACCAGCAGATCCGGCAGGTTCCCGACCTCGGGACCATCGAAGATGGCGCCGACCTCCAGCACGCGGCGCACGACCTTCTCGCCGGTCGTGAGGTTCCGCAGGGCCAGCAACTCGGAGCGGACGGTCTCGAACCAGCGCGGGAGCTCCGACGGTGTGAGAAGCCCATCCGGTTCCCGGCCGACCACATTGAAGCGGATGGCCCCGCAGGAGTCGTTGTTCGGCACCGCGTAGAAGCGCCGGTTCACGGCCCGGTTGCGCACGAGCCGAGGTCTGATGCCTGCTTCTGTCAAGGCACGGGGCGACGGCGGTAGGCCCATCCTCCAGAGCACGCTGCGCCGGGCGCGCCGGGGAAGGGCGGCGAATGCGGCGTCGCAGGCCCGAACCCCGAGCCGGCGGGCAGAGGGCAGCTCTGCGACGTCGACGCGGCGGAGCACCTCGTCCAGCAGGTGGTTCCCCCCGTAGAATGGGCCCATCCCGTGACTGAGGACGACAACGGTGGTTGCGTCGGGGCCGGCGGCGTCGACGACCTGTCCGAGCGCAGTGTCGAGCGCCTGATAGACCCGCAGCACCGGGTCGCCCCCGACCTCCCCGACCGTGCCGGCAACATGCCGCCGGTGCTTGTCGTCGTGGAGGTGCCAGCATTGGTGGCCGACACAGTGGGCCTCGCTGAACACGTAGGTAAACACGTCCCAGGACCCCCGCCCGAGGAATTCACACGCCATCCGCGACCGCATGGCGATGCCATCGAGCAAACCGTCGACGAGCCGCGTGAAGTCACCGCCATCGGTGCGCTCGTCGTTGCAGTTCCCTGGGACCGGGTGCTCGCCGTACCGGGCTCGCAGTTCGGCGGCCAGTTCGGCCGGCTCCGTGGCGAAGCCCACCTTGCCGTCATGAGCGGCCCAATCCACGACTTGCACGCCGTTCAGCCCGGCGCACGGCGCGGTATGCGGCACATCGAAGACGGCGACGCGCCGCCCGGCCTCGCTCAGGCGCTCCCAGTACGGCACGCCCTTGATGTCGTGGGCGGCGGACGTCGTGCGCAGCTTGTAGGTTCCCGGATCGAACTGGCTGAAGCAGTAGCGGCCGTGGGTCCCGGGGCCGACGCCCGTGCTGAACGACGGCCACACCGAGCCGCCGAACAGTCCCGGGGAATTCTCGATGCGGCCGTGGGCACCCCGCTCCAGAAGAGCCGCCAGCACGGGCATGGCGCCCTCCCGGGCAAGGCGCAGCGCCAGACTGCGCTCGCAGGCGTCGAGACCGACCACCAGCACGTTGGTCCTTCGGTTCTCGTTCATCACGTCGCTTTCAGAGAAAGAGGGTTCCGTGTTGGACGCTCGACACGAGGCGGCCGGCACGGGTGGCGGCCATCTGGACATAGGCGCCCTGGCGGCCCCGGTCGGCCCACAGGTCGGGCACCCGGGTGGCGATCGCCCGCCAGCTGCCGAGGACGACGCGCACCGGCTCCCGCCGCAGGCCGTGGGCCCGGAACCGGCGGTAGAGGACCACCGAACCCTTGCCGTACTGGTACGACTGACCGGCGAGGGCCCGGAGCGTCCTGCGATGGCGGTAGTGCACCACCGCATCCGGGGCGTAGAGGAGGGTGAAGCGACGCAGCTGGGCTCGCCAGCACAGGTCCACGTCCTCGTGGCTGAATCCCCCCGAGCGGAATCCGTCGAGGTGAAAGAAGACGTCCGACCAGACAGCCAGGTTGGCCGAGCTGGCGAACGGCAGGTAGCCGCCCGGGCTGGCGAGAGTGCCGCCCGGCTGCTGCGCGGGACGCCACTGGCGGACGTGCTTGGCGTTGAGATCGTTCTCGTCGATACACCCGCCAACCAGGTCGGCGTCCCTGGCCCGGCACACCAGCGCCGCCAGCCATGAGGGAGACACGACGTCGTCGGCATCGCAGAACACCAACAGCTCGCCCCGGCACCCGGCCGCCGCCAGGTTTCGCACCGCTCCCGGTCCCACCGCCAGCCGGGCGTCCACCGTCCGCAACGGGAGCAGCCCACCGAACCTGTCAACGATCTCCATGGTGGCGTCGACCGACCCGTTGTCGGCGACGATCAGCTCCCAGTTCCCGTCGAAGCATTGCCGAGCGAGCCCCTCGAGTTGCTCGCCGATCGTCCCGGCCGCATTGAGCACCGGCATGATCACGCTCACCAGCGTGAGGGGTCGCTGCGCCGGTGCCACCATCGGCCCCGACGCCAGGTTGGGCACCGGCCGCAGAAGCCACGCCCCAATCGCCAGCAGCATCAGGAAGGTGAGCATGGGTTGGAAGAATGCGAAACCGTCGTAGAAGAACAGGCTCACTGCGTAGGCGGCCAAGATGCAGGTGAGCAGGGCAGCAAGGTCGGCCCGCTCACCCGTCCGCCGTCTGGCCACCCGCCACATCGCCCCCAGGGGGACGAGCACGAGGGCGAGCACCGACAGCAGGCCGAGCACTCCGGTGTCGATGGCGCGACTGAGGTACTGGTTGTCCAGAATCTGCGGCCCTTCGGCCGCCTTCTGGCCTGCCTCCGTGCGACGCGTCCCGAAGCCGCGCCCGAACAGCGGTCGGTCACCGATAGTGCTGAAGGCCGGTGAGATGTCGGCCAGGCGGCCGCTCCCCCGTCCGCCGGCCGAGGCGTTCTGCTCGGCGATCAGCCCCTTGGACGGCGAGAAGGCCTCGACGACCGAGGCGACAGAGGAAGGCGCGAGCAGCGCCCCGACGACGACCACGGGCACGATCGCCCACATGGCGCGCGCCGATGCCGGGCGCAGCCGGACGCATACCACGATGGCGACGAAGAGGACGACGATGCCGGTGCGGGAACCGGCGGCCAGCATGCCCACGACCAGCACGAGCCCGGCCGACCCCCAGACCATCTGGCGCCCTCTGGCCGTGCCGGGCCAGGTTCCCCGCACCGCCATGTAGGCGGCGATCGGCACGAGCATGGCCATCTCCGCAGCCAGCGCCAGCGGGTGTTGGCCCGATGCGACGGCGCGGATCCTGCCCTGGCGGAGAAAAGGCTCCGCTTCCCCGGTGAATCTGAAAGGAAGCACCGACCCCAGATGGGTGAAGACGTTGAACCCTGTCCATGCCTCGACGGCGGCGAACACAGCCACCACCACTCCGGCCGTGACGAGGAGCATCAGCAGGCAGTGCACGTCGTCCATCGAGCGGATGGTGAGGACGACGACCCAGAAGCCGAGCCCGACGACGAGGAGGCTGAGCACGGCACCGACCACGTCGGACATGAGCCCGGCATCGTGAATGAAGGCGGCGTTTGCCGCCGCCGAGAAGAGTGAGGTCCCCATGACGCCGAGGAGCAGCACCGCGAAGCGGGGCCGCTCGTGGAGGATGCGTCCGGTCGTCGCCCGCTGCACCAGCAGGACGGCGGCGAACAGGAGAATTGCGATGCGGTAGGGCTCCATCTGGAACGGCAGGGATATCGGCAGGCGGTAGGCGCGCGCCGGTATCAGCATGGTCGCCACCACGAACCCGAGCGAGAGGATCCGCCAGGACAGGATCCTGCGGTGCCACGCGGTGATGGCCAGCCCGCCACCGAAGATGCCGGCGCCGAGCTCAGGGGCGGGCCCTGCGGCCAGGCCGACCGCAGCCAGAGCGGCGACGATGACCGTGACCTGGGGACCGATCCGACCCCGTCCCGGGATCGCGACCGCCGTCATCCGGCGCCGCTGCGCGCCTCGGTACGGCGGAGATCACCCGAGAGGGTCGACAGCCGGCGCTTGTTGACCCCGTCCTGGGCCGGAACCGCAGTGACGGTCACCGGCCCGCTGTCGAGCATGAACCCCAGGGCGATGAAACCGAGGATGATGGCGACGAAGACCAGCGCCATGGTCGGTGTCGAGCTGGTTGCCAAGCTGGAGCCGCCCGAGGCCTTGTTGAGGACTGCGAGCTGCACCGCCCGCTCGGGTGGGATCAGGCGGACCTGCTGTTCCTGGGCGACATATGCCAGAAAGACCTGACCCGAGGTGTCCGCCAGGCGGCGGGCATCGCCCGATGTACGGGCTGTGGCGGTCAGCTCGAGAACGGGGATGACGCTGTTGTCCGGTGCGTCGTCGGGGTCTACGCCCGCCGCCGCTCGCACGCGGTGTGCGACCACCCCCACGCCTGGACCGAACGAGCCGAACTGTTCCTGAATCGCATCTTTGACGGTGTCGCTCGGGAAAAGGAGCGTGTAGAGGTCGGCCAGCTCGGTGGGGCTGTAGCTCTCGTTGAGCCCGTCCGGCAAGGAAGGAGTCACGTTGGCGAAGAGGTCGGTCGGGCTGGTCGTGACGAGCAGACGCATCATCGACGAGTACGTCGGTTCGGCCCGACTCGTCAGGCTGCCGCCCTCGACCCGATAGCTGGACAGCACGGACGCTCCCGACGCGGCGACGAAGGCGACTACCGCCAAAACCTTGTGCCGGCCGAGGGCTCGGAAGAGCGGGTTTGTGCCCATTACGGCGATAGTACGGGTGCTTCGAGAAGTGGCGATTTCCGGACTGTGAACCCGACTTTGCCATTCCGTGTGCTCCTTGCTCAAGGGCCGGCGAGGGGCGACCGATGCCCGAGGACATGCGGCGCCTCCTTCTCTTCCTCACCCTGTCCGGGCTGCTCATCCTCCCCACGCCCGGCGCGCACAGTACGACCCCTCCCGGCTGCGATGCGCTGTGCGCCCGGTCCCGCACCGAGCTCCGTGTCTTCACCGACTGGTTGGCCCGCAATGGCGCCAAGGGGTACGTCGGCGAGATCGGCATACCCGGGAACGGATCATCGGCTGCATCGTGGTCGACGCTTGCGCAACATTGGTACACCGATGCGGATGCTGCGCAGTTGTGGGTCACCACCTGGGCGACCGGCGAGTGGTGGAGCTCCGGGTACATGCTCACGACCTATGGCCGCACCGGCGCCGAGGGGACGGTCCTCAACACGCCCACCGCACAGTCCGCAGTCATCGAGGCGCACCCGTCGACGACAGCGATGCTCCGCGGAGTCAACATCCCGGCTGGGCCGAGCCTGGCCGGCGGTGTCGCCGACCTGAACCCCGTCGGCTTCTCCAACAAGACGCTCTGGAAGTCTCCCGACCGCCATCTCCAGCCGGAGTCACTGCGGTATCTCGCCGGCCGTGGCGTCAAGCTGGTGCGCCTCCCCTTCAACTGGGAACGGCTCCAGCCCACACTCAAGGCGCCGCTCGCCGACGGCGAGGTGGCGCACCTGCGCAGCATCATCGACCTGGCCGCCACCCTCGGGATCACCGTCGCGCTCGACATGCACAACTTCGGCGGGTACTACGCCTATGACGCATCGGTGAACACCGGCCGCCGCCAGGCTATCGGCAGCGCCGGTCTTCCGATCTCCACCTTCGCTGACTCCTGGGCCCGCATCGCCGCCGCCTTCGGGTCCGCCCCGAATGTCGTGTGGGACATCATGAACGAGCCTGCCCGCCTTCCCTCGGTGGGCACCCGCACACCGGCCCTGGTCTGGGAGCAGGCCTCGCAGGCGGCGGTAACCGCCATCCGGAATACTGGCGACCGCCACGAGATCACCGTGCCCGGCTACGGCTACTCCCCCGCAGCGTCGTGGAACACGATCCACCCGAAGGCCTGGATCACCGATCCGGTCGCAAAGATCCGCTACCAGGCCCACCAGTACTGGGATACGTCGTTGACCGGAGAGTACAAGCGGACCTACGCCGACGAGCTGGTCAGTGCCCAGAACGCAGGCTACACACCTATGGCGACGGCGACGGTGCCGAGTACCAGCGGCGACACCACCCCGCCGGTCGTCTCGATCCAGTCGCCGTCCGCCGGCACCATCGCAGGAAAGGTCACCATCGTCGGGACCGTCCAGGACGCCAGCCCCGGTCAGTACTACCTCGTGGTCACCCGCAACGGCGCCACGGTCGCAGGACCGGGCATGGTGACGCAGTGGGCATCCATCACCGCGCAGTCTCTGTACACCTGGAACACCGCGTCGATGGCAAACGGCAGCTACATCATCAAGCTCGAGGCGCGGGACGTCTACGGGAACAAGGGCCCAGGGTCGGCAGCATCGGTCGCTGTACAGGTGCTGAACGGCTGAGTGCCAGACGCTCGACGGCGGCACCATTGCATCGCTACCCTCGGAGCGATGGACGCCGGATCGGGCCCGGCGCTCGACCGGGCGACGAGGCGCCTCTTCCGACGGGACGGCTACATCTCGATCGACCGGGCGGTCCTCCGGCCGGCCGAGGTCGATGAGGCGACGGTGTTGCTCGACGCCCTCTTCGCCCGCTTCCCCGAGTTGCCGGCGGTGCACGCCCACGACCTCGGCGACGTCGCCGTGCACGGCGGTATCCAGCAGATACCCGAGATCAACGACCCCATGAAGCTCGAACCTGCGCTGCGCCAGACGGCCGCCTTCGCCCGCTGCGAAGGCGTCGCCGCGGCGCTACTCGGCGGGCCCGTGCGCTGCTACTTCGATCACGCGATCTACAAGCCGGCGGGCAACAACCGGTCGACGGCTTGGCACCAGGACGCCGCCTATTCGGAGCACCAACGGGATGCTCCCGCCGCCCACCTGTGGCTCGCACTCACCGAGGCGACGGTGGAAAACGGCTGCATGTGGTTCATCCCCGGCAGTCATCGCAAGGGCACGATCGCCCATGATCACCCGACGCCGGAGGCGCACGCCCTGCAGGTGGCCGCCGCCGTCGACCTGTCGACGAAGGTCGCCTGCCCCCTTCCCCCGGGAGGGATCACGGCGCACCGCCCGGCCACGTTGCACTACACCGGGCCCAACGTGTCAGACCAGGTCCGCCGGGCCTGGATCCTGAAGTTCCTTCCCGAGCAGGCGCCGGCCCGCTACCGCCGGCGCCTGCACCGGGTGGCGGTGCGGGCTCGCGGCATGCGGAAGGCCTGACGCGAAAGGCTCACTCCTTCACCTTGGCCGGGCAGCCTTTCGACGTGCAGGCCCGGTACCCGGCCGCCTCGGCCGTCTCGAGTTCCTGGGCGTAGGTCCGCTTGTACTCACCGGTCAGGGCCGTGTCCCAGTACTGATGGGCCTGGTAGCGGGTCTTGTCTGCCGGGTCGGTGATCCACGGCTTGGGATGCGTCCTGCTCCAGAAGGCGGCCGTGGAATAGCCGTAGCCGGCCACCGTGACGATGTGCCGGTCGCCCGTGGAGCGGATCGCCTTCAACGCCGCGCTCGAAGCCTGCTCCCAGATCCTCGAGGCGGGGACACCGTCGACTTCCTTCATCCTGGCCGGCTCGTTCATGAGGTCCCAGACCACGTTCTCCTCGTCTCCGAATTCTGTGACGATCCGTCGCCAGGAGTCGGCGAAGGTGGCGATCGGGAGGCCGGGGGTTCCGATCACCTTGCGCACGCCGGTCCTTCGCTTCGCGTCGTACTGGTAGTACCCGCCGAAGTTGTGCATGTCGAGGACGACCGTGATGTCGAGACCCGCAGCCACGTCGATGACCTCCCGGAGGTGTGCCACCTCACCGGTGGCCAGGTCAGCGTTCAGCTCGGGCTGGAGGCGCTCCCAGTTGAAAGGCAGCCGGACCAGACGCACACCCCGGCCGGCCAGGTAGCGGAGTGACTCCGGCTTGATGTGCCGGTCCGGCAGCGAGTCCAGGGTCTCGTTGGAGAATCCCGCAGGATGCTTGTCCTCAACCGAACCGGCCGGGCTGGGGCCCGCCGGGACGTTCACACCGCGGAGGATCCCGGCGCTGGTGGGATTGTCCTCGATGACGGCCGACTGCGGTGTCGTCGCGTCGAGCGGTGTGCCCATCCCACCGGTCCGCCCGTAGGTGGTGAGGGTGTAGCCCGGGTCCCAGAACTCCCCTGTCGCCCATGTCGTCACCCACAGTCCCGCCCGGTTGGCGTCGCCGTACCAGCCGGACGCAAGGTCGCCCCAATTGGCATCCGCCTCGCGGCCCGGGATGCCGATCTCACCGACGTAGCCGACTTGGTCGTACTTCTCGAGCCAGTCGGTGAAGGACCGCAGCTCGGTCCGCGCCCGGTTGCACATGGCGTCACAAGCGCTCGCCGGCAACCCAGCCGCACCAGCCTTCTTGCTCCCGTTCTCGTTCCCGCTGTTGCACGACACGAGGAGGGAGGCCGCCACCACCAGGCCGACGAGGCCTCGGCTCCGCCAGGGGACCGGACGAGGTCGGTGCGTCACAGCGCCGGCGCCAGGTGGTCGAGGTCCCTGATGATGCGGGTGCGCGCCGCTTGTTCGAGATGCTCCTCGGTGACGATGCCGTGCCGGGCCACGACGGCCAGCCCGCGATCAGCCAGCGCCTCGGCGATCTCCACCTGGTGATCGTCGATGTGCTCGCCATGCGCCCGCAGCCGGGGAACGAGCACGGGACACCGACCGGCGTCGAGGATGTCGAGGGCCGAACCGATGCCCGCATGGCAGACCACCACGTCCGAGGTCCGCATGGCGTCGGTCAGTTCCGTCCACGGCAGGCTCGGACGGACGTTGGCCATCCGAGCCGGCACCACCGTCGGACCGGTCTGCCAGGTGACCTGGGTGGTCGAGGGCAGCACGGCGGCCATCCGGTCGATCATCCGGCGGAAGCCGTACGACGAACCCCCGACGGTCACGAGGACGCGACGGACCTCCGCCGTCGGGTCGGGGATGGCGCGGTAGGAGTCGAAGACGGAGCCGGCGGAGCGCCATCGGCCCCCGGCCCACGACTCGTCCTGGGTGAAGAGCCTCACGCCCGGCACCGTCCGGAGGAGGCGCCCGGTGGTCGAGGGGCCGGTCAGCCTCGTGGCGCTTTCGATGTAGGTCGCCGGGATACCGCGCAGAACCGCGAGGGGCAGGAACGACAGGGCGATGCTGGCCCCGGTGCTGTAGACGGCGTCGATCTGCCGTCGGGCCAGGAGCACCCGGGCCACCGACACGTTCCGGGCGGTGGCGAGGAGGTCGCGTGGGCGTGGATAGAAGACGTTCTCGACCTCCTCGCCCTCGAGAAGTTTGCGCGACTGAGGCGTGTCGTAGGTCACCCACGTGCGGTCCTCCGCTCCGGGAAGGCGACCCAGTAGGTGGTGCAGCTCGGCAAGATGCCCACCGGCGGCAGCGACCAGCAGCACGGTCATCAGCCGGCGTCCCTGACGGCCTCGTAGTGGGCGGTCGTCCGGTTCGCGATGCCCGACCACTCGAAGGCGCCGAGCGGAGCCGGCGGTCGGGGCCGGCGCCGCACAAGACCCTCGAGGTCGCCGGCAGCGAGGGGCGGCGTGAAGAGCCGGACCCAGCGCTCGCTCACGTGGTCCCGCAGCTCCCGGAAGGCATCGGTGTCGGGTAGCAGGACCGGGCGGTCGAAGCTGAGGGCGAGGAGCGCCGCGCCAGAGCTCCAGATGCGGGCGTACGGCAGGGCGACGGCATCGGCGGCGGCGAACAGCGCGGGCACGTCCCGGTCGGGAACCCGGCGAACGTCGAGGCGCACTCGTGGGTCGGCGGCGGCCCGGCGGCGCAGCTCGGCGACGACTGCCTCGTCCCGGCTGTCCCCGGCTACGACGAGCACGGCGTCTTCGTCGGCCACCTCCCGGAATGCATCCAGCAGGCTGGGCAGGTCCTTGTACGCACGGAGCTGCCCGAAGAACAGGATCACCGACGAGGCGGCGGCGAGCCCGAGCGCAGCCCTGGCCTTGGCCCTCGTGGGCGCATCGGGATAGGCGCCGCGGTAGTGCCCGTGGGGGACGATCAGGTGCGGCCGCTCCGACAGCGCCGGATACCGGCGCTCCAGCTCCTGGCGCACCGGCGTACTCAGGCTGACGGTGCCGTCGACGAGGTGGAGGAACGACCACCAGTACAGCCGGGCAACCGGGGTGTCGAGACACTCGTGGGGCACGAGGTCGTGCGTCGTCCACACGACCTTGGTCCCCCGGAGGCGGGCCACCGCCAGAAGGGCGATGGTGGTCGCGGCCGCCCGCACCGGTCGAGCACCTCGCAGCGGCCACTCGGGCCAATGGACGTGGAGGATGTCGGGCGGGAAGAGGAGCAGCCGCTTGCGGGACAGGTCCTCGACGCTCACCTCACCGCTCGCCTGCACGGCCGCCGACAGGAGGGCGGTATACGGGTTCGCCCACTGGCCGTAGTAGGCGGGCCAGCCCATCACCCGCAGCGAGGGCCCCCGACCCGATGTCGACGGATACCCCTGCTGCCAGCGCGACCGAACCTCCCAGACCTGCGGCCAGGTCCCTCGGCGGCGGGCGCCACCGGCCAGTCGGGAAACCGCCGCCCGGGCCCACACCCCGACCGACAGCAGTGCCAGGCCGGCGGAGCGCGCCGGTGGCCGCCAGTGCTTGCGGATCAGTGCGGCCTTGCCGGCGAGGATCATCTCGGCCCGCACCGCTGGCGATGACGTCGATGCGCCGGAGCGGTGGCGGGCCGTCACCGCACTCGTCACCAGCGGACGACAGCCGAGCCGCATCGCCCGCAGGCCGAGGTCGAGGTCCTCTCCGTACATGCGGAACCGCTCGTCGAACCCCCCGAGCTGGCCCCAGAGGCGCCGGGACGTGAGGAGGAAGGCCCCGGTCACATAGCCGACCCGGCGCACTCCGCCCGGAGGCGGCGGCGGGAGAAATCCGGCGTCGAGGACGCTGTTGGTTCGGAAGAGGACCGACAGCCCGAAGGCGAAGCAGGTGAGGTTCCACAATCCGAGGCGGGCCGGATAGCTCTCGGGCGCCACCGCTCCGTCACCTGCGATCAACGCGCCGCCGTACAGGCCACCGTCGGGATTCGCCTCGGCCACGTCGAGCAGCGCCCGCACCGATCCTGGATCGAGGACGGCATCCGGATTGACCAGGAGCAGCATGGCGCCGCGTGCGTGCCCGGCGGCCAGGTTGACGGCGCGGGCGAAGCCCAGGTTCTCCGCCGGCAGCAGCAGCTGCGCCGAGGGGAAGTCGTCGCGCACCATGGCGTCGGTGCCGTCGCCCGAGGCGTTGTCGACCACGATCACCTCCACCGCAACGCCGTCGGCGGCGGCCGCCAGCGTCCGGAGGCACTCCCCGGTGAGCTCCCGGGTCCGGTAGGACACGACGATGACCGACACATCGGGGTCGCTCACGGGGCCGAACCGGCGGGCATGAGGGTGGGCAGTAACGTCGGGCGGTGAGCCCGCCGACGCACGTCCTGGCGTGGGTCGACTACAACCCGCGCAGCGAGAATCTGGCCGCTGCGCTCGGATGTCAGGTTACGTTCATGCCGTGGGCGCAGAACGGCCAACCCCTTTGGCATTCGCTTGCCGGTTGGGCGCGCAGTGGCTGGGCGACGCTCCGCCTCCTCCGCTCCCTGCGGCCGGGAACCACCGTGTTTGTGCAGGCGCCGCCTGTGTTCGCACCGGTTGTGGCGCTGCTCAGCGGCCGCCGCAGGGTGCCCGTGGTGATCGACATCCACTCCGGCGCGGTCAACCAGCGCCGCTGGCGATGGAGCATCCCGCTGCTCGAGCGGTGCGTGCAACGGGCAGCGGCCGTCGTCGTCACCAACACCGAGTTGCTCGACGGCATTCGCACCGATGGCGCGAACGTCCGGGTGCTCCACGACCCCCTCGTCGACCGCCGAACGCAGGCCCGGGCTGCGCGGACGACACCTCCCTCCATCGTCTTCCCGGCCTCCGGCGGAGCCGACGAACCCCTCGAGGCCGTTACCGATGCAGCTCGTCTCCTCAAGGGTGACGCCGAGATCGTGGTGACCGGCCGGGCCGGTCCCCATTTCGCCGGCACGCCGGCTCGCGCCACCGGGTTCCTCCCTCGCGTCGAGTTCGACGAACTCCTGGCGGGTGCCGCCGGTGTGCTGGCACTGACCACGATCGAGGCGACCATGCAGCGGTCGGCGTACGAAGCGGTGGAACTGGGAATCCCAATTGTCTGCAGCGACACCCGTGTGCTGCGGGAGGCATTCGAAGGTGCGGCGGTGTTCGTTGCTCCCGATGGCGAGTCGATCGCAGCCGGCGTGCGCAAGTTGCTCGCAACACGGGATTCGCTTGCCGCAGGGGCGTCGGCCGTGCTCGACCGCATGCTGGCCGAGGGACGCGCCAATCTGGACGCCATCGTCACGACTGCTGGCCATCAGCAGCCCCGCCGGAACACGAGGGCGCGCGGCAGCGCCCCCCACTCGTAGATGACACGGCCGACGACGTTCTGGGACGGCGCCCCTACGACGGCGACCTGCCCGTCGTAGCAACGGGTCGAGGAGCAGGCCCGCCCGCACTACCTCGTCGTCGCTCACCTTGGACCGTCCTCCCGGGCCGGTCACGTCGGCCGGACGATCCCGTCGCCGGCCCGGGTGCGGCCCCGCCGCACGCGCCGCGCATCACTACCTTTGGTGGTCGGCGCCGGGGGCGCAGGCGTTCCGTTCCCGTTCGACCCGTGTGCGGCCGGCACCGCCACTTCTGACGGGACGTCGTCGACCGCATAGTCCCAGGTCGCGTCCACGTGGACCGGCGCCCTCCTCATCACCGCCGTCGGCGGCGCATCGAGGTTCGGCCCGAACACGTCGAAGCTCCCGACTGGTTGCCAGGTCATGAGTTCGGCCCCGGTCGACTGGTCGAACACGCCGACCCAGACGAAAAACCGCCCGCGCGGGAGGGGCAGCCTGGCCAGGCTGCAGCGCACGACGCGAGCGTTGGCGTCGAGGGGGCCGATGCGCTGCAACGAGAAGATCGGGTCGTGGGTCCCTTCGCTGATGCCGATGTGGATCCGTCCGTCCGTCCGGATCGGCGAGTTGAAAGTGACCCCGAAGGTGATGTCGAGCGGCTGCTGGGTTTGCGGCCCGCCTCCTGCGGGGTTCGTGACCGTGAGCCCCTCCACCCTTACCGGCCCCGAGACCAGGTCGGCCGACGCCGAGGCGACCTCTTCGATCTCGCTGCGATAGGCGGCCAGCACGTCGTGGATAGGCCCGTCGGCGGCGACCATGCCCTTGCGCAGCCAAAGGCCCTTGGTGGTGACCGCATCCACCGCCGCCAGGTCGTGGGACACGAAGACGAGCGTGGTCCCCTGGGCCAGCACCACCCGCATCCGGTCGAGGCACCGTTGCTGGAAGGCGGCATCGCCCACGGCGAGTACCTCGTCGACGAGCAGGATATCCGGCTCCAGGTACGCAGCCACGGCAAACCCCAGCCGCATCTGCATGCCCGAGGAGTAGTACTTGACCTGCCGGTCGATGGCGTCCTCGAGCTGCGCGAAGGCCACGATGGCGTCGAAGCGGCTGGCCACCATGGCTCGGCTGAGGCCGAGGAGGGTGCCGTAGAGGGCCACGTTCTCACGACCCGTCAGCTCCGGGTTGATCCCGGACTTCACCTCGATCAGCGCGCCCACCCTCCCGACGATGTCGACCCGGCCGGCGTGGGGGACCATCACGCGGGCCAGCACCTTCAGCAGGGTCGACTTACCTGAGCCGTTGTTCCCGACCAGCCCGACGGCGTCCCCCGGCTCGGCCAGGAAGTTGATGTCGCGGAGCGCCCAGCTGTACTCCGGCTCGTCGCCGCGGACTCGCTGGGCCATGCGGGCAGCCTGAAAACGCACGACCGACCCACGCTGGTCGGGCCGGAAGCGCTTCCAGATGGTCGTTCCCTTGACGGTTCCCGTCGGACAGTTAGGCGACATCGGTGATCCAGATCTCCAGACGCTTGAACAGCCAGTAGGATCCGAGGAAGATCACGACCGTCGAGGCCGCAGCGGCGGCGAAATACCGCCCGGGGGCGTGACCGAAGAGCACCGCTTCCCGGTAGGCGTCGATGATCCCGCCGAGCGGGTTGACGACGACGTAGAGCATCCGGAACGCGCCGGGGATGACGTCGAGCCCGTAGGCGACGGGCGTGACCAGGAGGCCGAACTGGAGCATCAACGGGAGGGCGTACCGGAGGTCCCGCAGGTACACCACCACGATCGACGCGCCCATCGTGATGGCGGCCGTGAGGAGGATGTGCACGGGAAGGATGGCAAGGACCCAGACCGACGTGACCGACGGCAGCGTCCCGGTGATGGCGAAGAGCACGAGGAGGCAGGTGACCGACAGCGTGGCGTCGGCTGCCGCCACCGCCATGTTCGACAGGGGGAACACCTCTCGGGGGCAGGCGATCTTGTTCAACAGCGAGAGGCTGTTGATCAGGCTGAGTGAGCCTTGGTCCAGTGCCGTCGAGGTGAAGTCCCACGCCACCACCCCGAGGAACGCGAACAGCACATAGGGCGCGCCATTGGTGTCGACCTTGGCGATCCTCCCGAAAATGATCGTGAAGCCGACCATGAGAACCAGTGGCGTGATGATCGCCCACAGGTAGCCGAGGAAGGCCTGCTTGTAGCGCGTGCGCAACGACCGCTCGGCCAGGCTGAGGACGATCGAGCGCGCCCCCCAGCACTCCCGGAGCCCGCGGATGATCGAGACCCGGTGCTTGTACAGGATGTCGTCGGGCGGTCCTACCGCCGGCGAGGGAGGAATGCTCAGCGTGGTCAGGATGCACTCCATTTCGGAGTTCGGTCGACCATCAGGTCGAGGTGGCGTCGGGCAAAGGCGTCGGACGTGTGCCCGTCGTCGAGCAGGCGCCGCTGCGCCCTGCGGACCATGGCGACCGAGAGCTCCGGCGCCGCTTCCACGGCGAAAAGGGCCTGGAGCAACTGGGCCGGGTCCTCAAGCGCCACGAAGTTGATCTCCGTCCGGTCGAACTGCTCCCGCAAGCCTGCCGTGTCAGTGGCTACCACCGGCCTCCCGCACGACGTGGCTTCCAGGACGACGGTGAGCCCGCACGCGTGCAGGTTGTCCAGCACGGGGACGGCGACAACGTCGCTCCACTCGTAGAGGGCACGGATCTCTTCCATCGACCCGGCCGGGATGACGTCGAGGTTCGGGATCGGCACCGTTGGCGAAGCCGCCGGCTGGCGGGAGGCGATACGCACGGTCACCCTGGAGCCGGCCCGCTCGGCCACCGCATGCAGGGTCTTCCAGTCCCGGTGGCGGTCGTTGCCGAGGGCGAGCACGCGGACGGGATCGTGCACGCCCGTCCTCGGTGCCTGGAGGGGGAAGTCGTCGGTCGAGATGCCGAACCGCACGACCTCGGTCGGCGCCCATCCCAACGACGAGGCCAGCGCCGCATTCGCCTCGGTGTGGAAGGTGTGCACGTCGGCCTTGGCCAGCAGGCGACGGTAGATGGCCCGCCGCCATCGGGGCTGCCCAGCCCAGGACGCCGGGAGCCACAACGTCTGGGCCACGATCCGTGGTCGTTCCCGTCGGGCCTTGACCAGCGCGGCGACAGCGAGATGCTCACGCTCGGTGTGGGTCCACACCCAGTCCGCCTTCTTGATGGCCCGGCGGTTGCTCCAGGCGTGCACGATGTCGAAGCCGAGAACGTGCGCCAGTGCCCGCCGGGCCGCGCTGCGGGCCCGCCCCTCGGGGTGGTCCAGCGAGAAGCGGACGACCACGTCGTCGTCGGCGGCCCGGTGGTAGCCGTACGGGGACTGGTCCGGAACGGCGCCCGCAGCCGCCCTCGCCGCCCAGGTGGCCGGGTCCAGCCCGTGGTCGAGGTGCACGTGGATCTCCGTCATCCGAACGCGAGGGCGAGAAGGCGGTCGTGGCGCTGGGTCCAGTCGTGCTCGGCGATGAACTGCCGCCGCTCCCGTTCGCCCATCGGCCCGGCGGCGATCGCCGAGCGGACCGCGTTCACGAAGGCGGGGCGGTCGTTGGTGAGGGTCACGTGGGGACTGATCCGGCGCATCGGCTCGAGGTCGACGGCCACCACGGGCTTGCCCGCGGCCAGGTACTCGTACAGCTTCAACGGGCTCATCGCCTCGGTGAGCGCCGTGCGCCGGTGGGGCACGATGCAGCAGGCGGCGGCCCGCAGGGCGGCGATCAGTTCACCCCGGGGGACGGACGACCGCACCAGCACGTTGCGGTGCACCGACAGTGGCGCCAGGTGGCTGGGGTCGTCGATCTGCCCCACGAACACGAAGGTCACCTGCGGGAGAGCGGCGGCACAGGCGCCCACCAGGCTGATGTCGATGCGGTCGTCGATCGTCCCGGCGTAGAGCACCACCGGCCCGCCGAAGGCGGTGAACCACGAGGGCGGCTTGGCGTCCACCAGGAACTCCTCGCCGTCGACCCCGTTCGGGATCACGGCCGAGGGGCCGGTCGGCGCGATGCGCCGTAGCAGTGGCTCCGACACTGCGGCCACCCGGATACCCCGCTGACGCATCCGCTCGTAGGCTAGCTCGACGGCAGGCCACCAGTACCGGTAGCCCGGATGCACGGCGAAGTCGTCGCGTGCGCAATACGTGACCGGTCCCGCCCACTCGAAGGGGGCGAAGGCGGCAACGATCGGGTTATTGGCCACGACCACCGGCGCCGTGAGCCCGAGGCGCGCGGCCGCCCGACGCAGGTGGCGGTCATACAGACGGTAGTGGCGCGCGAGATTGCGCTCCCGTCCCGAGTCCTGGCGGGTCAGACGGTAGGGAGTCGTCACGGCGCGGCGGTCCCCGCCGGGAAACGCCTCGTCGGCGGCGCCGCCCATTCGTCGCGCCAACCGGATCGGCAGACTGCGAAAGGGGTTGGCCACGAGCAGGCCGTCGACCGACGGATGACGGAGCAGCGTCTCGACGATACGGTCGGGGGGCCGGTGCATGTCGCGGCGCACGGCGTCGGACCATGTCTCGAAGGTGAAGGTGAAGATCACGTCGCGAGGAGGCAGCGCCCGGCCGATGTCGAGCTCCTGGATGGCGGTCATCAGCTGAGCACCTCGACGGGGTCCGGTCGGGTGAGCGGCAGGATCGCCGCCGCCGCGCGGCCGGGCGCTCCCCCGGAAAGGTCGAAGAACATGTCCTCCGTGAGCCGGGCGGCTGCTTCGCGCCGGCGATTGGTGGCGTCGCCCGGCATCCGGGCGGCATCGAGGCAGCTGACCAGCTCTGCACGGTCGGATGCGACCAGAACGGCGCCCGAGGCGGTGTAGGCGGATGGGAGCTCGACGCCCGGGAACCCCAGCACGATCACGTCGCGACCGGCTGCACACGCCTCGAAACCGGCCGTGCTCGTCGCCACGACCACCACCTGGGCGTCGTCCAGCGACTCCGCCAGCGGGCCCCGCCGCACCGTGGCGTGGGGCTGATCGCTGACCAGGTCGTCGAAGTGCGACGACGGGTCACCCGGGTGCGGCTTGACCAGGAGCGTGTCACCCGTCCGGCGCGTCGCATCGACGACGGCGGCCGTCAACTGCTCGGCACGGGCCTGGGACAGCATGTTCCCCGAGGTGCGCGACGGCAGATAGAGGACCGATGTGGCAGTCGCCGGCACCGCCGTCGGGCGGCCCAGCACGGCCGCGTGCAGCGGCCCGGTGACGACGACCTGTTCCTCCTGCCGGCCCACGGCGGTGAGGAGCCGGCGATCGCGCTCGCCCCAGCAGAGGAAGTGCTCCTGGGTGATACGGGTCTTGTACTCGTCGATCCGCAGGAGGCCGTGTTGGACCCACACGGAGGGCAGGCCCCGATGCCGGCCGGCAAGGGATGCGGCCCGCGCCACGCTGGTCACGAGGTTCGTCGTCACGACAGCCGACGGAGACGTGCGCTCGACGAGTGCCGTGGTCAGCACCGTGGCCACGGCGGCGTCGGTGAGGATTCGCTCGGTGACGGTGGCGAACCCCGGCTCGACGAGCGACGCCAACGGTCCCCACGGGGAGGCCACCGGGTCGCCGGCGAGGTGGGCGATCTTCGGGACGAGGGCGGCGACCGTGTCGGCGAACCGGGCGGCGTCGAGGAGGGCGCGCTGGCCTACGACGTCGCGCAGCGCGACCGATGGGCAGCCGCCGTCGACGGCGCAAGCGACCTCCGCTGTGCTCCCGACGAAGATTGCCTGCTCGCCCATGGTGGTGAGGGCGGCGCCGAGCTTCCCCAGGGTCTTGGCGGTGTGGGCGTACGCGTCGACCAGGAGGAGGCCGCCTACAGGCAGGCTCGGAGCCTCCGACACCATGGCCCTCCGAACGAGCCCGCCCGCCCGCTGCGCCCGGCGCCGTGCCCGCCCGGCCATGACCCGGACATGGCCTCGGGGCGGCGCCAGCGAGCCCTCGACCGTCGCTTCGATGCCGGTGTCGGTGCTGACGGCGGCCAGCCGGGCCCCGAAGTCCGCTCCCCGACGACCCGGTTCCACCCGCCATACCAGTTGGTCCGGCCGGTCGGACCCGACGATGGCCCGGGCGACGGCCGCCGGATGGCAGACGGGCCCGATGGCGTACAGCCAGTCGTAGAGGGCGACCTCGAGGATGTCGACTCCGGCCCACTCCAGCGCGCCCGGCCAGCGCCGGTGCACGGCGGTCGACAGCTCCTCCAGAAGGGCGATGAGGTGGGACCGGACGGCGGCGTCGCGCGTGCCTTGCATCCGATGGTCCGGGCCCCTTCCGGCCTCCCATGCCGTATCGGCACTGCAGAGATGCACCGCCCAGCTCGGAAAGGGAGCCAGATCGTCATCACCGACCGTCTCGGCGTCATGGAACACGAGGAGCTTCATGGCCTCGCCACCCTGCGCAACTCGACGTCCTCCCAGTTGAAGACGTCGCGGCCGTCGATCTTCGAGGCGACCCGCCCGGCGTAGTAGTCGCGGTTCAGCAATTCGGCGGGCGAGAGGTCGCGGCGGGCCTGGCCGAGGGTGCATTCCCAGTCAGGCAGCTCCTCCCGCAAGCGGGCCATGCGCTCCGGACGGGGGCAGTCGGCGAAGTCGCGGAGCTCTTTGAGCATCGCCCCGTTGATCGACACCGGGCCGTCACGCGTCTCCGACGGGTCGAGCACCGTGAAGTGACGCTCGACGACGTCGCCCCCCACGGCCAGCGCCGCCTTCGACGCCACCAGCCCGTCCTGCCACGGATTGGTGTGGTCGCTGAAGCCGACCACGGGGGTGAACGAGCGCAGGAACGACATGCGGCGCAGGTGCAGCTGGTCGAGCGGCGTCGGGTAGATCGTGATGCAGTGCAGGAAGGCGTAGGGCCTCCCTGCCAGCTCGGCCGCGGCCCGCTGGATCTCGTGGTCGTGGGTGGCGCCCGTCGACACGAAGACCTGCGAGAACCGCGCCGCCACGTCCCGCAGCAGCGGGTACGACCGGCAGTCGTAGCTCGCCACCTTGACGGCGTCGAACCCCATGCCGGCGAGGACCTCGACGCCGGACCTGGTGAAGGCGGTGATCATCGACTGCACGCCGGCCCGGATGCACTCGTCGACGAACCACGCCTCGTCGTCCGGCGACAGATCAAGCCCCTGCAGGCGATCGCGCTCCGCTGCGAAGGGACGCTGGATGGCCTGGACGGTGCCGTCGCAGCCGTCGAGGACACCCAACTCGAAGCGGTCCCGGAAGGCGAGGTCGGCTGAGCGGAGCGACTGGATCTTGACGTAGTCGGCGCCATTCTCGGCGGCCTCGTGCACCATGCGCTGGAGCGTCGAGCGGCTGCCGCCGTGGTTCTGGCAGCACTCTGCGATCAGGATCGGGCTGGTCATCGGACTGCCGCCTGCGTCGCCTCGACGCTCTCGCAGAAGCGATCGACGACGAAGCTCCGGGTCATGGCGATGGCGTCGCGGCCGCAACCGCCGACGTGCGGCGTCAGGACCAGGTTGTCGTGCGCCGCCGCGTAGCGGACGAGGGGATGGCCGGCCGGAACGACACCCGGCCACGCAGGGTCGCCTGCCAGCACGTCGAGGCCGGCGGCGCCGATGTGCCCGTCGAGTAGGGCGTCGAGCAAGGCCGCCTCGTCCACCAGCTCGCCCCGGGCCGTGTTCACGAGGACAGCGCCCCGCCGGAGGCGGCGGATCCGCCGGTGGGAGAGGAACCGCTCGGTTCCGGGACGGAGCGGAAGGTGCAGCGACAGCACGTCGCACGCATCGAACAGGTCCTCCAGACGCGCAGCGCTGACACCCTCCGGAGCGCGAGCGAGAGTCGCCGGATCGATGTCGTTGACCAGGACCTCCATCCCGAAGGCCGACCCGTACCTGGCCACCATGCGACCGAGGCGGCCGTACCCGACGATGCCGAGGCATCTCCCCCGTAGCTCGGTGGCGACGAAGCTGGTGCGCTGCCATCCGCCGTCGAGCACCGAGGCGTGGGCCCGGGGAAGGCCCCGCACCGCGGCCAGGAGGAGCGCCCATGCATGCTCGGCCGTCGACGACACCTGCTCCAGCACGGCTTCACCCGTCAGCGCCACAAGGGTCACACCCCGCCGCTCCATCGCCCCAAGGTCGAGGTGGTCAACGCCGGTGGTCGGAGTGACGACCCAGCGCAGCGAAGGACCGGCGTCGAGGACGGTGTCGTCCACCCGCAGGCCGATGCGGACGAACAGGGCGTCGAAGTCGTCTCCCCGGAGCAGGGCGGCAAGTTCCGCCGCGCCGGCGCAGTCGGCCCAGGTGACATGGGCGACCGCTTCCAGCCGGGCCCGGGCCGCCGCGTCGTAGCGCCCTTGCTCAACGTTGAGGACCCGTAGCGCCGTCATGCGCGGTGCCCTTCCAGCAGCCAGTCGGCGAGGAGGAGGTCGTGCTCGTCGTCGATGTTGACCGAGCGCTCCGGCGGCATGATCCAGGCGCGCGAGTCGGCTCCTTTGAGAGAGCCGCCCAGCAGGATGTCGCGCCTGGTGAGGTAGAGCGCCCCGTTGCGGATGTACATCGGCTGGAGCTCCTGGCGGGGCTGGTTTTCGTACGATTCGCAGAACGACGGGTCGATGAGGCGGTCGCCCTCGAGCCACTTCATGCGGGCCGGGTGGTGGCCGCCCACACTCACCACGCTGATCACGCTGTCTGCCTCGCTTCTGTCAAGGAGGTCGATGGCACCGTCCACGTCGCCACTCGTGCGGAACGGGGTGGTGGGCTGCAGGAGCAGGATGGCGTCGTAGGGCTGGTCGCCGGCGGCCTCGACAGCTGCGAGGGCGTGGCAGAGGACGCCGATGGGGCCGGCATCATCGGTCGCCAGCTCGGCCGGCCGCCGGAAGGGGACATCACCGCCATTGGCCCCGGCCACCATCGCGATCTCGTCGTCGTCCGTGGAAACAACGGTCCGCGTCAGCCGGCTGGCCGAGGCCGCCGTGGCGATCGAGTGGACGATCAGGGGCTGGCCCCCGAGTGGACGCAGGTTCTTGCGGGGCACGCCCTGGGACCCGCCCCTCGCCACGATCACGCCGAGCACGCGCATCTCAGGCGCCTCGTCCTGCGAACGTGCCCGGCGCCAGCACGTCGGAGGTCCGGCTGAAGCCGAGGCCGGCATAGACCGCCGGCCCGGTACGCACGACATCCTCGGGCCGGAACAGGTGCCAGCCGTCGAAGAGAATGGCCGGCTTGGCCATGCGGCCGATGACCCCGCTCACGTCGAGGCGCTGGTACCAGAGGTGGTTGTTCAGGAAGAGGACGACGTCGGCGCCCTCGATGGCCTCGTCGAAGTCGCACGGTTCGATCCCGAAGGCGGCGATCTGGGCGGGCGACGCGACCGGGTCGTGCCCGAGGACACACCCCACGTGCTGTGTCAGCCTGCGGGCGATGCCGACGCCTGTCGAGTCACGGACGTCGCCCGTCTCCGGATGACCCTTGAAGGACAGCCCGCAGGCGATGACCTTCACCTCGTGCCGTGAGGGCCGGTGCATGTCAATGTGCTTGAGCAGGCTGTCGACGACGAAGCCCTCCATGCTCTCGTTGACCGTCCGGCCCTGCTCGAACAGCGTGACGTCGATGTTCGACCGGGCCGCCGACGAGGCCAGGATGTAGGGGTCCTTGGTCAGGCATGGACCGCCGACACCGGGGCTCGGGAGCGGCACGGGGTCCCTCGGGTAGCCACGGTTGGCGGCACGGATGGCCTCCACCACATCGAACCCGAAGGGTGCGGCAATCTGGGTGACCTGGTTGGAGAAGGAGAACACAAGGTCCCGGAAGGAGTTGTTCACCAGCTTGGCCAGCTCGGCCGCCTCCAGGCTCTCCATGCGGACGAGTGTGGGCGTGAGCTCTCGGAACAGCGCCGCAGTGGCTTCTGTGCTGTCGTCGTTCATGCCGCCGATGAGCTGCGGCAACGAACGCAGCTCGTGCAACGCCAGACCCTCCGACGTGCGCTCCGGCGCAAAGGCGACGTGGAAGTCCGTCGCCGCCCGCAGGCCGCTGGCCCGCTCCAGGATCGGGACGACCACGGTTCGCGTCGTCCCGATGGGCACCGTCGACCGGAGCACGACCAGGCCGCCCGGGCCCAATTTCCGCCCTACCGCCTCGGCCGCCAGCTCCAGGTAGGTGAGGTCCGGCAGGGCACCGTCCGGGCCCTTCGCAATCGGGGTCCCCACGGCGATCACGAACACGTCCCCGCCGTCCGGTACGGAGGGCAGGAAGGCGAGGCGCTCGCCGCCGTGACTGCGCAGCAGGTCCGGAAGCCCGAGCTCGTGCACGTGGGAGACGCCCGCGTTCAGGTCGGCGATGCGGTCGACATCGACGTCGACCCCCGTCACCCCGAAGCCCACGTCGGCCAGCGCAAGGGCGAGGGTCAGCCCGACGTACCCCATCCCGAGCACCACGATGTGGCGATGGGTGGCGACCCGCTGCTCCCACAGCTCGTGGTAGTCGACGATCCTCGTCGCTCGTCCCGTGTCGTCGACCAGAACGACCTTGCCGAGGAAGCGCCTGCTCCGGCGGTCCCGCCGGGCGAGTTCGGCGGGAAGCAGCTTGAGGATCTCGCCCATGGTTGTGCAGTCGGGGAAGGTGATCGGGTCAGGACGCATCACCTGGGAGGCATGCAGGTCGGCAGTGCCGTACGTCAGCAGGGCGCGCCGCACGTCGCCGTCCGTCACCGTGCCCAGGAGCACCCCCGTCTCGTCGACGACCAGTGCGATGCCCGTCGGCAGCCCACGGGCCGGCGCCTCGTCCTGGAGGGCGAGCACCTCCCGCAAGGGGGCTTCCGGTCCGACGCAGACGGGGCCGACCCGAGTATCGACGCCGGCCCTCATGCGAACGCCGCCTCTGCGGGCCCCGAGGGGAGGAGCCGGCGCTCGTGGAGCCATCCTTCGAGCCACGCTGCCGCCTCCTCGAGGCCGTTCTTCGGGAGCTCGACGATCCGGGATCGGGCCGCATCGCCGCCGGGGCCGAGCAGGACCTCGGCTGCGTACAGCAGATCCGGGACCGTCGTCACCTCGATGCCGATACCCAGCTCGGTCGCCCGTCGGGCGTTGTGGCTCATCTCGCCATTCGACCCGTCATGGAACAGGGCCATGGGCACACCAGCAGCCACGCAGTCCGTGATCGCGCCCGTACCCGGCCTGCACACCACCACGCCACACCGGTAGTCCTCAGCGGAGTGCTCGAACAACGTCGCTGACCACCGCAGGCCATGAGGGAGTGCTGCCAGGACCGGTGCCGACGCTGCGACCCGATACCCGTTGGCCAGCAGCTGCGCCGCCGCTGCTGCCAAGGGATCGTCCAGGGCTCCGCTCCGGCCACCGAGTACGGCGATGACGTCGCTGTGCTCACCCGCCCCGATGAACTCCTCGTCGCACATCCAAGAGACCGGCACAGCCTCCGTGCGGTCTACGACACCCGGCATCGCCACGTCCCCGACACACACCATCGGAGGACGGTGACGGTTGAGCAACCCACGCTCGTGGGCCACGAAGCGCCCGACCGCCGCAGGAGTCGAATCCGATCCGGCGAAGATGTCCGACCACAGGAAAGACCCGAAGAGGACCGTGTCCGGTCGGGCATCCAGGACCCCTACCAGGTTGTCGGACACCACGAGGTCTGCGTCATCGAGGACACCCGAGGCCCCGAGCCGAAGCTCCCAGTCGAGCAGCCGCCCGTCGTCGTAGGCACCGGCGTAGGTTGTCCAACGCACGCCCGGCTCGGTGACGCCGGAGACGATGGCGGCGGCCCCGAGCACCCGCCGCGCCGAGCCCGTCGTTGTCAGCGCCTCGATCTGCCAAGGCTCGCAGACAACCGTCACGCGACAGGCGGGCACCCGGCGGGCGAGCGCGTCGAGGACCCCACAGGTTCGCCTCAAATGCCCCAGCCCGTTCGGGGCGATTACCGCCGTGATCTCGATGAGGCGCATCTCGTGCAACGGTAAAGACGCCGATTGCAGCCTTCGTGTACGCGCCGTGAATGGACCGTAAAGTGGGCAACCATGACCTCGCCCACGCACGACCGGTCTCCGTGAACGGCCCGTGAAAGAGCGCCGAAGGGCGAGGCCGCTGATCGCCACGTAGTCCATCATGGGCCTGTGGCCCGAGAACGACCGTCAGGTTCAGAGAAGACGTCGACTCTCACAAGGACTTCCCGCCAATCCGCCGCCGGTGTCCCGCTAGCGTGACGGTCTCGGTCGTGATCCCCGTTCGCAACGGGGAGTCCACCATCGGAGCGCAGCTCGATGCCCTTGCCGCACAGACCTTTCTCGCGCCTTTCGACGTCCTTGTCGTCGACAACGGCTCGACAGACCGGACTGTGGACGTAGCCGAGACGTTCAGTTCACGCCTGCCGGGCCTCCAGGTGGTCGACGGGTCCGCTCGTATCGGGATCAATGCAGCACGCAACCAGGGCTTAAGCATCGCAACAGGTGACGTGGTCCTCATCTGCGACGCCGACGATGTCGTCGGGCCGGACTGGGTGCGGGCCATGGCTGCGTCCCTCGAGGCGTTCGACATCGTCGGCGGCGCTCTCGACGAGCAGGTACTCAACCCGGGCGCGGCCCAGCAATGGCGGCCCGCCGTCCCGCTCGAGCGCCTGCCCATGGCCCTTGATTTTCTCCCCTACGCCATCGGTGCGAACGTAGGCCTCCGGCGCGAGGTGGCCGAACGCCTGGGTGGCTTCGACGAGGCATACGTGCGAGGTGGGGCCGACGTCGAGTTCAGTTGGCGGGCCCAGCTCGAGGGATTTCGCCTGGGTCACTGCCCGGCTGCTGTTGTCGCGTACCGGCACCGGCCGGATATCCGTTCGACGATGAGACAGGCCTATAGATTCGGCATGGCTGACGTACAGCTGTACCGCGCCTTTCGGTCGCGTGGCCTCCGCCGGCCGGCGCTGCGGCCCGAGTTGCGGTCGTGGTGGGCGCTCATCGTGAACGTCCCATACCTGTTCCATTCGTCCGCTCGACGTGGTGACTGGTGCCGCCGGGCGGCGTACCGGGGCGGGCGGATCAGGGCCAGCGCCCGGGACCGAATCCTGTTTCCGTGAGGCCTCCGTGCATCAAGTTTCCGTTTGCTGCTCTTCACGCCCGCGACATCCTTCCGTAGCCCGTCGGACCCACGTGGGGCGTACAACCGTTCATGGGTGGCTCGTCGAGTCTCGTCTGGAGGCCTCGTTGCGTATGACAAAAATGCTGCAGCCGACCCGTGGGCCGGTTGCGGATCTCCCCGACCTCAGGGGGTTGAACGAGGGGATGGCTCCCCGGGGCCGGAGTGGTCCCGGGATCATCTCCAGGCGGTGGCGGCGGCTTGCCGTGGTGAGCGCCGATGCGCTGGGCGTGGCCGCCACAGCGGCATGGGTCGCCCTGTTCAGCACCGGCCCCCGTCACAGCAACGCCGTGCTGGTGCTGGCGACAGCGGCCCTGTGGCCCGTGGTTTTCGCTGCCTACGGGCTGTACTCGCGCCGGGTGCTCGGTACAAAGTCACGGGAGCTGCTGCACCTGCTGCACGCCGTCGCCATGGCCACGCTCCTCGAGGCTGCGTTCGCCGGGCTGATGGGCCATCCTGCGCCGCCGCAGTGGTACGTGGCCTTCGGTCTGCTGGCCTTCGGGGCCAGCTGCCTGGTGCGCTCCGGCCGCGACCTGGTGAGCCGGGTCCTGTGGCGTCGTGGCCGGCTCGGGCGCCGCACCGTGGTCATCGGGTCGAGCGTCGAGGCGGTGAACGTGGCAACGATGATGTCGGAAGGCCACCGCAGCGGTGACCGCCTCGTCGGCGTCGTCACCGACGATCACCTGGCCGGCTGGTTGCTGGCCCCCGACGTCGAGGTCCTGGGCGGTGTCGCCGACGCACCGTCGCTGCTGGCCGCCCATGCCGTCGATACGGCGGTCATCGTGACGTCAGCCGTCGACCCGGCCATGCTGAACTTCCTCGTCCGTCGACTCGGACTCCTGGGCGTGTGCGTCGAGCTCACGTCGTCGCTGCCCAACGTGCGGCCCGGCCGCCTCTCGATCGACTGCGTCGGCGACCACCCCGTCCTGCGGGTGCACCCGTCACAGGAGACGGGACTCCGCCCGACCATGAAACGATCGGCGGACCTCGTTCTCGCCTTCGGCATGCTCACCCTCACTGCGCCCCTGTGGCTGTTCGTGGCCATCGCCATCAAGCTGGAAACGCGCGGTCCGGTGTTCTTCCGGCAGTCCCGGCTGGGCCTGCGGGGAAGGCCGTTCTCCATCCTCAAGTTCCGCACGATGGTGCATGACGCCGAGCACCAGATCGCCGACCTGCACGAGGCGGGCGATGTCGACATCCGCCTCTTCAAGTTGGCCCACGACCCGAGGGTCACCCGGGTGGGGCGGCTGATCCGGCAATTCTCCCTCGACGAGCTGCCACAGCTGTGGAATGTGGTGCGCAACGACATGAGCCTCATCGGACCCCGCCCGGCCCTCCGCTGCGAGGCTGACGCCTGGTCCCTCGAGGTCTACGACCGCCTGCGGGTCAAGCCCGGCATCACCGGGATGTGGCAGGTGAGCGGCCGCAGCGACATGAGCTTCGACGACTACGTGCGCCTCGATCTGTACTACGTGGACAACTGGTCCCTCGCCGTGGACCTCTGGATCCTGGCCCGCACCGTCCCTGCGGTTCTCTGCCGGAAAGGGGCGTACTGACATGCGCGTCGCCATCGCCCACGACTACCTCACCCAGCGAGGAGGAGCGGAACGGGTGGTCGCAGCCATGCACCGCGCCTTTCCGGCGGCGCCGATCTACACCTCCGTGTTCCGCCCCAGCGGCACGTTCCACGACTTCGACGACGTCGACGTGCGGACGACGTGGCTCGACCGGATGGGGCCGTTCCGGGAGCACCACCGGACGGCGTTCCCGTTCCTCGCGCCCACCTTCTCTTCACTGCGCATCGACGCCGACGTCGTGCTGTGCAGCTCAAGCGGCTGGGCCCATGGCGTCCGCACCACCGGTGCCAAGGTGGTGTATTGCCACAACCCGGCCGACTGGTAGAGCCAGCGGGCCGGGTTGTGGCAATACACCACCTTGGCACCGGTGGTGCGGACGCCATGGGCCCAGCCGCTTGAGCTGC